>JAYOSU010000004.1:0-67274 GCA_038139395.1 Cryomorphaceae bacterium
AACCTACGACCTTCGGGTTATGAGCCCGACGAGCTACCAACTGCTCCACTCCGCGCTAATAGGACGGCAAATATAGGGCGATTGCATCAACTGCGCAACCTTTAGCCTATGCGATTAAAGAAGAAAATTGGTTCTCAAGGGAAGATGCACCTCTTTCAATCTCATTTCTAGTCAATTGCTTTTTTATTTTTCCTTTACTTAACAGAACGCATTCCGAGCAAAGCTCAACCACCTCCTGCATGATATGAGTTGAAAACAATACGGTTTTATGTTGAGCTACATCCTTAAGTAATCCACGAATTTCTTGTAGTTGCGCAGGGTCTAAACCGGTGGTAGGTTCGTCTAAAATCAGAACTTCCGGATCCGGTATTAAAGCTGCAGCTAGACCAACGCGCTGGCGGTATCCTTTTGAAAGTGCGCCAATCTTTTTGTGCTGCTCAGCACCTAAAACTACCATGCCGATTACTTCATCTATTCGTCCCTTATTTACTCTATAAATAGAGGCTACATAGGATAAGTATTCTTTTACATACAAGTCTAGATATTGAGGATTGTGTTCAGGCAAATAACCCAATGTTCGCTGTACTTTCAGCGGTTCTTTCCCGACGTCTAAACCATTCACAACAACGCTGCCCTCATCCGGGATAACAGAACCTGTTATAATTTTCATCAGTGTACTTTTCCCAGCACCGTTTGGACCAAGCAAACCGGTAATCTGCCCCGACTCGATAGTCATACTTACTCCATTTAAGGCTTTTTGAGTACCGTAAATCTTGGTAAGATTTTCAATAACTATACTCATGATTTAATACCCATTAAGTCCAAGAAGAAAGCATATTCCATGGCCGTCTCTTTGAGCGCTTCGAATCGGCCCGAGGCACCACCGTGTCCAGTTTCCATGTTACAATACATCAAAAGGACTTCATCTTTATTTGTGCGCATCTTACGCAAACGCGCCATCCACTTGGCAGGCTCCCAATATTGGACTTGACTGTCGTGTAACCCAGTTGTGATTAACAAGGCAGGATAATCTTGCGCCTTTACCTGATCGTACGGACTGTAAGAAAGCATGTACTCGTAACTGTCTTTATTCTTAGGATTACCCCATTCGTCGAACTCACCAGTAGTCAGCGGGATGGATTCATCCAACATCGTAGTTACCACATCAACAAACGGAACCGCTGCAATTACGCCTCGGAATAAATCTGGACGCATGTTTACCACTGCACCCATCAATAAACCACCGGCAGAACCACCCATAGCCATAAGCGTCTCAGGCGTTGCATAACCTTGTCCAACCAATGCATCGCCGCAAGCGATAAAGTCTGTGAAGGTATTGATCTTGTTAAACATCTTGCCGTCCTCGTACCACGGCCGGCCCATATACTGCGAACCGCGGATGTGTGCAATAGCGTATACAAAGCCTCGATCCAATAGACTTAGACGTACCGTAGAGAATGAAGGGTCAATAGTATATCCGTAGGAACCATAGCCGTAAAGCAAAGTCGGATTAGGTCCGTCCTCACGGATTAAATCCTTACGGTACACAATGGACATGGCTACTTTCTTGCCGTCATTAGCTGTAGCCCAAATGCGCTTGGTTTCATATTTGGACTTGTCATAACCGCCTAGTACTTCTTGCTCCTTGCGAACTGTTTTCTCACCCGTCGCAAAATCATAATCAATAACGCTTCCTGGCGTAGTAAGTGAAGTATAGCCGTAGCGAAGATGCTTCTGGTTAAAACTAGGATTATTACCTACGTAGGCGGTATAGGTCTCCTCTTCAAAAGGCAGGTAATAGGCTTCGCCGCCCCACGGTTGGATACGAATACGGACTAATCCGTTCGAACGCTCCTCGGTAACAAGATAATCTTCAAACAGCTCCATATCTGAGAAAAGTACGTTCTCATCGTGCGGAAGCACATCGGTCCAATTCTCCTTTGAAGGTGCCTCTACCGGTGCCTTCATTAACTTAAAATTAGTCGCGCCATCTGCATTGGTGCGGATGTAAAAATGATCACCAAAATGGCTTGTGCTGTATTCCAAACCTCTTTCACGCGGCTGAATGATAGAAAACTCACCTGTGGGATTGTCCGCCGCTAAAAATCTATGTTCGTCTGACATAGTGGAAGAAGAACCTATCATTAGATATTTCCTACTCCTACTCTTGTATACAAAACATGAAAAAGTTTCATCCTCCTCTACGAAAATGGTTTTTGTAGAATTATCTACCGCACTCCAACGTTTGATGGTGTTGCTACGAAGAGTTTCCAAGTCCTTTACGGTGTAGAACAAATAATTTCCATCTGCGCTCCAAGTGGATCCGCCTGTACATTCGCCTTCTGTTACTTGGGTGATTTCACCAGTGATTAAGTCTTTGGTATAAATGGTATAAATACGACGGCTTACGGTGTCTTCACCAAAAGCTATTTTTTGCTTATTTGGGTGAATACTTAAACCTGCAACTTGATAATAAGCGTGGCCTTCCGCCATATCATTCACATTTAGCATGACCTCTTCTTCTGCCTCTAGCGACCCTTTCTTTCTGCAGTACAAAGGATATTCTTTATCACCTTCAAACCGTGTGTAGTAGTAATAACCATCCAACAGATAGGGAACGGAACTATCATCCTTCTTGATACGCCCAACAATTTCATCATAAAGACGGTCCTGAAGGTTTTCGGTTCCCTTCATGATTTTTTCTCGGTAGGCATTTTCTGCGTTCAAATAGTCTATGACTTCTGGATTGTCACGATCGCGCATCCAGTAATATTCGTCATTTCGAGTATCGCCATGAATGGTCATTTCATGCGCTACCTCTTTAGCAATTGGCTCGCCTGTATTTGGGGTTTCTTTCATGGTGCATTGTGTCATAAAGGCTACAAAACTAAGGCCTATGATTACCTTTTGTCGCATTGGGTTGTTTATTTTAGAGACTCATTAAAGGTCTATGAAATTACTGAATATCAAGTATAACCGCCTACTTCTTGTTTTTGTGCTGCTATTGACCATTTTTAGCTGCAACAAACCGGAAAGAAAGATTGATTTCCAAGGGCATCGAGGTGCGCGGGGCTTATTTCCAGAAAATAGCCTCGAAGGATTTGACTATGCCTTGAGCATTGAGAAATTGACCACGCTCGAACTAGATGTCGTGGTCAGTTATGATAAGAATCTGATCATCTCTCACGAGCCATGGCTCAATCATGAGATTTGTGCGTTTGCACTCACCACCGACCCAATGAATTTCAACCTCTATAATATGACTACAGAAGAGATTCAGTCGTTTGATTGCGGGAGTAAAGGCAACCCTAGGTTTACTGACCAAAAGGCTATAGTCACTTACAAACCTACCCTGAGTGAACTGTTTGATTTATTGCATGAGAAAGGACGATGGCCAAACTTAAATATTGAAACAAAATCAAAGCCATCTGGTGACAACGTATTTCATCCTAAACCCAAAGAATTCGCGGCAATTATTGCAACAAAACTAGAAGAAGCCGCCAAGAGGTACCCCGAAGCAGACCTTTACAATAAAGTAACCATTCAAAGTTTTGATTACAGAACACTGCGTGAACTGCGTAAACTTCACCTTGGAATCAAACTATGTCTACTAACAGAAAACATAACAGATCCAGCGGAAGCTATGGATAGACTTGGGTTTCCTGCAGATATATATAGCCCCAACTTTGAAACGGTGACATTGGAAATGATTCGTTGGTGCCACTTTAGGCGCATAAGCATCATTCCTTGGACAGTAAATGAATTAGATGATATGCAACGTCTACTTGATATGGGCGTAGACGGAATTATTTCGGATTATCCAAACAAGTTTGATGAGCTCGTTTTTTAATTCGCAAGTACCTGAGAATTAGCTCGCTGAATGCGCATTATCCCTTGACGTGAACCCTCATGGTCTGGGTTGTAGCTTAAGGCCTCTCTGTAATCTTTTTCTGCGTTAGTTATGTCCCCTAAAAGTTCAAAGGCGTAACCGCGCCCATAGAGTGCACGGTGATTTATGGGCTGAATAGACAACGCCTGATTGAAATAACCTATGGCTTCTCTTCTTAAATCTAATTGAAGATGTATATACCCAAGATTGAAAAAACTTTCAATATCTGCGGGGTCCAACTTTGTACATGCAGTAAAATCCTCTATTGCTCCATTCCACTGCTGATTCTTTAGGTAATACATACCTCTGTTATAGAAACTTAATTTATTTAAAGAATCTAATGCAATCAATCTATCATAGTAAGCAACAGCTAAAGGATTGTCTAGTGCACTGTAGAGTACACCACACATATCTATTGCCTCCACATAATCTGGCGCAATATCTATAGCTTTTTGAAACCATTGAAGTGCACGTGCAGTATCACCTAGAGCATCTCTCATGAGTAAGCCTTTCAAGAAATGTGCTTCAGGGTTCTTTGGTTCTAAATTCAATACGCCATCTACAAGTTCAGCGCTCTTTTCAAATTCAGTAACTACATGATAAAGCTGGGCCATTTTTAATCGGCAAGGCACATAAGAAGGGTCCAAACGCATACACTTTTGCCATGCATCCCTACTCTCTCTTGTAATGTTTGTAGCAAATCCTAGATCACCCAAGATTTCAAGCGCACGTAAGCGATTGCTATCTACAGCCAAAACGGCATCTATATCTGCTTTAGCATAGGCTAAATTCCTAGCTCCTAGATACAACGCGGCCCTAGATTCTAAAACATCTAAATCATTAGGATTGGCAATGATGAGAGCATTTAAACTGTCCAAAGTAGCGCGACCCTTGTTTATGGCAGCAACTGGCTCATTAACTTCAGGTATGAGCACAGAATCATTTTCATTTGAAGTATTTGAACACCCTAAGACCACATTTAGGGCAAAAATTACAAATAAGGTCTTACGTATTTGAATCCAATTCATAGTTCAAAAATGAGGCAAAAAAAAAGCCCCGCCAAGCGGCGGGGCAGAGAATCAATAAATCAATTCTTAGAAGTTGTAACGCAATGAAGCGTTCCAAGTACGACCAAAACCGAACCAAACAGAGTTAGCTGTATTGATACCGTTCCAGTTCTGAGTCTCATCTGCACTCGCGTGAATGTTTGTATTAGATTCAGCAATATAAACTGCATCCAACAAGTTGTTCACGTTGAAGCGGAATGAAGCCGCATTACCAAACAAGTCAAAACGAGTTGTAAAACCTAAATCAATTAGACTATAAGCTGGAAGCTTGACGGCACCTGCATTGTCTTCGTCTTTGAAATCTGAGTCAACCACACCCCAATCGGCGTATAGACCGTCAACATAACGGAAATTTAAGTCTACACTAGACGTTTTATTGATTTTGTAGTCTGCATTTAATACTGCGGTAGTTTGAGCAGCATCGCCAACACGAGCACCAGCAACGTAAAGAATACCAGTACCAATTTCATTTTGATTATCATCAAACAGCGTAGACTCAAAATCCTTAGTATATCTCCAATCACCCAAAGAAACCATCCCTTTAATAGTCAAGTCGCTAGTGGCTAGATACGTTCCCTCAAATTCAATACCGTTGTGCTGTACATCAATGTTTTTGAACTGAGCCGTTCCCTCTGCACCATTTGCATTGATGAACGACTGAGAGATAAATCGGTTACCCCAGTTCGTTGCATAGGCATTTACGTTGAAAGATAAGTTACTCGTACGGTAGCCGTAACCCAACTCAAACGAAATGATTTCTTCGTTTTGAAGATCCGGGTTGATGTCATTGGCATACCCCGGGAACACGCCGTCAAAGTTTGGCTGACGAGAAATGTAACCTGCATTCATAAATACGTTTGATTGCTCGTCTATGTTATAGTTCGCACCACCTTTTGCATAGCCCCCTAACAAGCTGCTGACTTCAGAAACAGGGTTATTCGCTTGATCAAAGTAATCTATACGCTGGAAACTTTGATTACTCACACCAGCTTGAACAACTGCCGTCAAACGACCGTTGTCATTGTATTCAGCCATACCGTTCAAGCCTTGCCATCCTACTTTACCAATGTTGTAGTAATCAATTTTTGGACCTGCAATACCTGTATTATTAAATGGAGATGCTTCAATGGTTGTATTAACAATGCGTCCGTTTTCGTTATCATTACCCGTAGAGTAATAGCCGTCTAGACCCATCAAGTCATTCATAGCACGGTAGTGGTAGCCCGTATAATTTCTTAAGTCTATACCTACTGAATAGGTCATTTTACCTTGAGTGATTTCCAGATTAGAAATAGCACCAATCCAGTTGTGCGAGTTCATAGAAGCACGTCTAACCATTACGGCACGATTCACGTTACTATCACGGAATCCGTTAGAACCGATAAGTTGACCATTAAAATCAGAGATTTCACCTGTATATGGATCGGTAGTGCTTTCATTTAATGAAACTATATTATCAAAGTCTATAGTTCCGTCCGCATTTCTTGAAGCAATGCCCGTGCTGTCTTCCATCCAATGCTCGTACAAGTCTTTACGGTATGGAAGAACATTCATATCACTGTTGCGGAAGTAATTTCCACGTGGACCTGTACCTCCACCACGACCGGCGGAGCCGTACACAGAGGTTGCTAGCTTGATGTTTTTAGCAATATCCCAATCCCAGTTAAACGTGGCAAGCGGCTTATTATAAAAGTTACGACGCATAGAGAATTCGTCCACATTGCCATCTTCATCAGTCATTGTACCTCCATTAGTATTCCAACGGCGATTGATTTCACCTCCATCACCTTTAAAGCCATTGTCTTTTGTGAAATACTGGTAGTCACGAATACTTACCCATACATCACGTTGATGGTGCCATTGACCTGCACCAATGAAACTTGCATTCATGCTGTGCGCAGATCCTTCTGGGTTATAACCAACGGCAGCAAAGTAGTTGTACCCCTCACCCTGCGTTTGGTTGATGTAACCGTTACCCATCCAACGCGAAATAAGAACTGAAGAAGCCCAACCTGCTTCATTCTTACCTGAATTGTAAGATGCTGTAGTTTTAAAATATCCGTCGTTACCTGCGGACTGAGAGAACGAACCCCCTTCTTTGAGTTCTGCAGCTTTGGTAAAAATACTTACCGTACCACCCACCGATGGAACTGCTAAGCGAGAAGCACCTAGACCGCGTTGAATCTGGATTCCAGAAGCAACATCCGAAAGACCTTGCCAGTTTGACCAATACACCCAACCGTTCTCCATATCGTTTACCGGCTGACCGTTAATCAAGAAAGAAGTGTTTCTTTGATCGAATCCACGAAGTGATAAACGAGAATCACCGTAACCACCACCTTGCTTAGTTGCATAGACACCAGGTGTGTTATTCATGACTTCCACAAATTCAAGGTTCCCCACTTTTAAAGAAATTTCAGCAGGCGAAATCGTTGAAACCGCTATGGGAGTTTCTCGCTCCTTAGCAATATCAATTACATTGGAAGTTACTGTAATCTCATCCAACATGTTGAATAAAGAATCTGCAGCAGCCTCCTGAGCGTAAGCAGATGCACCTGTGAATAATGCACCTACAATTAGTAAAGCTTTTTTCATTGTTTGTAATTTGAAATGGTTATTCATTACGAAAGTAACAAGCCTGTTTCCATTTTGTGCTTTGCCGTTTTAAGTTTATATGAACATTTTAATAACAAAAGGCGCTGATAATCAGCGCCTTTTTTTAGTTTTTGGTTATAGATTCGCTTTATTCAGAATCCGATAACACAGCCTTAATCTTAGCTTCTACTTCATCAGCAAGTTCAGGGTTATCAATGAACAATTGTTTCACTGTATCACGACCTTGACCCAAGCGCGTTTCTCCATAACTGAACCATGAACCGCTTTTGGTTAAAATATCATGTTCAACACCCAAATCAATCAACTCTCCCGCTTTTGATATACCTAGACCGTACATGATGTCAAATTCCGCCAAACGGAAAGGCGGCGCAACCTTGTTTTTCACCACCTTGACCCGCGTTCTGTTGCCAATTACTTTATCACCGTCTTTGATTTGAGTTGATCTGCGAATATCTAAGCGCACAGAACTATAAAATTTGAGCGCATTACCACCAGTAGTTGTCTCCGGATTACCAAACATTACGCCTATTTTCTCGCGCAGCTGATTGATAAAAACACATGTACAATTGGTTTTGCTAATAGTACCGGTAAGTTTTCGCAAGGCCTGAGACATCAATCTAGCTTGAAGACCAACGCGTGCATCCCCCATTTCACCTTCTATTTCTGCCTTAGGCGTTAACGCAGCAACAGAATCAATAATGAGAATATCAATGGCACCTGAGCGAACTAAATTATCGGCAATTTCCAATGCTTGTTCTCCATTATCAGGCTGAGAAACAATCAACTCATCCGTATTCACACCAAGCTTTTCAGCATAAAAGCGATCAAAAGCATGCTCGGCGTCTATAAACGCAGCAATACCGCCTTTACGCTGACACTCCGCAATGGCATGAAGCGTTAATGTCGTCTTCCCCGAACTCTCTGGTCCGTAAATTTCTACCACACGTCCTGTAGGGTATCCACCTACACCAAGAGCAATATCTAATGTCAATGATCCTGTAGGAATAGAATCTACCTCTATTACTGGCGTATCGCCCATCTTCATTACTGTTCCTTTACCATATGCTTTATCCATACGGTCCATTGTGAGTTTAAGTGCCTTGAGTTTGGCGTCTTTATCTGCGCTCATAATATTAGAATGCTAAAAATATTAGAATTTATACAAATGTAGTACTTTGAATCAAACTTCAAAGCCTTTCTAATAATTTATGACGAGAAATTTAATTTTGAAAAAGTTCGAGCACCTGTTCGGTGGCTTCTTTCGTTTTTACTTTCTCCAATACTTGTTCAATGAATCCTTCTTCATTAATTACATAAGTATGCCTGTAGATACCTTCGTATTCCTTACCCATAAATTTCTTCCAACCCCATGCTTCAAAGGCCATAATAATGGATTTTTCTTCATCTGCAATTAAATTGTAATTGAGACTCTGTTTGGTCGCAAAATTACTCTGACGCTTGACAGAGTCTGCGCTAACACCTATAACCTCAAAACCTTTTTCACTCAATTCTGAATAATGATCGCGGAAATTACATGCCTCAACAGTACACCCGGGTGTACTGGCTTTAGGATAGAAAAAAAGAATAACTTTTTTACCTAGATATTGATCCGATGAAATGGATTCACCGTGTTGATTTACCCCGCTCCATGCGGGTGCTTTTTGTCCGATTTTTAATGCCATTGTGAATTGATTTTATTTCTCAACAACTCGAAGTTAGCTTTGTTTTGTTCCTTAGAACCCTTGTTAGCAATAAATAGTTTTCCACATGACCAAAGCAGAAAAAGTACAATTCGTAGTCGATGAATTGGAACGACTTTATCCGGAAACGCCGGTACCTTTGGACCACAAGGACCCTTTTACACTACTTGTGGCAGTGGTGCTCAGTGCGCAATGCACAGATGAACGCGTCAACAAAATCACCCCGAAACTCTTCGCCGTGGCTGATAACCCCTACGATATGGCTAAGATGACTGTGGAAGAAATCGCTGCCATTATTCGTCCGTGTGGTTTGGTTCCTATGAAAAGTAAAGGCATCCACTCCTTCTCGAATACTATTGTGAATGTTTACAACGGCGAAGTCCCTGCAAGCTTTGAAGCCTTAGAGGCCATGCCAAGTGTTGGTCACAAAACCGCTAGCGTAGTGATGAGTCAAGCTTTTGGGGTGCCCGCATTCCCAGTGGACACACATATTCAACGGCTCATGTTTAGATGGGGATTTTCCAATGGAAAATCCGTTGAACAAACAGAAAAGGACGCCAAACGACTCTTTGATAAGTCCCTTTGGAACAAGCTGCACCTGCAAATCATCTTTTACGGCAGAGAATACAGTCCTGCAAGAGGTTGGGATTTAAGCCGAGATTTTATAACAGCTCAAATCGGGCGCAAAAGCGAAATCAAAAAATGGACAGTCGAACAAGAGCGCAAGGCAAAAAAAGCTCGCCGATAGTTGTTATTTTTGGGCTACATTAAAAGAAATTGACCTTTATGGGACGCGCATTTGAATTTAGAAAAGAACGCAAGTTTAAACGTTGGGCGGGGATGGCCAAAACCTTCTCAAGAATCACCAAGGATATTATCATGGCCGTTAAAGAAGGCGGAGATAATCCAGATTCCAACTACCGCTTGCGCATGCTTCTCCAAAACGCAAAGGCCGCCAATATGCCCAAGGATAATGTGGAGCGCGCCATCAAAAAGGCCATGTCAAAGGACCAAAGCGACTATAAAACCATCATTTATGAGGGATACGGTCAACATGGAGTTGCCGTTCTTGTTGAAACTGCAACAGACAATAATACTCGCACAGTAGCTAATGTCCGTTCTTATTTCAATAAATGTGAGGGATCACTTGGTACTTCCGGTTCAGTTGAATTTATGTTTGAGCACAAATGCCATGTTAAGATTGCCGCAGGGGAAATTGATTTGGAAGAATTAGAGTTTGAAATGATTGATCACGGGGCTGAAGACGTTTTTAAAGATACAGAAGAGAAGGACGGCGAAGAATCTGAAATCATCATGGTATATGGACAATTTGCCGATTACGGTAACATTACCAAAGGACTTGAAGAATTAGGACACGAAATTGTTGAATCTGGTTTTGAATATATACCCACCACTACTAAAGAGCTTGATGACCAACAGACTAAGGATATTGAAAAGTTGATTGAAAAGCTTGAAGAAGATGACGACGTTCAAAATGTATACACCACAATGAGATAAGATTGTCTTGGTACGTAAAAAAAAGCCGCTCCTTGAGCGGCTTTTTTATGCTGAAATTTTTCGTAGTGAACTTCTATCAATCTGATTCACCGCGTATTCTTTTGTAATGTGTAATTCTTTTTCTTTTAACTCGGGTGCATGAAACATATGATCCGTAAGTATAGCTTCACACACACTTCGCAAACCACGAGCGCCAAGACCGTAATCAATGGCAACTCCAACAATGTAATCGTAGACATCGTCATCAAAAGTCAAATTGATATCGTCCATGTGAAAAAGATGTTGGTATTGCTTAATCAAGGCGTTCTTGGGAAGCGTAAGAATGGCTCGAAGCGCTTTTTTGTCTAATGGGGACATAAAGGTTACAATTGGCATTCGGCCAATCAACTCAGGAATAAGGCCAAAGCTCTTTAAATCTGACGGGGTGATGTAGCTCAACACTTCGTCTTCATCTACATGATTTCGACTGTCCTTTGAGTATCCCAATGTAGCGGAATTCAATCGAGATCCAATTTTCTTCTCAATGCCAACGAAAGCCCCACCTGCTATAAAAAGAATATTGGTAGTATCTACCTCAATGTATTTCTGATCCGGGTGTTTGCGTCCTCCTTTGGGTGGCACATTCACCTTTGAACCTTCCAATAGTTTCAATAAGCCTTGCTGCACGCCTTCCCCACTGACATCTCTGGTAATGGAGGGGTTATCCCCTTTTCGTGCAATTTTATCTATTTCATCAATAAAGACAATACCTACTTGTGCTCTGCTTAAGTCATAGTCTGCCGCTTGCAATAAACGCGTCAATATACTTTCTACATCCTCACCTACATATCCTGCCTCGGTAAGGACTGTTGCGTCTACTATGGTAAATGGAACATTTAACAGTTTGGCAATAGTCCGAGCCATTAATGTTTTACCTGTACCTGTATTTCCAACAATAACAATGTTGGATTTATCCACATCAGGAGCATCCTTAAGCGGCACTAAGCCGATTCGTTTATAGTGATTGTATACCGCAACAGCCAAGGTGCGTTTGGCCGACTCTTGGCCTATGATGTATTGATCTAAATGTTCTTTAATCTGCGCTGGAGAATAGTCAAACTCCGTCTTTGCCGCTACCTCCAAAGGATTAGACTGTGGCTTTTCACCCAACTCTGCATGGAGTATACCACCCGCCTGACCAACACAACGATCACAAATGTGTGCATCTACACCCGCAATCATCATTTCAGCCTCGTCCTTGCTGCGCCCACAAAAAGAACAATGGATGTTTTTCTCCTCACTCATTTACTTTGCCTGATTCTTTCCTAAAAGAATTTCATCAACCATTCCATAATCTTTTGCTTCTTCTGAAGTCATCCAATAGTCGCGATCAGAATCGGCTTCCACTTTGTCAAAAGGCTGACCACTATGATGAGAGATAATGGCGTACAATTCCTTTTTCAATTTCAAAATCTCTTGGAGCGTGATTTCCATATCCGAAGCTTGACCCTGTGCGCCACCCATGGGCTGGTGAATCATTATTCGGCTGTGCTTTAAAGCAGAACGCTTTCCTTCAGCCCCCGCACACATAAGAACCGCACCCATCGAAGCGGCCATTCCCGTACAAATGGTTGCAACATCAGGATTCACAACCTGCATAGTGTCATAAATACCCAATCCCGCATAGACCGATCCACCCGGTGAATTGATGTAAATTTGAATGTCTTTTTTAGCATCAGCACTTTCCAAAAACAACAACTGAGCTTGCACAATATTCGCAATCTGGTCATTAATGCCCGTTCCTAAAAAGATGATTCTATCCATCATAAGACGGGAGAACACATCCATTTGTGCAACATTCATCTGGCGCTCCTCAATGATGTAAGGTGTTAAAGATGCGTCTACGTATTGGTCGACATACATGCTTTGAATTCCCGCATGTTTCGTAGCATATTTTTTAAATTCTTTTCCTAAATCCATTGTAAGTTCAGTTTAGTCGATTAAGGTGTACTTATTATGCCCTAAGTTATGCCTTTTCTGTGACCAATTTGATGAATTCGTCATAAGTGACTTCTTTCTCCTCCACTTTGAACGATTCCTTATAGTGAGCGAGAAGTTTAGCATTGTAGACCTGGTCGCTAATACGACGCACCTCTTCTTCGTTTTTCAATGCATTTTCCGCAATGCCCTTGAGCATTTCGTCATCCATAGCTTGTTGGCCGTATTGTTGAAATTGGGCCTTAACCATACCCACGGTATGTTCTAGCAAATCTTCTCTGCTTACTTTAATTTCGGCAGCAGTGATGACTGAGTTTTCAATCAATTGGTAGCGTAGTCCCTTTTCTGTTTTTTCCCAATCGGCTTCCACCTCTTCAGCCGTTAGCGGCTTTTCGCCTGAGGTTTGCATCCATTTCTTTAAGAAGTCAACCGGTAAGTCAAATTTGTTCTTATCCAATAAATACTCGGCAACATTATTTAAGAAATATTGATCCGCTTCATTCAGATACATGCGCTCTGCTTCCTCTTTCATCTTAACACGCATTTCTTCCTCCGAAGTAACAGCACCCTCTCCATAAACCTTATCAAAAAACTCCTGGTTCAATTCGGCAGGTTCCATCCGACTAATATTGGTCAATTTGAATTCAAAAGAACCCGTGGATGCCTCAAGCTGAGCATCCGTAACACCTAATAAACCGGCTACATTATAGCCTTTACCAAAAGTCTTCTTTGAATCCAACACAAGGGTGGTCCCTAGTGAGGTTTTGGTCAATTCTCCCTGTGCCTTTTTTGTCTTCAAGTTCGTGCCCATAAATTGAGCATCTTCTTTAACAATTCCACCTTCAACAGCATTGCCTGCAGCATCTATTTCTGTAATTGAGCCGTGATACATATCATCCGCCCTAGGATTTTCAGGAGTCAGCATCTTTCCATAACGACCTCGAATATCCTCCATATAGGTGTCCAATACCTTTTTGTCCGCAACAACTTTAACACCTTTAATCTTGTTTTTCTTGGTAATGGTAACATCCACTTTAGGGCTCAACCCAAGCTCAAAGCCAAAGTTATAGGTGCCCGGTGTATCAAAATCCATTTCCTCTTGCTCAACCGGAAGAGGATTGCCTAGAATATTCAGTTTTTCTTCTTGGATGTAATTATAGATGGCATCTTGAAGCATTTTATTAATCTCATCAACCAATACCGCCTTGCCGTATTGCTTTTTGATTAATCCCATGGGCACTTTACCTGGGCGAAAACCCGGGATATTAGCACTCTTACGGTAATTCTGTAGAACTGAGTTCACTTTGTCTTGATAGTCCTCCGGAGTTATTTCAATATTCACCGATAGGTTTAGTGCATCTACTTCGTTCTTACTAATGTTCATCTGCTTTCAATTAGAGTTAAATACATCCTTGTAATTAGGGGTGCAAATGTACTAACAAAATGCGGTTTATGCTGTTATACCTAATGGAGCGCTTTTGAATTCCTTTAACCTTTTTATTAGTGAACCTATTCAATTAACATTGTACCTTGTCCACTCCAATGTATTCAATGCTTATGCAGCGTAAAAACCTCAAATACCTCTTGCCCATTGTTGGCATGGCCGTAATCATTTATGGATTCAATAAGTACAATTCTGAAAAAGATAAAGAAGCGGTAATCTTTGCCCTAGTAAGAGACGCACTTACCAATGTTCATCTTCAGCCAAAAGAAATGAATGACGAGCTAAGCACGGAGATTTTTGATGCGTATATAGAATCGCTTGACTACAATAAATTATTCTTCACCCTAGATGAGGTAAAAGCGCTAGAAGAATACAGGTATGATTTAGACAATGCATTCTATTCTGCCAATACAGCATTTTTTGAAAAGAGTTATACTGCCATCATCAAAGGCATTAAGCGCTCTAAAGAAATATACACACGCTTACTTACGGAATCATTTGACTACCAAGAAGACGATCAACTATTTTCTGATGCGGAAGAACGACCATTCTCTTTGGATATTTCCGCGCTTGAAAAAAGTTGGGAAAAGCACCTAAAATGGCGCATTCTAAACAGAATCTATGAAAAAGAGACTGCGCAAAAAGAAGATGCTGAAACAGACCCCGAGGTGGTCATTAAAGACTTCATAACCTTGGAGAAAGAAGCACGTCAAAAAGAGCTTGAGCTTCAAGAGGAATGGTATGAAGATTTAATGGACATTACCAGAATAGAATGGTTTGGGATGTATATGAATGCCTACTGTGAAACCTTTGACCCCCATACCAATTATTTGGCCCCGCAACAGAATGAAAACTTTGAACTCAGTATGACGGGTCAATTTGAAGGAATTGGTGCGCAACTCAAACAAGAAGGTGATTACATAGGCATAGAACGGATTATTGCGGGCTCTGCTTGTTGGAGGCAAGGAGATCTTGAGGCCGGTGACCGAATTATTGCCGTAGCACAGGGCGATGAGGAACCCGTAGACGTCATTGGCTACAAAGTTCGCGAAGCGATCAAGCTTATAAGAGGTAAAAAGGGATCTGAAGTGCGCCTAACGGTTAAAAAGAAAGATGGATCAAGGCAAATCATTCCGATTATAAGAGATGTAGTAGAAATTGAAAGCACCTTCGCGCGAAGTGCAATTCTAGATGGGAAGTCATACAAGAAAAAGGAAGGCCAATTTGTCTTGACTAAAGAACTAAAAACTAAAACCGGATATATAAAGCTTCCCAAGTTCTATGTTAACTTCTATGATAAGGACAACCGCAATGCAGCTGACGATATTAAAAATGAAATCATAAAACTTAAAAAAGAAGGGGTTGACGGAATCATCTTAGACCTCAGGAATAATGGTGGAGGCTCCTTGCAAGCAGCCGTAGACATTGCGGGTCTTTTCACTGGTTATGGTCCTCAAGTTCAAGTGAAGAGTTTTCAGAACGGAACACGATCAAAAAATAATAAAAACTACCCGGTGACTTGGGACGGGCCACTCGTTGTATTGATAAATAATTACAGTGCGTCAGCCTCTGAAATCGTTGGTGCCGCGCTTCAGGACAGGGGTAGAGCACTCATTGTAGGTCCCTCAAAAAGCACATTTGGTAAGGGAACCGTACAAAATATGTTTGATTTGGATAGAGCAGTAAATGGTGCGCTTCGCAATCTTAAGCCTCTTGGTGCAGTTAAAATCACAACAGAAAAGTTTTACCGCATTTCAGGTGGCACCACCCAGCTTCAAGGTGTGGAACCAGATATATCTTTACCCGGCGCCTATGATCTAATTGAAATAGGAGAAAAGAAATACGACCATGCGCTTCCTGTAGATTTTATAGAAAAGGCTACTTACACTGAGAATGAAAACTGGACCAAATCCTTTAAGAAAGCCATAAAGGCCTCAGAAAAACGTGTAGCGCAGGATTCTGTGTATCAAAAATCTATGGAATATGCGCAATGGATAAAAGCGGGAGAAGACAATGCATTTATTCCATTGGATTACCCATCCTTTACCAGCTTCCAAGACTCCATTAAGGAAGAAGGAAAACGCTTCAAAAATTTATATAAACTCAAAGACAGCACAGGCGTGGTGCCATTGCCAGATCACCTGGTCATGTTCCAGACAGATAGCGTTCAACAAGACATCTATACAAAGTGGTATAAAACATTGTCCAAAGATGCCATCCTTAGAGAAGGTATAGAGATTATTCATTCGCTCAAATAATCTCATTTTTTATCCTAGATTAGCTAGGGTGTTATCTACGTTTACTGCCTTTCAAAAAATAGCTCTTGCATGGCTCATTGCATTAATTGTAA
This sequence comes from Cryomorphaceae bacterium, assembly GCA_038139395.1. Classification (GTDB taxonomy): domain Bacteria; phylum Bacteroidota; class Bacteroidia; order Flavobacteriales; family Schleiferiaceae; genus UBA10364. The sequence continues at coordinate 16,562 of JAYOSU010000004.1, forward strand.
TGGCACTATGTGCGAATCTTATTGTGCTAGATAAAACCAGCAATGCCAATGATATGAATTTAAAGGGCACCCTTCTTGGCCCGGGTGCTACCACAGAAATGGGCACGCATTTTTTTGGAACCGATAAATTTGGCCGAGACCATTTCTCAAGGGTCGTTCTAGGAAGTAGAATAAGTTTGAGCGTGGGATTCATTGCAGTTTTGGTTAGCTTAATCATTGGCATACCAGTTGGAGCAGTTTCAGGATATTTTGGTGGTCGGATTGATGCCGTTTTATCCTGGCTGATGAATGTAATTTGGTCTATTCCAACCTTACTCCTTGTAATCGCCCTAACTTTTGTTTTAGGCAAAGGTCTATTCCAAGTTTTTATTGCAGTTGGACTCACTATGTGGGTAGAGGTAGCGCGAGTGATTCGTGGACAGTTTTTAGTAGAAAAGAATAAAGAGTACGTACAAGCTGCCAAAGTTTTGAGATTTAGCACAACTCACATACTTTTTCAAGAAATACTTCCAAATACCATTGCCCCATTATTGGTTATTTGCACGACCAATTTTGCCAGTGCGCTTTTAATTGAAAGTGGACTGAGTTTTTTAGGAATTGGTGCACAACCTCCCCTACCTTCTTGGGGCGGTATGATTAGAGATTATTACCCCTATATAATTACGGGAAAGGCCTATTTGAGTATGATACCAGGAATTCTAATAGCCGCGAGTGTTTTGAGCTTGAATACGATTTCTACCGCTTTAAAGCGGTAAAGTCGTACGCTGAAGGGCATTTAAAATTACGCGTTCTTTTTGCTCCGCATGTTCGTGAAGAACTTCAAGAAACACTTCTCGTTCCAAATTCCAGGCACCCAAGCTGTCTAGATGTTCCGTGGGTAATTGATTGTCAACGTATTTAACACCATGCTTTTGGAGATACTGGCACATCCCTATATAAGCAAACTTACTGGCGTTGGTTTTGGTATGAAACATACTTTCACCGACCAACACCCCGCCAGTCATCACACCAAAAGTGCCGCCAATCAGAATATCTTCTTCCCAAACTTCAAAGCTATGGGCCATTCCAAGCGCATGCATATGGATAAAATTAGCAGCAAATTTATCAGTAATCCAAGTTCCCGCCTGACCCGGCCTAGGCACTTGACTGCATTTTTCAATTACCTTTTCAAAAACGGTATTTACGGAAAAACGCCATTTTTTTGAGTTAATCAAGGGGCGCATACTTCTAGAAACCTTCACTTTTTCTGTAGGGGTAATACTTCGCTCCTGTGGTGAAAACCAAAACACCACACCCTCTTGTTCAAACCAAGGAAAAATTCCTTTTGGGTAACATCTGTCGTAAAGTTTTGGCTCTAAATCCCAAGAAAGAGCAATCAACCCCTCCGAATTCGTGACACCATTAGGGTCAGGTACTTCCCAACCTTCTTGGCCAATAAAATGTAATGGATTTAAAGACCCCTCCATGATAAGTGCCTATTAAAACGGTAAATCGTCATCTAGAACACTATCATCACTTGAAGGATTGAACGGCTGTCCTGCCGGCGGCAAATCAGAAGGCGGTGCAGACTGAGCGTTTTGTTCCATTGGAGACATTCTCCAAGCTTGCAGCGTTGTATAATAACGTGTTGCTCCACCCTGAGGAGGTGTCCATTCGCGGCCTCTAATATTAAACTCCACGCTTACTTCCTGGCCCGTATGATATGCATCTAAAACCGAGGTCTTCTCTTGAGTAAATTCAAAACAAAGCGTCTGTGGATATTGTTCCTTTGTCTGAACAACAAATTCACGTTTTCTGAATCTATCAGAAATCACCTGTTCGTCCATAATTTTCTCAATTCTTGCTTCTATTTGCATGTTCTTACCCTTTATCGGGCCGATTTATCTATTAATAATACTTTCCAAGCTTCTTGAACTTGCCCATTTTCTAGAAGTTTCTTTGCAACTTCATGCAATGCCTCTCGACGTTCAATTCCTTCTGCATAATTCAGCATTAATCTTCGAATATCAAAGTCATTTTTCTTTTGTTCAATTTCTTCAGCATTAGGCAACACAGAAATACCGCCAAGTAAACCAAGATCATTGCCGGTCAAAATGGTAGAATTTCTAATTACCATTGGGATTTGATCAACACCTATTCCAATTTGCGGCGCAGCCACGGTGAATAGGGCATCACCTGAGGCTCTAACCCACCAATTTTTTCCCATTCGTCCTACCAAATCAAGCGCTTGTTGATCTAAACCCCCTTCTTCTGACATTACGTCATCCGCGCAATGAATTCGTTTAATTTCACAAATAACCAAATTACCTGCACCTCCTTCTTCTCCTAGGGCAATCACATCATTTACGGTACATTCTAAACTAACTGGACTCTCCAATACTCTAGGAGGAGCAACAACTTCTGAAGGCACCTTGGTCAAGCCAGATTTAATAAATTCGTCTACATTAGATTCGTACTCAGCAGAAGATAAATTCACTTGCTGAACCAAATCAAAATTAACCACATTAATCACCACTTCTTTTTCACGAATTGAGTTGTGAAGAGTATCCTTAGTTGTGTTGTCTCTAACCCGCCTGGCAGGCGAAAAAATAAGAGTAGGCGGGTTGGATGAAAAAATGTTAAAAAAACTATATGGACTCAGATTGGGTATTCCGTATTCATCTACTGTGCTCACTAAAGCGATTGGCCGCGGTCCTACTGCACCAAGTAAGATCTTGTGCCTGTCTTTGGTAAGAAGTTCTGACGGGGAGAATGATGGCATATATTCAGATTTGACTCAAAATTAGTCTTTTCCTAAAGCCAAAGGAAATTTATTTGAATAGCGAATTGATTTTATAGAATCTACTTATATTTGCCGTCCCCTTTGCGGATGTGGTGAAATTGGTAGACACGCTAGTTTTAGGCACTAGTGCTTTATCGCGTGAAGGTTCGAGTCCTTTCATCCGCACATAAAAAAGCTCAGTCTCACGACTGAGCTTTTCTTATTTTAGGTTACCCCTAGAATTGTAATTCTCATCTCACTTTGAGAAAAGAGCGAATTTTAATAGTTTCACATCATTTATTAACCATGCGTATTGGTAATGCTAGTTTGGAGAGATAAAGGTAAAAGTTCATCAAACACTTATTAATTTCAGCATGTACTTGATATATTTAGATTATGCCTCAGAAATTTACTGCACGTGAAATAAAAGCAAATCTGAAATTTCTTTTTTTAATCGCATTGATTATTTCCATTAGCACCTTTTCGTTGCAATTGATGCTGATGTATTACGAAAAACAAACAAACAAATTACACCATGACTTGTCTCAAACCGAGCTTGAGGTTAGTCAATTTAGAAATTTGGTTTGGCTCATCCATAATAGTGATAACACAAACAACCAAAAAGACTACCTATTAAATGAATACAAGCAAATTGAAGAGACCTTAGAAAATAGCCAAATTGAATTCATGAGAAGTCATTTTTTAAGTATTCAAAAAAAAATTCGCACGGATCGTTTAATTGAGTATTCTGATTTAATAAATCATGATGAATGTCTCTCAATCATGGCTCAATGTTCGGCTTATGCAAAGGAATTTAGGAATTCTCACAATGAAAAATTAGAGGCCTTTCAAAAAAGAGTGGACTTCATTAATATGCTCATATTAGCAATTTTGACCATACTCTCCTTCTTTTTCGTTTACACCATGTTCTACGCTAACTATGGAGAATAGTTGGTTAAAATCAAAGGTTACCTTATTTTTTGGAGGGCTACTACTGCTTGTCTACGCAGCAATTACTAGGGAAAATTTTTCGATTGGAATTGTTATCGTATTCCTTGGACCTGTACTTTACCAGGCCTCTTTATTGCTTAAAAAACCAAACCACGGGGTTCTATTAAATTCATTATTTCTTGGCATTTGGGTATTTCTCTTTTTCCCGGGCCTGTTAGCTATTTTTTCTCTGGCGGCTATTGGCTTAAGAATGAATAATCATTTTGACCCAATAAGCGTTAGACCCAGGTTATTGGAAGACCGAAACCTAGGTCCATTTGCTATTTTAAGTTTACTAATAGTTAAGTTTTTTCTGTTAGTTTGGGATTTAGACACTCCATATTACAAGGATAGTACTGAGGACTATTTTCTATTTGTGTTCGTTTTATTGATGTCTATTGTAGGCTACACAGTTTCTCTCTATCAGAATACCAAAGCACGATATGAAACGTTAATTTCTGAGGCGGCAGAACAAGACAGGAATTGGACAAACAATGTATTCACGCTATTATCTCACAACATACGAACACCAATATCATCCTTAGGGAATAGAATAGAAATTTTAAAACTCAAAAAAAAGTCTCAAATCGAAATTAATGATGATGACATTCAATCCTTGGACGATGATAGAGCCCGAGTCAATAGCATAGTCCAAAGTTTATTATCAAAGTCCAGTCGAAGCATCATTTCTCAATCAAAAGAAAAAATTACCACTATAAACACCTTGCTCAAAGAGTATGCTGACCGCGCTACAATCAATAAACCCAAAGGGGTGGACTTCAATATAAGTGTTAATGCAAGAATAGCTCTGGACTTAGGTTTAGAGTCCGTGATTTCTAATTCTGAAAAATACGGTTCCAGTAACATTAATATTAATATTAGAGAAGACTCAGATGATATCTATATCAGTGTTGTGGACGACGGAGTCGGTATGGATGAACAAGCATTGGAACGCTATGGAACGCCATTTAACACTACTAGTTCCAAAGAGGGCGGTAGTGGTTTAGGTGTATACTTCTCTTTACGGCTTATTAAAGATGCAGGATGGGATTGGGCGGTAGAAAGTGAACCAAACCTTGGAACTACTGTGCATATAATCATACCAAAGAAAACAATAGTTCTTTGATATCAATCGTCTTTTAGTTGTGAGAACATATCGTAAGCCATTAAATTTAGAAAGGGGATGAACACAAACAAGCCGATAAAACAAGAAATCATAAGAATTATTAGGCCTGTGGTTCCCAAAAGCGAAAGTAAAAAGGCAAAAATCGCAACTGCAAGGACAATCATCAAATAGGCAATTAGGATATTAAAGAAATTCGGCAATGCTCTCTCAATAGAAGATCGCAGCGCTTGAATAGCATCTTGTTTTTCAAGAGAAGCAGCAAATGGGGCAAACATCAAGACTATTCCTAGGAACAACTGTATGGCTAAGAAGCTCAGTATGCTTCCAATATTATCCCAAAAAACAACGCCAATATCTTCGAATATCATAGTAAATTCTTCAAAGTTCTGTATTTGGTTTTCTTCCTCCAGGTTCAGATTTTGAAGTTCTTGCGGCACGGTCAAAGCACTTATTTGTGAAACGAGTACGGTAGCTATTAAAACCAACATTAAAGACTTTACATTTTCACTAAATCCCAAGAAAAAATCTCCAAATTCAACATCAACGCCTGATTCATCTTTTGCGGCAAAATGAGCATATCCAATATTTATGACTCCACCCACTACTCCTACCAAAATCGCTACCACTGTTCCTTGAATAAAGGAGTTAAAAGAGAAGATGTTGCCAATGCCAGATGCTACAGCAGTAAGCACCAAAGAGATTAATAATGTCATAATGGTAAAAGACGTATACATTCCTGCTTTGTTCGAGTATCTAATCCAACCAGCTTGTATTGCCTGTAAAGGGTGTATCTTTCTCATTGATGTGAAAATTGCAATGCTTAATTTTACACCAAATTACAACAGACGTTGAAAGTAACTTACGGTTTAAACAATTTTAAAACAATTTCTTGTGCTGTAGCCACAACGGGGACCTTTGATGGGGTCCATTTAGGGCACAGAAAAATTTTGAACCAACTTGTTGCCAAAGCAAAAAAAGTAGGCGGTGAAAGTGTTTTGTTGACATTCTCTCCACACCCACGAATTGTGCTTCAACCAGATGTTGAGCTAGAATTGCTTTCAAGTGAAAACGAAAAGATATCATTACTTGAAAAGACAGGTATAGATCACCTTATCATACACCCCTTTACTCGAGAGTTTTCACGCACGCAATCCCTTGATTTTGTAAGAGAGTACCTGGTAAATAAAATTGGAGTAAAGCATTTAGTCATTGGTTACGACCATCATTTTGGGAGAAATAGAGAAGGTAGCTTTGACCATTTAAAGGAATTTGGACCCATATACGGTTTTGAGGTCGAGGAAATAGCCGCCTTCGATATTGATCAAGTCAATGTTAGCAGCACTAAAATTCGCAATGCGCTGGCAGAGGGGAAGGTGGAATTAGCAAACACGTATTTAGGCACTCCATATTCTATTGGCGGAAAGGTGATTAAAGGGAATCAAATTGGACGAACTATTGGTTTCCCAACAGCAAATATTGAATGTGATTTTATGCACAAACTCCTCCCAGCTGATGGTGTGTATGCAGGTAAACTTCACGTGAATGGCCACACCTATAATGCAATGGCAAATTTAGGATCTAGACCTACGATAGGAAGCAAGCAGCGAAAATTAGAAGTTCATTGCATTGGGACAGATATTCACTTGTATGAAAGTGAGGTCCGTTTTGAGTTATACAAATTTCTTAGAGGCATTGAAGAATTTGCTAACTTAGACGCTTTGAAAAAGCAGCTAGAAGCAGATAAAAAGGAAGCCAATCTTATTTTGGCATAATAATCGCTCAAAGACACAAATATTAATAACTAATCAAATGAAAAAAATCGCCTTATTCGCAGTTATTGGACTCATCGCCATGAGCTGTAAAAAATGGGAAAACCGAAGCACTGAGTTTAAAGTAACCGGTATTTGGACGGGGGTTAATCAAGAATTTCAAATTCAAGCACTCCCTTTCCTTGATTCTAGTGATGTGACCCCAACACCCAATACTGAAGCTAACTTCAGAGAGGATGGCGGTCTAGTAATTGACTCTGCTGGGGTACAATTGGATAGTCTTGGATGGTCAATTAAAAATGACTCTATCCTAGTTTTATCCGGTTTAGATCTGGGCGTGGACAACCCATTAGGTGGTGGTTCACTAACGCCAAGCGATTTGGAATTTAACATACTTCGCTTAACCAAAGAAGAACTTACCTTCCGTTACGATACAACTCTGTCACTCTCCGTTCCTGGAATTCCAATTCCCGTAAATGTGACATTGAAGCAAATTCAACGTTGGGCAAAATAACCTCTTGAGGCACCAAAATTTGACAGACCCCACGCCAGTAGCGTGGGGTTTTTTGTTATCAAGCGCCTGAATCATTTGATCGAGCTGCCTTTACAAGGTCTTTTATTTTTTTATCATCACGGTTCCACTTACCTGAGAATCCTAGCATATCCTCTTCAGATAAAGACCATTTACGAGCCGTGCAGTGAAAAGCTGTAATGCCAGCATTTCTCAAAGGCACAGCGACTGCTGCATTTACGCCGCTTCCCGCTTGAATCTGAATATTATTGTTGGACCAATTTAGAATTTTGGCCAATTGACTTGGGTCTACTTTGGATGCAAAACCACTTGTTAATATTCTTTCTATTCCAAGACTTACCAGCTGATTGAGCGTTTCTTTTGGATTCACGCAAACATCAAATGCACGATGAAATGTGATGCCTAAATTGTATTGTTTAGCGCGAACTGCTATTAATTGGATAAATCGTTCATCTAATTGTTTATCTCTGGTTAGCGCACCGACCACAATACCACCAACACCCGCTTTTGCAAGCATATCTAAGTCCATGAGCATCTGGTGTTGTTCGCTTACAGAATAAGTAAAGTTCCCCTGCCTAGGTCGCAACATAGCGTACACTGGAATTGGCGTAGCTGCAACGGTTTCACGAGCTTGACCAAATGTGGGTGTAAGTCCACCTTCATTAAGATTCGCGCAGAGTTCTATACGATTTACCCCAAGCGCATGAAGGCCTTCTGCATGCTCAGGCTCCTCAATAGCAATCTCAATTTCTATATGGTCTTCCATAAATCTGTACTTCGTCTAAAAAATGCCAAACTCGCTGTCCAGCAGCAGGATGGTTGAATGGTAGGCGTTCTGTATTGGGGATTTCAAAATTAATGGAATTAGTAGGTGGAAAGCCTCCCACTGGCGCCAAGGTCATGGTGTGGGTGAATGTCCCCCCTTCTTCAACACTCATGTCTCTTTCCCACTGGTATCGTTCAATGACGTCGCTTTGCACATAAATATCTGCATACACTATTTCAGGGATTAGGATCCAACTCAAGCGACTCTGAAGGAAATTAATTTTCACAGAATCAATAATATACTTTTCCTTCCATTCAAAGTGGCCGCTAAAAAAATCCGGACCAAAATAACCCAGCCAATTTCCGTCTCTAAAATTAGTAGAACCAAGTACGCCATTAGCTAAAGGAATATCCTGTGTCCCGCTATAAGGTGGCGTTGGTGGTGATGTCAAACAACTATGCGTCAACAACCCTTGGTGCAACGCAAAATCATACTCTAAAAGCGGTCCCATTGGCCGACCATCCCTTGAAGGCTGAACAGACATGCGATGTATTCCAGGTTTAAAAAAGTGTACTCGATTTCCTTGAACCGCACCTGTAGAGGACTGCACGTTAAGTTCTAAGTTTTCGAATGCAGGATTAGCTAAAGCATGTATTTCTATTTTATTTTCAGTGCTCTTATTGGAAGTTTGAAGATCAACTGGAATCTGCTCTACATCATAACTATATCCTAAAGCATCAAGCAAACGGTAATGTCCTTGTAGTCTACTCCAAAACACCTCATAATTTCGGTTCTTAGGGTTTGACCACAGTACTTCCGCCATAGCAATCCCACGGGGTAAAAAGCGCTGATCCAAAGTTTCTATATCCGGTATGCGTTCTGACCATAAATTGCATTCACCACCTAGAATATGTCCGGTAAACAAAGGATCTAAATCTTGTGGAACAGGATTATAAGCGTATACCTTGGGGACATCAATACTACTTATAGGATAATCAAAATAAGCATGGGATGTTGGGCTCATTATTGCATCATGACCCCGCTCTGCAGCCTGAATCCCGCCTTCAAAGCCACGCCAACTTTGAACCGTTGCATTTGGGCCTGAACCTCCTTCTAGAATTTCATCCCAGCCAATGATCTGCCTGCCCTTGGCAGACAAATAATTTTCTATTCGCGTATTAAACCACCCCTGCAAGGCCTCTTCGTCTTCCAAGCCTTGTTCCTTCATACGCCTCTGACATTTTGCACAATGCTCCCAGCGATACTTAGGAGCCTCATCACCACCAATATGGATATATTTATACGGGAATATTTCACATACGTAATCAAGCACATCCTCCAAAAATTCAAAGGTCTGCTCATTACCTGCACAATAGATGTCTTTGAACACACCCCATTCCGTGGCTACTTTCACAGGCTCACCGGTACACCCTAATTCTGGATATGCGGCTAAAGCGGCTTGACTGTGTCCCGGTAATTCAATCTCAGGAATAACGTCAATCCCCAGGCTTTTGGCATATGCGACTACTTCTTCTAACTCTTGACGGTTGTATGATCCACCATAAACGCTATCTCCATGCATACGAAATGCGGCTACCTCTGCCAACTTAGGGTACTTGTCCATAGCAATCCGCCAGCCTTGATCTTCAGTAAGATGCCAATGCAACACGTTGAATTTGTAAAGCGCCATGATATCTAATTGTCTTTTCACTTCTTCTACCGTAAAAAAGTGACGACAAACATCCAACAATACGCCGCGGTGAGCAAAAGCAGGACCGTCATCAATATGACCGTAAGGTAGTTTAGCCCCTTCAGTAGTCAGGCGGGTCAATTGGAATAACGTAGCTCTAGCGCGATGCTCGCCATTACGGCCATAAGTGATATGTACACCTTCATCATCAGATACAATGCGGTATTGCTCTGAAGCTAACGTGGAGTCAAATTTCATCTCCCAATCGCCTTCATGAGGCGATAGATAATTGTACGCAACCGTATCATATATACTATGTGAAGTAACTGCGGGAATGACCCCGTTGACATTCGCCCAGGGTAACTCACGATCATTAAAATCGGACACAGACCTTGTAAAAAGAACTACCACCACACTGATGACCACCGCAAACATACCGGTCAACCAGCGACGTTTTTGCCTATTTCTTACTCCCATGTCCTCATATATTTGGCATCAATCATTTCGTTTTGACCTTTGTTGCGCAACGCATAATTAAAGCCATTATATACACTGTATCCACCTGTTTCTCCTTGCATATTCATAGCTAAGAAGCCTACTTGCATTCCGTCTACACCCGGATGTTTTTTCAAGATGCGCTGGACAATATCGTAGCATGCTTCTTCCGGAGATGCCCCGCGTCGCATAGATTCCACAACAGCAGAGGACCCGGCAGTACGAATCATGGCCTCACCAACTCCTGTTGCAGTGGCACCGCCAACATCACCGTCAATAAATAGTCCTGCACCAATAATTGGACTATCGCCCACTCTTCCGCGAATCTTGTAGGCCATTCCAGAAGTTGTACATGCACCCGCCATGCGCCCATTTGCGTCTAATGCCAACATCCCTATGGTATCGTGATTTTCAACATTTACTCCGGTTTTGTATTCGGATTTAATGCGCCATTCTTCATAATCCTTTTGAACGGGAGGTACAGGCACTTGAAAGGACGCCTTGGTAAATCCGTTTTCTAGTGCCCATTGCTGTGCGCCTTTACCCACTAACATGACGTGAGGCGTTTTATCCATAATAGCCCTAGCAACATCAATAGGATGGATAATTTCTTCTAAAAAAGCTACTGCACCGCAACGGCTATCGTGGTCCATGATGCAGGCATCCAAGGTCACATGTCCGTCTCTATCTGGTCGACCTCCAAGGCCTACACTTCTGTTGTTCAAGTCATTCTCTGTGACAGCTACGCCCTTTTGTACGGCATCTAAAGCATTGCCTCCGTTGCTGAGAATTTCCCAAGCACCTGCATTGGCCTCCATGCCGTGAATCCATGTACTGATTACCAACGGATTATTTTTAATAGGAGGGGTTAGGTTTGGGAGTTGTGCTTTTGATTTCAACGGGTTAAAAGCTAGGCCAGCACCCGCCAAACCAAGATTTTTTATAAATCTTCTTCTAGACATGCTTCTGTGTTTCTTTAAACTTAAGCATTATTCTTAATTTGGGGAGATGCGAAATACTCTGCTTATCACAGCGCTTCTTTTTGGATGGAGTGCATCTGCTCAAGAAGCAACATGGACCTCAATCAAAGACATTAATCCGTTTATAGGAACAGGTGGCCACGGTCACACACATCCAAGTGCTCAAGCTCCTTTTGGGATGATTCAATTGGGGCCCAATACACGGTACGATGGATGGGACGGATGCGGAGGCTATCACTATACAGACAGTGCGATGTACGGGTTTACCTGCACGCACCTCAGCGGAACTGGAGTAAGTGATTACGGGGATCTGTTGATGCTTCCGTATTCTTCTCCCACTAAAGAAGGCGATCATATTGCTTTTGATAAGGCGAGTGAGGAAGCAACAGCAGGCTATTATTCCGTTACACTTAATGATGGAACAAGGATTGAGGCTACTGCGGGTGATCGGGTAGGTATTCTGCGTATTAGATTTCCTGAGGGCGGTAATCCTGGTATCATGATAGATCTGAACTTTCGTGATCGTGTGCTAGAAAAGTCCTTTGAAGCCACAGGAATTGGCGAATGGCAAGGCCGCAGAATTTCTGAAGGATGGGCCCGTGAACAACATTTCTACTTTGGTCTTAATATCACCGCAGGACCAGATACCGCAATAGAACTGAGCGAAGGAGTGTATTGGATACCCATGCCGGAAGGAACTCTGGAGACAACGGTTGAAATCGGAATGAGCGGAACCTCAGAGAAAGGTGCTTGGACAAATGTGGCAGCAGAATTGATTAACCATGATTTTGAAAGTCTGCACATGGAAACGAAAAAGAAATGGGAAGTAGAATTAGCCAAGAGTATGGTTAAAAGCTCCTCAGTTGACGATCGTGCCATATTCGCAACTGCATTGTATCACGCCTATTCAGTACCCAATCTTTGGAGTGATGTAGATGGTTCTTATCGCGGTGCAGATGGTCAGATATACAAGGACACCTTGAATAGACATTATACGGTTTATTCGTTATGGGACACATATCGGACTGCCCATCCTTTATATACCATTACCCAACCTGAACGAACACAAGAATTCATCTATGGCATGTTGGACATGTACAAGCAGCGGGGGCGATTGCCCATCTGGGAATTAGCAGGTAACGAGACCGATTGTATGATTGGTTACCATAGCGTTAGTGTAATAGCAGATGCAATAGCAAAAGGTTACCATACTGATACCACCCTTACCCTTGAAGCCATGCGCGCCACCGCTGAGATGGAGGTGTTTGGCCTTGGCGACTACCAAGAATCTGGCTTTTTGAGTATTGAAGATGAAAGTGAATCGGTTAGTAAGACACTGGAATATGCCTATGATGATGCATGTATTGCCTGGACCGCTGAGCGTTTAGGAAATCTAGGCATAATGAACAGCTACAAGCAACGAGCCTCTGCGTACCGTTCGCTCATTGATCCAGAAAGCGGATTTGTACGACCCCGAACCAACGGTGATTTTTTAACTCCCTATGCGCCTCAAGAGGTAAACAACCACTTCACAGAAGCAAATGCCTACCAATACAGCTTTTCTCCCGTACATGATATTGAAGGTTGGATAGAAATATTAACCAATTTCAGGGCGGCCCGCGAAGGCTGGAATTCAATGCCGCACAGAAAGCAAGCAATGGTTGTTAAAAGTAGGCATGATGTTCTTGAAGATTTACTTGACGAACTATTTACCGCACCGTCTCAAACCACGGGTAGGGAGCAAGCAGATATCACAGGGCTCATTGGTCAATATGCACACGGAAATGAACCTTCGCACCACATTGCATACCTCTATAATGCCACAAATAATCCTGGCAAGACGAGCTACTGGGTCAATGAAATTATTAACTCACAGTATCAAAATGCACCGGATGGCTTGAGTGGTAATGAAGATTGTGGACAAATGAGTGCATGGTATGTGATGGCCTCCATGGGGCTTTATCCGTTAGTACCGGGTCAGCCTCATTACCAATTAAGCACTCCAAAATGGAACGATATTCAGCTTGAATTGGCCAATGGAAATACTTTAAAAATTCTGACGCACGGCGAAGGTCCTTACATCAGAAACTACAATCAAGGAATCATTGTAAAGCGGGAGCATAAGCACCGATATGTCCTTCACGACGAGCTTCTGAAGGGCGGGACGTGGGAAGTTGAACGCTGCCAAGATGCAGGAACGTGGAAATTTACACAACGCTATACCACCAACCTAAACAACCCAACTCCTCCTGCTCCTATTATTAGAGTGAATAGAACTTTTTCAGGAGAGACTCCGGTAGAGATTATACCAACGGGCAGCTATGATTTGTGGAGGTATAACCGCTATGAAAATGTGAAATGGAAAAAAGACCGCAAGGGCCGAGAACGCATCGGCAAGGCCTATGATAATGGTTTTGTTACGGCCATTACCCCGCATTACGGTTATGGAAACCATATTGCCAAGGCAGTATTCACCAAACGGGATGATAATTACAATGCCAAATGGTTAGAAGGGACACCAACCTCTCAATATACCGCCGGTGGCGCTAGAGCTGCTGTGGACGGCATCCAAGGGGACACGGACTGGCGTAAAGGCCACTGGATAGGAATTCAAGGGGAAAATGGATTGCTGGAAATCACCTTAGAAAAACCCAAAGCAATGGAGAGTATAAGCGTCGGAGTATTAAAAGACATACGCGCTTGGATTGCCCTACCCAAGGAATTGGAAATGAAAGTTCAATATGAAGGCAGTGCCAAATGGGAAACTCTTGGAAGCAAATCCATGTTTGAACCGTTAAGCCAAGAGGAACCGGTGCGTAAGGAGGTTATTTTCACCTGTACAGACGCCCGGCCTATAAAGAGGGTTCGAATAAAATTTGTTAATGCAGGTGTACTTCAAGAGTGGCACCCAGGTGCTGGTTATCCGAGCTATTTCTTCTTAGACGAAGTAAGGTTGGATTAATTATTTCAAGTCCGCCGGAATCTCACACACCGGAATAGGCAGCATTTTATGTTTGTTCGCTGTATTGAATTTGAGGTAAATTTCCATGACTTCTGCTTCACGTCCTGAAAAGTCAGTGGGAGATTTTCCAGTCTCTTGTTGCGCCATTGCCCATTCTAATTCTGGGTAAGTGGCACCCAATTGATCCTCATCGGTACGGTCATCACCCCATAGGCCATCTGTGGGCTTGGCATTCAAAATACTTTCCACAACACCTAGATGACGCGCCAAAGCAAAGACTTCTGTTTTCATTAAATCTGCAATGGGACTCAGGTCGACTCCTCCATCTCCATATTTGGTGTAAAAACCTACACCAAAATCCTCTACTTTATTGCCGGTTCCTGCCACTAAAAGACCGTTGGATTGACCGTGGTAATATAGGGTGGACATCCGCAGACGTGCACGAGAATTTGCTAAAGAAAGTTCATGATCTGCGCCCCCAGGTTGCATAGCAGTAATAAAGTCTTCATAAACCGGGGTTAAATCTACTTGAATATGACGCGTATTTGGAAAGTTCTTCGCCAACCAAGCTTGATGCTCCCGACCACGTGACGCTTGGTCAGGATGCTGATGGATGGGCATTTCTAGGGTAAGTACGTCAAGGCCGGTCCTCGCACAAAGTGTTGAAGTAAGCGCTGAATCAATGCCACCACTAACGCCTACTACAAAACCCTTAACACCTGCGTTGTTCGCGTAGCTTTTCAGCCAGTTCGAAATATGATTTGCCGTTTCCTGTAATTTCATAGCTGTATCGCCTAATTTTGTCCCAATGAAAGGAGTTCACCAAATATACCTTTTCGCAGCAACCGTTCTGCTCGCTGTATTCTTCTTTATTCAACGTGGAGCCTATTCAGAAGGTTCACTTTTTGAAGTAACAAATAATGGTGAAATTACTTGGGAAGTAAAGGACTTTGGTGAAGTGCTCTTTGGAAGGGATAGTTTACCATGGAAGGAAATGCAAAACATTTATTGGCCGTTTTTAGAAAACCAACCCAATAGATTTTTTTGGGCAAACGAACGCAAGAATAAGGTGTTGATAGATCACTACACTAACGTTCAAAATTTATGCGATCAAGAAAAGATAACCAAAGACTTAGCCCAAATTAGCGCAAATGCGAATGAGCTATTAGGCATTCCTACACCGAATCAATTATTCTTTTATATCAGTGGCATAGACTTGGAACATCCATGTCTTTACTATCATGGCGGTAAAGATTCTGTCATTGTATTTGTTGGGCTTGATAATTTTTTAGGTTCTGATTACCCAGGATACAACGCTTTACCAAATTATCAGCGAACACTGCTCAATCAAAGCCAACTTGTTGTTCGTTACGCAAATGCTCTCCTAGAAAATCAAGTCATCCAAAATTTTAATGACCCTACTTTGCTCGGAGAAATGATTTTTCATGGAAAACGGCATGTAGCGGCAGAGGCCATAATCCAAAATGCTCCTATTCATGAAGTTCTAGGCTACAGCAAGGAAGAATACGACTTTTTAGAAAGCAACGAAAGACAAATCTGGGAAGTATTGGTCCGTGAAAATTTACTCTTTTCCACTGACATAATGATTCGCCAACGCCTATCTCAACCCGCACCGTTTTCCAAAATGGGTACCGCTATGGATATGGAGATACCGGGGAGAGTAGCTCAATTTATTGGCTATAGAATGATGCGTAGTTACGCGGAAAACCATACCGACCTGGACCTAAAGCAACTTTTAACTATCCGCGATGCGCAACGAATTTTGCGCGACGCACAATACAAACCGTAATGGCAATACACAAAGAGAGCGAAATCAAGATTACCGTTGGATTAGATGCAAATAAAATTCCTGAGTCCATTGTTTGGGACGCCAGTGATGGAGGAGTTTCCAATGAAGAAGCTAAAGCCTTAATGATGGGGGTTTGGGACGATAAAACTTCTGAATGCCTACGTATTGATCTTTGGACCAAAGACATGCTCATGGACGACATGAAACGCATGTTCCATCAGACCTTCATCTCCATGGCCGACGGTTACGAGCGCGCTACAGAAGACACTGCATTGGCAGCTGATATGCGTGATTTTGCCCGCTATTTTGGCGAAAAATCTGGAATTATTGAGGCGTCGAAAAAATAAATTGACCATCACGGATTAGTCGCAAAATGAAGGAACAAACCAAAAAGTTCGTATTACAAAGTTTATTTTGGGGGGTTGGTATGTTCCTATTTACCACTTTCGTAGAACCGAATTTTCGTGACGATCTTCATGAAGTCGACCCTATACATATCCTTAGGCGTTTGGTTATTTGGTTATTGGCAGGTACGGGATTCGGTTTTATCGGATACTATACAAGGAAGCAAAAAGATAAATAGCGCTTTATTTCTTACTGACCGTACATATCTGGAGTGATGCTCTGGTGTACAATGTCTAAATAACGTAGCACTTCTTCCCGCCCAGTTCGGCCTTCTGCTGAAGTCATGAATACTGGTGGTAATTCCTCCCATTGTGTGAGCAGCTTCTTCTTATAGCGCGCAATTTGTTTCATAAGTGCAGAAGAACCCAATTTATCAATTTTGGTAAATACAATTGAAAACGGAACACCTTCCATACCGCACCATTCCATAAATTCTAAATCAATTTTCTGCGGATCGTGGCGGCAATCTACCAAGACGAACGTATTGATCAAATTGGGTCGGTCCTTGATATATGAAGTAATCATGCGTTGAAACGTAGCTCGATTCTTTTTTGAGGTTTTCGCATAACCGTATCCCGGCAAATCCACCAAGTACCAATCCTCATTGATTTCAAAATGATTAATAAGCTGTGTCTTTCCGGGTTTTCCCGAAGTTTTAGCTAAATCCTTTCGCTGCATGAGCATGTTGATGAGCGAACTTTTACCAACGTTGGATCTTCCAATAAACGCAAACTCATTTTTAGTAGGTGCAGGGCACTCTTCCAACGTAGTGGAGGACTTCACAAAATCAGCACTTGTAATCTTCATCATTCTCAGTGTTCGCGCAAAGTTAGGTCATTTATTGGGTAGCATGACTGTATGGTTATTAACGATGTTATACACACTTAAAATTCACTCTTTCCCACTTCTTCCCACCACAACTAATAAGGCCTGACGGAGTTTTACGTGAAACAAGTGGGAAAAGTTATTCACAATGTGTAGGTTTGTGGGAAATCGTGGGATGATAATTCTACATTTGTAAGGAGAGCAAACTTTAGACATGTTAAACCTCATAGGAGTACACGAATGCAAGATGGATGCGAAAGGTCGTATCAGTCTACCGGCTGCCCTGAAAAAGCAGCTAGCGCCAGCTATGGATGATGCGTTCGTACTCAAAAGAAGTGTGTTTAGCAAGTGTTTGGAGTTGTACCCAATGCAAGAGTGGAATGAAGTCATGGGCAAGGTGAACACCTTAAACCGTTTCGTAAAGAAGAACAACGATTTTATTCGATTATTCACTGCAGGCGTAAAACTTATTGAGCTAGACGGTGCTACCCGTATAGGGATTAGTCCAGACCTTAAATCTTTCGCAAACCTCAGCCGTGAAGTGGTGCTTAGTGCACACAACGGCATTGTAGAGATTTGGGATAAACTAGCTTATGAAAATGCCGTAAACGTAGATGGAGATGACTTTGGATTGCTCGCTGAAGAAGTAATGGGCGGAATAAATCCAAGTCAGAATGAGCTATCATGATCCTGTTCTCTTAGAAGAATGCTTAGAGGGACTTAACATCAATCCAAAAGGATTGTATGTTGACGTGACCTTTGGTGGAGGCGGTCATAGTAAAGCCATTTTAGAACAGCTAACCACGGGCAAGCTCTACGCTTTTGACCAAGATCCGGATGCAAAAGCTAACCTCCCAGAACATCCAAACCTTGTATTTATTGCTGCCAACTTTAGGTACATCAAGAACCATCTACGATTACAAGGGGTAAGATTTGTGGACGGAATATTAGCAGACCTTGGCGTCTCTTCGCACCAATTTGACGAAGGCGAAAGAGGATTCTCTATTCGATTTGATGGTCCACTGGACATGCGCATGAATCCGGGCTCCGGCATAAGTGCTGCGGAAGTGCTAGAAACCTATGAGGAACAGGCGCTTTACGATCTATTCAGAAAACACACAGATATAAAAGGCCTCAGGTCATTGGTGAACGCACTGCTTATGGCACGCGCAAATCATCCGCTAACTACAACGGCTGCCTTGCGTGAATTATGTGAGCCACTAGCTCCAAGGGGACAATGGCACAAATATGTAGCTCAAGTTTTCCAAGGACTTAGAATGGAAGTCAATAGCGAGCTAGAGGTGCTAGAAGACATGCTCTATGGTGCAATTGATGTTTTAAAACCTGACGGAAGACTAGTCGTCATGAGCTACCACAGCTTAGAAGACAGAATGGTCAAAAACTTCATCAAAGAAGGAAAAGCATCAGGCCAAACGGAGAGCGATTTCTTTGGAGTAAAGCATCTACCGCTAAAAGCAATAACACGAAAGCCTATTGTATCTGGCGCACAAGAAAATGCCACGAATCCACGAGCAACTAGCGCCAAGCTCAGGGTAGCTGAACGAACTCATACAGAATGGAATAGAGATGAATAAGGTCAAAATCTTTTTTAGCACTCTTGGAAATCGTTTGAAAATCACAGATGAAGCCATCATCAAATTCCTGCCTTTCGCAGGTTGGCTCAGCTTTTTGGCGCTGATCAGTATTTACGTGAGCCACAGCGCTGATAAAAAAGTGCACAAAATAGACGACCTCAGCAGAAAGCGTCAAACACTTGAGGCCGAACATACTGAAACCAAAGAACGACTGACCAAACTGTCACTAGAAAGCCGAGTGATTACGAAGGCAGAAGAACTCGGTTTGATGCAACCAGAGGTGAGACCAGAAAAAATCATAATAACGGAGTGAGCGCGGAGATAAAGAACATAAAGAATCGAGTTGCTTGGGCCAGCGGTATCATCTACCTGATGCTAGCCGTAGTGTTGATCCGTTTGTACTATGTAAGTCTTGTACAAGGCCCTGAGCTTAGAGCTAAAAGCCAGGAGCGTGTAATTGAACGCCATATCATTGAGGCAAAACGTGGTGATATTTATTCTGCAGACGGCAAGACTCTGGCCACCACCAAACCCGTATATAAAATACATTTTGATGCTGTCACGGTAGATAAAGAAATTTTTGATGCGGAAGTGGATGCGCTAGGAGCGCAATTAGCAACGATTAATTCCAAATACAGCGCTAGTGGCTGGTCAGCGTATCTAAGAGAAGAGCGGTCCAAAAGGCGCCGTTATATCCCATTGGCAAATAAGCTCAACTTCAGCGAACTGCAGAGAATCCGGCAATATCCAATTCTAAAAAGAGGTGCACACCGTGGGGGCTTAATTGTAGAGGAAGATCTACAACGCATTCAAATGGCCACCAACATCAAAATGAGAACAATTGGCTATGACCTAGAAGGTGCAAGTGCTGGCTTGGAAGGATACTATAGCGAATACTTAAGAGGGAAGCCTGGCAATCGATTAAAGCAAAAAATTGCAGGAGGAGATTGGAAACCCATTGAAGACCCTCAGGCTGTAGAACCCGTAGACGGTTTTGACGTATATACAACCATTGACACTCGAATCCAAGACGTGGCGCAGCAAAGCTTGTTAAAACAGCTGAAAAAATATAAGGCAGATCACGGCTGTGCCGTGGTCATGGAAGTAAAAACCGGGAAAATTGTAGCCATGGCCAACTTAGGTCGTAACGAGGACAGCACCTATTCAGAGCTCAGAAATTACGCTGTTTGGGAATGCACAGAACCAGGCTCAACCATGAAGCTATTATCTACCATGGCGCTTTTGGAAACCGGCAAGGCCGATACCAATACTAAAGTGGATACTGAAAATGGTGTGATACAAGTTTTTGATCGAAAAGTAAAAGACTCAAGACGCGGTGGCTATGGGGAGATAAGCCTTAGAGAGGCTTTTGAAAAGAGTTCCAATACGGCCATTGTAAAGCTCATTTATTCCAATTTCAAAGACAAGCCCAGCGAATTTATTGACTTTTTATACGCACGTAAGTTCCATGAAAAAACGGGAGTGGGAATTAAAGGAGAATCAGCTCCAATAATACCCATGCCAGGTGACAAAGATTGGTCAGGGGTCACCCTTCCATGGATTGCCTATGGCTATTCCGTCGCTTTCACACCACTACAGCTTTTAACCATGTACAACGCTGTTGCCAATGAAGGCATTATGGTGCAACCCCAAGTAGTTAGTAGCATTATGGATCACGGTCGTCAAATAGAGCGCTTTGAAACAAAAGTGCTAAACCCTGCAGTATGTTCCAAAGAGACTATTAGTAAACTCCAGGCACTATTAGAAGGTGTCGTGGAACGCGGAACTGCAACAAACCTGAATGATAGTAAAATGAAATTAGCCGGAAAAACCGGAACCTGTCAATTGAACTATTGGATTGAAGGCACGAGCGATTACCAAAGCTCATTTGCCGGTTATTTTCCCGCAGACCATCCAAAATATTCTTGTGTTGTGGTCATCAATAAGCCAGTTAAACAAATAGGGTATTATGGAAACAAAGTGGCAGGGCCTGTTTTTCAAGCCATTGCAAATGAAGTGTACAGCCAAATGCCTCAAGAAGCAGAAATAGTGGGAAGTAAGCTTTTAGCAATCAATAATACGGCCCGTTCATCTATTCCAAGAATTGATGAAGCCTTTCAAAAGAACTTCATCCCAAGCCTTAAAGGTCTAAATGCCCGGGAAGTGCTACGTGCAGTCGGCCCACATAATATCAAAGTGAATATGGAAGGAACAGGGCATGTAATAAGCCAAAGTCCTGTTGTTGGAACGCCACTGAATACCATAACCGAAATCAATCTAACCTTGCGATGAAATTATTGAAAGACCTCATCTACGGCATCCGTCTCAAGGAAGTTATTGGCAGTACACAAATTGCCATTGAGCACATTTGCTACGACAGTAGAAAGTCGGCCAAAAACGCACTCTTTATTGCAGTGCCTGGAACCCAAGTGGACGGCCATCTCTTCATAGATAAAGCGATTGAACTAGGTGCTATTGCTGTAGTTTGTGAGCGGTTACCGGATCGAATACAAAAAGGTATACACTATGTGCAAACTTCAGATAGCGCCTTTGCGCTTAGTGCTGTAGCCAGCAATTGGTACGGCAATCCTTCTAAAAAAATGAAAGTCATTGGCGTGACTGGAACCAACGGAAAAACCACCATAACTACCCTGCTCTTTAACCTCTTCTCGCAGATTGAAGGCGAGCTCTGCGGATTATTGAGCACCATTGATGTGAGAATTGGCCGTAATAGCCTCCCTGCCACACATACTACCCCAGACGCCATTGCAATACAAGAGCACATGAGCAATATGCATCAAGCAGGAGTAAAGTATTGCTTCATGGAGGTAAGTTCTCATGCTCTTGTTCAACATAGGGCGGCACATGTAGATTTTGACGTAGCCGTTTTCACCAACATTACAAGAGACCATTTGGACTACCACGGTGATATGAACGGCTACATCAAAGCCAAAAAGATGCTCTTTGACGGGCTAAAAAAAGAAGCCGTAGCCATTTTCAATGAAGACGTTAAACACGGCCAAACCATGGTGCAAGACTGCAAGGCAACCAAGCGCAGCTATGCGCTTAAATTTCCAAGCGATTATAAGGTGAAAATTCTTGAAAGACAGTTCGACGGCATGCTGTTGACCATCAATGATCAAGAATGCTGGACCAGAATCATGGGGGATTTCAATGCCTATAATCTTTGCGCGGCGTATGCAACTGCCATTGAATTAGGTAAAGATGCACTACAAGTACTCACTACACTCAGCCTTTTAACTCCCGTTGAAGGTAGATTCCAAACCATCGCGGGGAAAGGAATTATAGCCATAGTAGACTACGCACATACACCAGACGCGCTGCAAAATGTCCTCAATACGATTGCAACCATCAATGAAGGAAAAGGCAAAATAATTACGGTAGTAGGCTGTGGCGGAAATAGAGATAAAGGCAAGCGCCCTCAAATGGCATCTATTGCCGCGGAAAATAGTGATACCGCCATTCTCACCTCTGATAATCCACGTGATGAAGATCCAAATACAATTATCGCTGAAATGGCAAATGGGTTAAGCCCCAACCTGAAGAGTAAAACACTCGAAATCATGGACCGAAGACAGGCTATTAAGTCGGCAGTCATGCTGGCAAAAGAGGGCGATATCGTGCTTGTTGCCGGCAAAGGACATGAAAAATATCAAGAAATCAAGGGTACTCGATTCGACTTTGACGATGTACACGAAGTAACCCTCCTATTGAACAGTTAGTATGCTTTATTACCTATTTGACTTTTTAAACCAAACCTATGATTTGCCCGGCGCAGGTGTTTTTCAATACATCACCTTCCGTGCGGCAATGGCTGTAATTACTTCGCTATTAATCAGCATGGTCTTTGGAAAAAGATTAATTGACCGCCTTCATAGGTTACAAGTTGGGGAAACTGTTCGCGACTTAGGACTTGAAGGACAACAAGAAAAGTCAGGTACGCCGACTATGGGAGGAATCATCATCCTTATGGCAATTGTTTTTCCAACATTACTCTGGGCAAAACTGGACAATATATACATCATCCTTATGCTTGTAAGTACCCTATGGATGGGGAGCATTGGTTTTGTGGACGACTACATCAAAGTATTCAAGAAGGATAAAAAAGGCCTTAGAGGAATTTTTAAAGTCATCGGTCAGGTAGGACTCGGCATCATAGTTGGCGCTACACTCTACTTTCATCCAGAAGTAACTATAAAAGAACAATTACCCGTTGTTCAATCCGAACAGTTCGAATCTGCAAACGGACCCTCCTATGGAGATGCCGTTAAAAGTACAAAGACGACTATTCCATTCTTTAAAGACAACGAATTTGATTACGCCTATTTCACCAATTGGATGGGAGACTCAGGAAAGCCAATCACCTCCATTGTATATATTCTAGCCGTTATATTCATCATTACTGCGGTATCTAATGGCGCCAACCTTACAGACGGACTTGATGGTTTGGCAACTGGAACTTCGGCAATTGCCGCAACTGCCCTGCTCGTTTTAGCCTATGTAAGTGGCTCCATCATTTTTGCGAGCTACCTCAACATCATGTATATCCCAAATACAGGGGAACTTGTAATATTCACCGCAGCCTTCATTGGAGCTGCTATTGGATTTTTATGGTACAATAGTTTTCCAGCTCAAGTATTCATGGGAGATACCGGCTCATTGGCCATTGGCGCTATCATCGCGGTATTGGCGCTTGCCGTTCGTAAAGAGTTTTTACTTCCCATTATCGCTGGGATATTCCTTGTAGAGAATCTAAGCGTAATCATCCAAGTGAGTTATTTCAAATACACTAAGAAAAAATTTGGCGAAGGCAAGCGCGTCTTCTTGATGAGCCCACTTCATCACCATTACCAGAAAAAGAATTACCCCGAAACTAAAATCGTCACGCGATTCTGGATAGTGGGCATCATGCTCGCTGTTGCAGCCATTGCAACCTTGAAATTGAGATAACACTTGAACACACCTTACCAACATATCGCCATTTTAGGAGCCGGAGAAAGCGGCATGGGTGCGGCACGATTTGCCTCAAAGCTTGGCGTGCGCGTATTCTTAAGCGAATACGCTAGTCTTAGTGACCAGGATAAATCGGCCTTAACAAGTTGGGGCGTGCAATATGAGGAAGGCGGCCATTCTGAAGCTGCTATTTTAAGTGCTGACGCTATCATTAAAAGTCCCGGCATTCCGCATACGGCACCAATCATTCAGAAAATCAAAGAAGCCGGTAAGCCGTTGATGGGTGAATTGGACTGGGCGTCTAGACATACCTCAGCAAAAATTGTTGCCATTACCGGTTCAAACGGCAAAACCACCACAGCAACACTTTGTCATCACATTATTTCTGCTCAATACGACACGGTATTGGCGGGGAATATTGGTTTGAGTTTGGGCCGAGCGCTCTCCCAACGGCTGGAAGATGGCCAAAATGACCCCGAAGTAATTGTACTAGAGGTGAGCAGCTTCCAATTAGACGACGCCCTAATCTTTGAACCGCACATTAGCATTCTAACCAACATTACTCCAGACCATTTAGACCGATACAACTACGATATAGATACATATGCGCGGAGCAAATTCCAACTCTTGGATTACACAGCAGACACAGGTCATTTTATCTACTGTGACGACGATAAAGTAAGTACGGAATTCTTAAAAAAATGGCAAGAAACAAAGAACATCAAAGCAACTCTGTTTGCTGTTGGAATTGACGCTCCAGCAGGACCTCATAGAGTTGCGCAACTCAACAATAACAAAATCACAATTACATTAAACAACGAAGCAATGACTATTGAAGAATTAGCAATGCAAGGCAAGCACAACACGTACAATGGAATGGCTGCTGGCCTGAGCGCACAACTACTAAAAGTGAGAAATCAAACTATTCGTGAAAAACTACAATCGTTTGATGCATTGGAACACCGTCTTGAAAGTGTGCTGAACATCAGCGGTGTGGAATACATAAACGATAGCAAGGCAACCAATGTCAATGCCACGTACTACGCACTAGAATGTCAACATAAGCCCGTAGTCTGGATTGTAGGTGGCGTAGACAAAGGCAACGACTACAATGAACTCATTGGATTGGTTGAAAACAAGGTCAAAAGTATCATTGCTCTTGGCGTGGATAATTCAAAGATTATAGAGGCCTTTGGCAGTATCACTGAGGTTATTGAAGCAGATAGCATGAAAAGTGCCGTTCGTAAGGCAGCACGATTGGCCAAAAAAGGAGATGCCGTATTGCTCAGCCCTTGCTGCGCATCGTTTGATCTTTTTGAAAATTTCGAAGACAGAGGTAATCAATTCAAAGATCAAGTACGCAATCTATAGATAGAAAAGCGGTGGATTCAGTAAGGAAATATTTAAAGGGAGACCTCTATACATGGGGGCTTATTCTCATACTTATGGTTGTGAGCTTCTTGCCAACGTATAGCGCAAGCAGTTCATTGGCGCATAAATATGGTGGCGGAAATACCTTTACTTTTCTCACACGTCACATGATGCACCTCTTCATAGGGGGTATATTCATGTACGCCGTTCATAGATTGAACTTTCGATTAATTGGTAAGCTGGTTCAATTGGCAATGCCTGCAGCACTCATATTGCTTGTAATCACCATGCTTCAAGGCACAGAAATGGGAGGCGCCAACGCTTCACGTTGGGTACGTATCCCTATCCTTGGAATGAGCTTTCAAACATCAGCTTTTGCTTCGTTAGCGCTGTTGATTTGGCTCGCCAAGTGGTTTTCAAAGTCTAGAGAAATCTTGACGTTCACAGACATGAAGGCGCCGCTTTTAATGATAGGCACCACTCTGATTCTAATTCTACCTGCTGATTTTTCAACGACAGCGGTCATATTCACAATGGCCTTTATTTTAATGACTGTGGCAGGCGTACCCTGGAAGTTATTATGGAAAATTATTGCGGCAGGCCTAACCGCTCTTCTAATATTCGTCTTGGTTGTATTGGCCTTTCCCAATATATCAAATCGGGTGGCGACTTGGAAGGCACGGATTGTAAATTTTGTCGACCCTAGCAATGAAGATAGCAACTATCAAACAGAATTGGCCAAAATGGCTATTGCAGAAGGTGAGATATTTGGAAAAGGCCCAGGAAAGAGCATTCAAAAAAATTTCTTGCCTCAATCTAATTCTGATTTTGTCTTTGCGGTGATTACAGAAGAATACGGTCTTTTTGGATCAACTGTACTTATATTCTTTTACGGCTTGCTGTTCAGGCGGTTTGTGAAAATTGCCCGACGGGCCCATACTAAATTTGGCACCCTACTAGTGTTAGCCGCTTCTTCCGGAATTGTACTGCAAACCATTGTTAATATGGGAGTAGCCATAGACCTAATGCCGGTAACAGGGCAAACACTCCCGTTTCTAAGTGCTGGGGGATCCTCTGTTTGGGTAACCTGTATTGCTTTGGGCGTCATTCTTTCCGTTAGTCATACGGATGTTGAGCGCATAATTGGAAGCAGCCCGCAAGAAGAGGAAGAAAGTTTTGACGAACAAAACTCACTTGCTCATGGCTAAAACCTTCATCATAAGTGGCGGCGGAACAGGTGGACATATTTTCCCTGCAGTAAGCATTGCAAACGCGCTAAAAAAACGTCATCCACAAGCAACCATACATTTTGTAGGGGCATTGGGTAAAATGGAGATGACCAAGGTCCCAAATGCTGGTTTCCCCATCACAGGAGTACCTATTGCAGGAATTAATCGGAAAAAACCGTGGAAAAGTTGGAATGTACCGTTCAAGCTACTCGTTGCGTTAAGTAGGTGTAGGAAACTGCTTAAATCCATGAGGCCAGATGCCGTGATAGGAACTGGCGGTTACGCAAGTGGACCCGTTTTACTCATGGCTCAAAGAATGGGTATACCGACCATTGTTCAAGAACAAAACAGCTATGCTGGAATTACCAATATCCGACTTGGGAAAAAAGCACAATTCATTTGTACGGCCTATGAAAACGCTGCCCGCTTCTTCCCTAGTGACCGTGTTAGACTAACAGGTAACCCTATAAGAGAAGTTTTTACTAAAGCGCTTCCCAATCAAAACACATGCAAAGAGCAATTAGGGTTTAATCCAAGGAAAAAACTTCTGTTGGTTCTTGGCGGAAGCTTGGGGGCTAGAGCTATAAATAAGCAGATTGCAAAAAATTTAGCAGGTATCATGGACCAGGGATGGCAGGTGATGTGGCAATGCGGCAAACTCTATGAAAAAGAGTACCAAGGGATGACTAGAGAAGGTGCTAAGGTACAGGCCTTTATTGAAGACATGTCTGTTGCCTATGCTGCTGCTGATGCCATTGTAAGCCGAGCAGGTGCTGGCACCTTAAGCGAGCTCTGCCTAATTGGAAAGCCTGCCCTTCTAATTCCATCTCCAAACGTAGCGGAAGATCATCAGACCCACAATGCCATGGCATTGAGTGAAAAAAATGCTGCCATTTTGGTGAAAGAAAAAGAAATGGATGATCTGTTCTTAGATCAATTGTCGACTTTAAAAGATCCGGATACAGCAAAAAATATGGGGACGGCTATCAAAAGCTTAGCATTGCCCAAAGCCACTGAGGACATAGCAGATCTTATTGACGGATTAAGTGAATAAGCAAGAGCAACATATCGTATTTCTTGGCATTGGAGGTATTGGGATGAGCTCCATTGCTCGTCATTATCTAAGCATAGGTACGCCTGTATTTGGGTATGATAAAGTACGGACGGCTTTGACGGATGAGTTGATTCAGGAAGGCGCTCAGATAACCTTTAATGAAGATCTTGGTGTTTATCCAGGTTGGGATGCGGAAGAAACCACAGTAATCTATACACCCGCAATGCCTGAAGGGTTAAAATGGTTGGAATTCTTTAGCCGTTTTAAAATGATTAAACGCGCTGAAGCGCTAGGATTGTTGGCCAACCCAAAGCGGTGCCTTGCCGTAGCCGGCACCCATGGCAAGACCAGCACCTCAGCAATGCTACTTCATATTTTGAGTGAAGCTGGTGAAGATCCTACTGGTTTTATTGGTGGAATTATGACTAGTACCGGCACAAATTACCGTCTTGGAAACGGGCCCTGGGTAGTAGTTGAAGCAGACGAGTTTGACCGAAGCTTCATGCATTTACAGCCTGAGGCATCAGCTGTAACCACCATTGATGCCGATCATTTAGACATTTACGGGAATTCTGGAGAATTGACACGAACTTTTGAAGCATTCCTAAACCAAGTAAGCGGACCTACCTACACCGCGTCTTCCCTAGCAAACACGAATAAAGTAAACACCCCTCAAGCTCCAATTCGAGCAGAACAAATTCAGCCTGATAACGGGGCGTATACCTTCAGCCTGATTATAGAAGGTGAAAACTATCCTACTCGACTCCGGATGCCAGGAGCACACAATGTGTATAACGCAGTGCTAGCTGCATCCTTGGCCAACTATGCAGGGGTTGATGGTCAAATAATTGCAAACGCCTTAAGTAGCTTTAAAGGCATTAAACGTCGGTTTGAATTTCACAGCTACAATCCCATAATTATTGAAGATTATGCGCACCATCCTACTGAACTCAATGCGCTTTTAACCAGTATTGAAGAATTGTACCCGTCAAAGAAAGCTACTCTAGTTTTTCAACCTCACCTGTATTCTAGAACTCGAGATTTTATGGAGGGATTTCAAAAGCAATTATCTAGGACCGCTCATACTCTAATATTACCTATTTACCCTGCTAGAGAAAAACCTATTCCAGGAATTACTAGTGAGGTATTGGCCCAAAAGATTGAAAGTGCCGAATTAATTTCAAAAGAAGGATTACCCAAACGATTAAAAGCCCTGAATTCAGATGTAGTGCTTCTGGTTGGAGCCGGTGATATAGGTGACTTAGTAGCAACTATTAAAGAAGAATTGACATGAAAAAGCGGAAACTTTTTGGTCTAATTCTTCTGTTAGTGCTGCTATCTGGCCTTGTTTTAGGTGGGATTTTTAGTAATAATTACGTCAAATCAGCTGCATTCCACAAAGTGATTATTGAAATAGAAGATATTGATAAACAAGGACTTACGTCTCAAGAAGAAGTGAAAAATGAAGTTGACCGATTCTTGTCAAAATCATCTGATTCCCTAGCGCTTGGCCTTAATGCGTTTTTGTTAGAAACCTCTATTGAAGCCCTGCCGTATGTGAAAGAAGCGCAGGTATATTGGAATATGGACAGCAACCTCGTCGTTGAAGTGATTAACAAGAGTGTACTGGCCATTGCTTACGGAACAAAACAGAACTTTTTCATCAGTAAAAAAATGGAGGTATTGGAACAGCCCAATGGTAAATGGTTGGACCTACCCGTGATAACGGGAACATCGGATAGTGCGGCTTTGTCAAATGCTGGCAGAACCCTAAACAAGATGACCTCAATAATTAGTCTTGAGAGCATTGCTCAACTTGCTGTGGACAGCAGCACTTTAGAAATTGTTCCAAGAGCATACCAGCATACTGTAAAGGCGCACACTGATGAACGCATGGAGCGTGAATTAAAAAAATTAGCTGCCTACTATGCAGCACATACTGAAGAAGAGTTAAAGGACATTAAGCGAATTGATTTGCGGTATAAAAACCAAGTAGTAACTACATCAAGATGACACAAATTGCCCCATTAGCAGTCGGATTAGATATCGGCACAACAAAGATTGTTGCCGTGGTTGGACGATTGGAAGAGCACGGAAAAATTGACGTGTTAGGAATCGGTAAGAGCAAAAGTCTTGGCGTTCAACGAGGTGTTGTTGCAAACATTACCCTAACCATTGAAAGCATTCAATCTGCAATAAAAATGGCAGAAGAAGCTTCAGGGCTCAAAATCACTAAAGTAATGGTGGGAATTGCTGGGCAGCATATCCGTTCCATGCAGCATTCCGATTATATCATGAGAGATGATGCAGAAGCCATCATTGACGTAACGGATTTAGAAGCCTTGAAGAAAAATGTAGACAACCTAGTGATGATGCCTGGTGAACAGATTCTACATGCCCTACCACAGGAATACCGTGTTGATGGCGATAGCAATATCATTAATCCACGTGGAATGTACGGGTCCCGATTGGAAGCCAATTTCCACATTGTTGTAGGTCAAATTGCATCTATTAAAAACATTGCCCGATGCGTTGAACAGAGTGAATTGACCGTTGGAGACATTACCCTTGA
This sequence comes from Cryomorphaceae bacterium, assembly GCA_038139395.1. Classification (GTDB taxonomy): domain Bacteria; phylum Bacteroidota; class Bacteroidia; order Flavobacteriales; family Schleiferiaceae; genus UBA10364. Next base: position 46,468 of record JAYOSU010000004.1, read on the forward strand.
GCCTTTAGCGTCTGCAGATGCTGTTTTAGGTGAAGATGAAAAAGACGCCGGTGTAGTTTTAGTAGATATTGGTGGCGGAACAACAGATATTGCCATTTTTAAAGACGGTATCATACGACATACTGCCGTCATTCCTTTTGGAGGTAAAGTCATTACTGAAGATATCAAAGAAGGCTGCGAGATTATTGAAAAGCAAGCTGAACTCTTGAAAGTAAAATTTGGATCTGCTTGGCCTGGTGAAAACAAGGAAAACGAAATTGTGAGTATTCCAGGATTGCGCGGTAGAGCACCAAAGGAAATAAGCCTAAAGACCCTGTCCAAGATTATCAACGCAAGAGTAAAGGAAATCATTGAAAGCGTAGTAAGTGAGATAAACAACTACCAACAAAATGACCCACGAAAAAAATTAATTGCTGGAATTGTAGTAACCGGTGGCGGTTCCCAATTAAAGCACATGAACCAATTGGTAGAATATCTAACCGGAATGCCCACAAGAATTGGCTATCCCAACGAGCATCTTGCTGGTGGCTACTTGAAAGAATTAGCGAGCCCAGTATATGCTACATCAATTGGTCTGCTTTCCATGGCCTTAGCAGAAAATCCGGAGACTATGGCCTATGACCCAAATGAAATAATTCTTCCAGAAGAAGAAATCGAGAAACCTGTTGCGACCGAAACAGAGCCGGAAGAAGGCGATCCGGACCAAGAGGGATCAGTAAAAGCTAAACCGCGAAAAGACCCCATTTGGAAAGGTTTTGTCAGCGGAATTAAAAAATGGCTCGAAGACGACGATATAGAATAACAAAACCATGATCGAAGACGGAATTCAATTTAACCTACCCAAAAACCGCAGCTCCGTGATCAAAGTTATCGGAGTTGGCGGTGGCGGCTCCAATGCCGTGAACCACATGACTCGCGTGGGTGTAAACGGTGTAGATTTTATAGTTTGTAACACAGATGCTCAAGCCCTGTACCACAGTCCTGTTCCAAATAAGGTACAGCTAGGTGCATCGCTTACGGAAGGATTGGGCGCTGGTGCTGATCCAGAAATTGGATTGAAAGCTGCAAATGAAAGCATTGCTGAAATCACTAAAATGCTGGAGAACGGCACTAAAATGTGCTTTGTAACAGCTGGTATGGGCGGAGGTACTGGAACAGGTGCTGCGCCAGTAATTGCCAAGGCCGCCAAAGACATGGGCATTTTGACCGTTGGAATCATCACCTCCCCGTTTTCATTTGAAGGTAATATTAGAGCCGTACAAGCAGAAAAAGGAATCGCAGAAATGCGCGATGCCGTAGACAGTTTAATTGTTATTAATAATGATAAACTGCGCCAGGTTTACGGGGATTTAGGATTCAGAAACGCATTTAGTAAAGCAGATGAAGTATTGGCAGGTGCAGCAAAAGGCATTGCTGAAGTCATTACCAATCACTACACACAGAACATTGATTTACGCGATGCCAAAACCGTTCTTGAAAACAGCGGTAGTGCCTTGTTTGGAACAGCTTCAGCAGAAGGTGAGGATCGTGCTTCAATCGCTGTTAGTGCTGCATTAGACTCTCCTCTGCTTAACGATAATCATATCAAAGGAGCACAAAATATTCTGCTGCTATTAACCTCCGGGGAGGGCGATCACGAAATCACTATTGATGAAATTGGCGAGATTACCGACCACATTCAACGAGAAGCTGGGGGAAATGCCAATGTAATTATGGGTATTGGTGGCCAAAATGAAGAAGGTAGCAAGATTACCTGTACTATCATTGCTACTGGATTCCCAACTGGAAAAAGAGTACTGCCCACAGATAAGCCAGAAATGGTGGTACATACCTTAGATGAGGAAAAACAAGAATCCAGTGTAATTAAAGAAGAAACCAACTTCACGGCGCCCATTGTAAATCCTGAGGCAACTCATGAAGATTCACAAGACAGGGTAGTGATGGATTTAGGAGACTTTGAAGAAGCGCAGGAAGAATTCCCGACCGATCAAGTTCAAGAAGATGTTGTAGACCAAAAGGAGACTGAACCTCAGGATGTATTTGGTGAGGATAAAAATCCACAAGAAGGATTCCCTCAAATTCCTGAAGAAGATCCTGAGATATTTGATACTCGTCTTAATGAGGAAGCTTTTGATGATGAAGAGGCAACTGTGCATGTCTTGGAATGGGATATAAGTGACGAAGCTCCTGATCAAGAGAATCAAGAGTCAGATATGCAAGAAGAAGAACCGCAACTCATTTCTACTGAAGATGCGGAGCCAGTAATTCATAACATAGAAAATAGTTCCTCTGAAGAAGATGAAACTGACTCGCAAGAAGGTGGTCTTGAGGTATCCCCTTGGGATTTGTTTTCGCAAGCAGTTGAACCAGAGGAAGAAGAAATTGAATTGGTCATCATAGATGAAGTTGAGCAAGAAACGGAATCACCAGTTTCTATTCCAGAGGTTGCGTCAGAATTTGATGAACCTGCTCCTGCCCCAATGGAAAGACCGCAGGGAATGGTTGAACAACAAAGCCAAGAAGACCATGCTCTAGAGGAGCCAATAAATCTTGAATCAAGCGAGGAACCTACTGGAACTTTAGCCACTTCAACCTTCACTTTAGAAGATATTGAAGGTGATGGCTTCGCACTAAACCTTGAGGAAATTGAAGCTAGTGAGCGCACAACAACTCAAGAAAGCACAACTAATTCGGAAACCACCTACGAAGCGTTTGACTTAAGCTTAAGTGAAGTGCCTAATCTAGGAAACAAGGCACAACAAGAAAGTATTGATCATAGTCTAACAGTCCCTTCACCTGAATTTCACGAATCAGAAATAGCAACTGAAGATGTGGAAGAGGATGAAGCCTCTTTGGCTTTTGAAGTAAAAACTGTAGAGGTCATTACTGCCCCTGAAATAGAGGAGCGTAGCCATGAGGAAGATATGGACCGACCAATCTCAGCAGTCAAAGCAGACAACGCCGGGGATTTTCCCACCAAAGTAAAAGACCGTATTTCTAGACTACAAGCTTTTCAATACCAGTTTAAAGGATCTAATCAGATTGAAGAATCTGAACGCGTACCCGCTTACATGCGACAAGGAGTAGATGTTGATTTAGAACACAAATCAGAAGATAAGCCGTCAAATATCGGGGTTGACTCCGAGGGAAACATTAGAACAAATAATTCATTTTTACACGATAACGTAGACTAAATATGACGTTAGAAGCACAAATCATGGCGGACCTCAAAACCGCTATGAAAGCAAAAGACCGTATTGCTCTTGAAGCATTGCGTGCAATCAAGACGGCAATACTGAATGAAAAAACTGCCGCCGGTGCTACAGAAATCACCGAAGCGGGAGAGCTCAAATTATTGACAAAATTGCGAAAGCAACGGGTTGAAAGTGCAACCATCTTTCGTGATCAGGGAAGGGAAGATTTAGCAGCCCCTGAAGAGGCGCAGATTGAAATCATTGAACGCTACTTACCCGCTATGTTGAGCGAAAGTGAAATAGAAGCCAAAGTCAAAGAAATCATTGCTTCAACGGGAGCTAGTTCTATGGCAGATATGGGAAAAGTTATGGGACAAGCTACAGGTGCCATGGCCGGGCAGGCAGATGGAAAAGTGATTAGTGGAATCGTAAGGAAATTACTCGCTTAAAGCAATAAAAAAATTAGGTCATAACACACAAAACCCGGCATTCTGCCGGGTTTTGTGTGTTTACTATTTCCGCTCGCGGTTAATGATTAATTAAAACCTTTTGCTTGGTTCCGTCACTGAACTCAAGAATATACTGGCCCGCAGGAATACTACTTACATCCCAACGATTCATGCCTTCCTCAAGTTTGAATTCAAAACGCTGTCCTTTGACATTAATGAGACTTGCACGACCAGCAAATGAAGTCGTCAAAAAGAGTTCATCAGATGCAGGATTTGGGTGAATATTAACCATTGAACGCACGTCATCCATTTTTTCGACATCAAGGAATGGGTTCCAGACTACACCTACGGAGTCGCCGTAGAGGTAATGAGCCAATTCCGGATGGTCTATGAAAGGGTTTCTGTTCCCTTGTAAATTGGCAATCACATTATTTCTATTAAGCTCAAACTGGTCCACTGTGTCTTGAAAATGCCAAGTAAGCAGGGTAGACATTACTGCGAAGGTTGTTCCACCCGTATTCAATGCTTCTCGCATTACTAAATCTGGTTCGCTTCCAGCGCCTTCATACCTCAGGTCCATGTACATGATAATTCTTGCTAAATCGCCTTTTACATCATCTCGAGGTTCCCATAGACCGGCACTTGCGTTTAGCCTATTCCCCGTAGTATTGCCGCCGTAACTCACCGCGTTTCCGCTGGTTCCTAAATAATCAAATTCATGATTAGAGCGTGTAGAATTTAGACTGATTGTAGCGGGCTTCAGATTGTGTACATCTGTGCCAACCCCGGTACTTGTTCCAAAATTACCCAATGAGCGAGGCCATACATGTTCTCTATTCCAACCGGATCCTCCATTGTACTCCTGTGGACCGTTTACACTAATACCTGCATAAATCAAAATGACATTTGAAGAGTTTGCGGGATCTACATCGGATGCTTTAAGTACGTCCCATGTATCTGTGGAAGACGAAGAATACGGCAGCTTAGTATGCACTTTGATAATATCATAAAGTGCTTCTCGTAGGTCGTTGCCGTTTTCATTCCAGGCATCCTGGTAATAGGTTAGTGGCTGGGCTACTGCACCAGTGGTCATGATAAGACCTAAAAGTGCTAGGGTGTACTTATTTGCAATTTTCATCTGCTAAAGGTCGGAAAAAATATCATCCTTTCTCTGTGTAAAAACAGTTATTAAGGCAGACTTCTAAAGCAATTCTATAAATGAAGAAGTGTCCGAATTACGACCACTTTTCTAGGCGAACATCTGGAAATAATTTCTTTAAATCAAGGCCCACTTGTACATGATTAGCCTTAAATGATTGCAGCAACAGCGTATCATTTTCATCGTCTGGAGCACGCCCTCCACTGTTCATCTTCATATAAAGCGGAAGTAAAAGTCGTTGAACAAAATGTGGAATAAATGGCTGTATTCTCAAACCCAGTTGATGCAATCCACCACTGCGTATGGCAACACTTTCATTGCGATGCTCAAAGTTGAAATTCACATAAAAAGAGGGATCTATCCCCAAATATTCAGCTATTTCTTTCATCACCGCTTCCTTTCTAGACATAAAGTCCTCAAAAGCCCATATGCGTACATGATTCTTTGGCATCGCATCCACCCATTTTTTCAAATATGTAGCGTAATTCACATACTTCTCAATCTTAGGCAATTCAATGTATTGTTCCAAATTCATATCAACGGTCTTGGTACGGAACTTCTCCATCTTGTAATGGCTGTACATCTGTTTTGAAGGCTCACGAAACAAGAAAATCATTTTGGGCGGTTGCTCGACCTGCGAAAAAGCTTTGAGGGCCTCTTCTTCATATAAATAATGAGCAGTGGCCTCAAAACGAACCTTGGCATTTACCCCATCCTTAAAAAAATCGAGGTAACGGTTCATATCGTGTTCATGCACATTTGCAGACTTATTGAATCGATTCACCTTGTCAGCAAAAAAGAAGGTCTCTTTTTTTGGAGATCCATATACTTCTGGGTGGGCACTAAGCCAAAAATAAAGGCTGCTTGTGCCGCACTTTGGGGCACCACCAATGATAAGATTTGGAAAATACTCTTGCATTATTTTGGTCTAATCTTCAATTGTTCCAGAGAACCAGTAATGAAAGCATAGTCCGCTGCATGTTTGGACAACGCGCTCTCAATTGTGGCAACCTCTTCCGAGCTCAACTGATCTTTCCATTTCTCTAAAGGGCTCCCCTTGGTAGTAGTATTCACCAAAACGGTAGCTTTCTCGGCAATTTCATGAGAGGCTGCACTATGAGATTGCTTTAGTGCCAAGGCATCAAAAACAGCGGTAAGCGTGCCTTTTTGATCGGTGACCAAATCTTCATAGCTCACCACTATCTTCTGGTGAAAGGTAGCCTCATTGAGTTCTTTGAAGGCCAAGGTATTCATGCGTAGCCAAAGCTCAGGGATAATAGAAAAGTCGCCAGGAAAAGAGGGCTTTCCTTCCGGCAGCTCACCATACGATTGGCTGTAGCAAGCCGCTCGATTGTCTTCCATAAAGTATGTTCTACCGTCCGTTTTGTGCAGCTTTTCAAAGTGATACTTCATTGATGCCGAATGACTATAAATATCTCGTACAATAAGAATCAGCGTGCTCTTGGGAAACAACGCGCCCACATAGCCAAGTTTATTCATCAAATGCGGGCTTTTATTGACCGGAATAATGTTTTCCCAATCGTAAGATGACCTACCTAATCCATGAAAATATTTTGAATACCGCCGCATTGCTTTGCGCTTGAAGCTCCGCGATTCTTGAATGAAATTAGTAAAGTAAGCGGTCATCTGGTAGGTGTATTCAGCAGATGCATCCGCTGCTACTTTATGGTCGCAAGTTCCCTTTATTGAAGCACCTCCAATGTCTGTCCAAACTTGATTGAGTTCCACACCAATTTTCAATAATTGAGGATGGGAACTCAATTTATCCACTAGAAATGTTGTGCCCGAACGCATACAACCCGTTACAAAAAGTGGTGCATTGGTCATTCGAGCAGGAGGCTCACCGTGCGTACCGAACATATTCCTTAACGATTCGGGCAACTTAATCATGACCTGAATTCATTACATAGCCGCACGACTTCTTCTATAACACGAGTGATTTTTTCATCTTCCAAACCAAAGTAAAGCGGTAAGCAAAGAATGGAGGCAGAAATTGCGTCGGCATTGGGCGTCTTTCCGGGGCGAAGAATGTAAGGCAGTGTATTAAGCGCAGGATAGAAATATCTACGTGCATAAATTCCACAAGCTTCAAGACCGTCAAGTACATGGAGGGCCTCTTCTTGGCTTTTAAATACTACGGGGTAATAACTTTTATTCCAATCAACGTTTTCTGCTATTTCAGGCTTCATTAATGCCAAAGTTGATAGTCCCCAATCATAACGTTCATGTTGTCGTTCCCGATCCGTCATAATTTCATCTGCATAGCGCAGATTTACCAATCCTATAGCAGCATGAATTTCACTATTCTTTGCATTAATACCCACGCGGTCAAAAACTTCCGGCCCAAAGTGACCAAAGTTTCTCAGTCGATTTACTATATACCGTAAAGGAGATACTGGCTCAGTAAGTCCTTCCACTTTGGGAGAAGAATCATTCACAAATATTGCACCGCCTTCCACGCTGTGCATAAGCTTAGTCGCGTGAAGGGAAAGTGTACTAAGGTCTCCATAGTTTAATACGGAAACTCCATTTATTTTAGTTCCAAAACAATGCGCTGCATCATAAATAACTTTCAAGTTGTGTGTTTTGGCAATCCGCTCAATAGCTTCCACGTCACATGGGACTCCAAAAACATGCGTTGCCAAAATAGCGGAAGTCTTTTCTGTGATGGCAGATTCAATTTGAACGGGATCTATATTGAACGTCTTTGCATCTATATCCACAAATACAGGCGTGCAACCTTCCCAGACTATAGTTGAAGTGGTCGCCACATAAGAAAAGGGAGTGGTGATTACCTCTCCTTTGATTCCTAGTGCTTGAAGGGCAACCTGAATGGCTACAGTTCCGTTGCTAACGACCGCACAATCCTGTGTGCCTAAATAGGCATTCAAACCAGCTTCAAACTCTTTGAGAAGCGGTCCATTATTTGTTAGCCATTGGGCATCCCAAGCGCGCTGCATTTCTGCAGTAATCTCTTCAAAGGGTGCTTGAAAAGGTTTTGTGACTAGTATTTTGGACATAAGACAAAGCTAATTGCTTTTGGAATTAAATACGCTTACGCACTAAGATAAAACCAACCGCCAATCCTATTGCTACAACGGCATTGGTGAATATGAAATCTAAAACGCTTGGACCACTTAATTTCACAGCCAGTAAATAGATGGGCAACGCAATACAAACGAGTGTAAGCTGGACCGTAGAAAATGGCTGCATATTCTCTTTTAAGTAGAGATAAACAGCTTTTGCAATATTGAATACCGCATAAGAGATGATTAAGGCATAACCGGCACCGTCCAATCCATACATTGGTATCAATACATAGTTGAGCCCAATGAGTAAGGCTACCAAGCCTGAAATAGCTACTAGATTCCATTTAAAATAAGGGCCATTCGAAAGCAACTCGCCATTTGATCCAAAGCTATAATCAATAACTCGTGAGAGAAGGACCAGCACCACTACAGATTTAGCGTCTTCGAATCGCTCTGGATTGGGTATCAAACTAAATATGAATTCAATATTTGGAACAATTAGTAGAAAACTAGCCAAGGCCACAGCCATAAGTACTCTTGACGTACGCCCGTACATTTTGGCAATTGCATCCGTATTGCCGTCATTCCAGAGATTGGCAAATTGAGGCGATAGCGCTTGAGAAACTGGCCGTCGTATGCCATCCACAAAACTTCCTATAAAAAATGCGATACTATAAATTCCCAGTGCTTCATAACTCATCAAAGAAGCAATCATTTGACTATCAATAGTAGCTAGGCTCATAGTCATTACCGCCATAATCACTCCGCTACCCGCAAAAGTGGCCAATTCCTGACTCAATCCCTTATTTAAAGGTTTAGGTTTACGAAGCGGAATCCCCTTAAGTAGCACACTGTAAAACAACACACCCAAGCCAACGAACATGTGGACAAGGGCAAAAATCTTCATCCAAAAAGAAAAATCTAGGTGATCCTTACTCACTAAGTAGGCACTGATTAAAAGTATTAGCCGGATTCCTACATTTTTCATGAAAAAAGGAACTGAAATACGCTTGGCACTTGATGCTATGGAAAGACCCAATGTGTAGGTCATACTCCCTGCTATGACCGCTCCAAGGATGAAAATTTCATCCGCAACTGGAACATCTAGAAGTTCTGCAATTCTGCCGGCAAAGAGGGTAAACCCAATACCCGATAGTCCTGCAACTGCAGCAACTATGGCTATAATATTTGATAAAAATTGACTCGCCTCCTCGCCCCTGAATTGACTTTGGTACCTCACATAGGTCCTGTGCATTCCCAATAATGCTATGGCAGCAATTAGAACTGCGGTTCGCTCTACCCATCTATAAATCCCTAATTCTTCTAGGGTGAATGCTAGTGGAAATAACCAAATATTATTAAGTACGCCCAGACCAATTCCTAAAAAATTGGACAATGAACCTTTGATTATCTGTCGCTTAAAAACACTCACTATAGCGTGGTCAATAAAAGTTCCTTTGTATAATAGGCTAATGCACCGCCGCAAAGCGGACCAACAATTGGTATCCAAGCATAAGGCCAACCAGAATCAACTTTATTTTTAATCGGCAACAACTGATGCATTATACGCGGTCCTAAATCACGAGCTGGATTGATTGCGTATCCCGTAGTTCCTCCCAATCCAAGACCAATTACCCAAACTAAAAGACCCACCGGTAAGGCTCCAACGCTTCCTAACCCAACAGGTACTTCTTGACCATCTAGCTCAAAAGCGCCGTCAGAAATGTAAAAGATCACGAACATCAATACAAAGGCACCCATGGTTTCGCTAAAGAAATTACTCCATGAATTTTTGATTGCCGGAGCCGTACAGAATGTGCCTCGAATGGCCTCCCCATCCTTAGTAAGGTCGTAATGTGACTTGTAAAAAATATAATTCAATGTGGTACCCGCTGCTGCACCCAAAAGTTGCGCCAACATATAAACGCCCACCTTTGATCCTTCTAAAGCTCCATCAAGCCACAAAGAAAAAGTTACAACGGGATTTAAATGCGCCCCACTGTAAGGGCCTGCCACAATAACACCAATGTAAACCGCTAATCCCCAAGCGGTGGTAATCATCACCCAAGAACCCGGATCACCTGAACCTTTAGTCTTCTTCAATAATACGTTGGCAACAACTCCATTCCCAACAAATAATAGCAAGAACGTCCCAACAAACTCGGCCCAAAATTCATTCATACAAAGTCCTTTTCACGATGCGTGACAAGATAAGTATTTCTCCTATCGCTTTCTCTTTCCTTCCCTGCATTCTGATTATCTTAAAGGCAAGTAACTCAACGACATTATGGTCCCGTATATTCTCGCCATTGACGCAGGTACAACGTCATCACGTGCTATTGTATTTGATAAAGACACTAAAAAAATTGGTCTAGGTCAATTCGAATTTCCTCAATACTTCCCAAAAAGTTCGTGGGTAGAGCATAATCCCAATGAAATCTGGGCCTCGCAACATAAAGCCATTACTTCTGCATTGAAATCGGCAAAAATTCAACCCGGTGCAATTTCTGCCATTGGAATTACTAACCAACGTGAAACAACTATAGTATGGGACCGGCTCACGGGCGAACCCATTTATAATGCCATTGTTTGGCAAGACAGACGCACCTCTGATTTTTGCAGTTCATTTTCTGAAGCTTCTATTAATCAAGTTGCAGAAAAAACAGGCCTTATAGTAGACGCCTATTTTTCAGCGAGTAAAATAAGATGGATTCTTAAACATGTAGAAGGAGCTCAGGACAGAGCAAATCGCGGAGAACTCTCATTTGGAACAGTAGATACATGGCTAATTTATAAACTCACAGGTGGAATTAGTCATATCACAGACGCTTCAAACGCAAGCCGTACCATGCTCTACAACATTCATAGCGGAATGTGGGATGAAGAGCTTTGTGATTTATTTGAAATTCCTATGTCTATTCTTCCTGAAGTAGTCAACAGCAGCGGGCATTTGTCAAAGACAAAGCAAGAGATTTTTGGTGCGGAAATTCCCATATCTGGTATTGCTGGGGATCAACAAAGTGCCCTATTTGGCCAGCTATGTTTCAGCGCAGGGGAAGCCAAAAACACCTACGGTACCGGTTGCTTTGCGATGACAAATACCGGGAGCCAAATTGTAAACAGCAGAAATAAAATGCTCAGTACAGTAGCTTGGCAACTCAACGGCACGCGTACCTACGCTTTAGAAGGTTCCGTATACGTTGCTGGATCGCTCATCCAATGGCTTCGTGATGGATTAGGATTCTTTGATCACAGTGCGGATGTAGAAAAATTAGCCCTAAAAGAAGGAGATAATGGTGGTATAACCATAGTTCCTGCACTCACCGGACTTGGAGCTCCACATTGGGACAGTTATGCAAGAGGTGCCATTATGGGCATTACGCGTGGAACAAATACCTCTCACATTGCCTATGCGGCGTTAGAAGCCATCGCACTCAGTACAGCGGATGTTTTAGAAGCCATGGCAAAGGATCTGGGACAGCCGTTAAAGTCTATAAGAGTAGACGGTGGTGCAAGCGCTAACCATACACTTATGCAAATTCAAAGCAACCTTTTGAATTGTCCCGTTATTCGTCCGTTTGAAACGGAAAGCACGGCGTTAGGAGCTGCATTACTTGCAGGTCTGGGAATAGGCATCTGGAAATCCATTCATGAATTGAAAAAGCTAGCAGAAATAGATGATACATTCACTCCTGAGGACGGTTCGTATACTGCATTACGGAACCAATGGAAGAAAGGAATTCAAGCATCCAAAGGTTGGGCCAGTCCGGAGAACTATGAATAAGGGAAAAGTAGAGCACTATTGACAACTAGACCTTACATTTGAATACTATGAACTTCTGCTTCATTCTTGGAAATCCACGCAGCGGAACATCCCTGTTTCGGCTCATGCTCAACGCACATCCTCAGATGGTGGCACCACCTGAATGTGGTTTTATTCAATGGAATTTTTCAGCATTCGGCAAGGTAGATTTCACCGTTGCTCAAAACCGTACTGCTTTTGCACATGCGGTCTTGGGAAGTAAAAAAATGGAAACCTGGGGCTTGACTTTGAATGATCTTACGAATTCTTTTGACCAGGTAGCTGCACCCAATTACCAAACCCTAGTAAAAGCTGTGTTTAGTGCCTATTCTAAGTCAAAGGGAAATACTACGGCTCCTGAAGTTGCTATTGATAAGAACAACTATTATTTGAATTTCCTTGAAGATATTTCAGATGCCATGCCAAATGCTAAATACATACACCTAGTAAGGGATGTAAGAGATGTAGCCAACTCGTATTTAGATATTGAAAAGAAAAACTTAAAAGGAAAATACGCTCCAAATTTAGAAACTAGCGCAGAGGAGATTGCCGGGAAATGGATGGAGAATAATGAGCGTTTATTGAGCTATTTGGGTGATAAACCGACTCTTGTGGTGCGATATGAAGACCTCTTGATTCGTCCAGAACCTGAACTCGAAAGAGTGGCGAATTTCTTGGGACTTTCGTATGATGAACGTATGAGCCGGTTCTATAATCACAATGACGAGCCCCAAGAAATGCTCCATTGGAAGCAAAAAACCCTTCAACCTATTGATCCCAATAGAGCGGGCGCATTTAGAAAAGAACTCGACCCCCACTTTAGCGACCAGCTATGGAATTTAGCGCATACTTCTTTAGAAAAATTCGGTTATTCCAAATAGTATGTATGTCCACCTGATAAATGACGAAAAGTTCCTGCCGCCTTTTATGAAAAGGGCTCAGGCAGTACTGGACAACAATCTTTACATCGTTTTTGGCCCTAAACCACCTTACACTTTTTTACAAGAAAGCGGGCAGATCATTCATTCTTCTGAATGGACAGATTACCAGTTGAAACACAATGTTGAAATTGAAAGAGTGTATATCCACTTGATGACCTACCAGAAAATCAAATGGGTAAGTGCCGCTCCCAAGGCTCCTGTGTATTGGCTGTTTTATGGCAACGATTTATACGAGCTTCTTCTGGCCTTTAAAGGGTTTAAGCTCTTTGAACGATTGGATGCACCTAAAGGAATCTTAACTCGAATCAAAGGAAAAAATTTGTGGAGCCGATTGAAGCGCTGGGCAGAATTAAAAGCATACAACAGACATTATGCGCCCTTTGTACAATCGCATGTGGACTACTGGTGTTTCTGGAGTCCCGGAGATTTTGACCTTCTTGTAAAGCACTATCAATTTCAAGGGGAAATGCTGAAGTTTCAATACGGCGCCTTTAATCCGGAGGACATTGAATTGGTTAAACAATGGGTAGTCGCTAACCCTGATTTTTGTTCTGAAGATATATTATTAAATCACAGCGGTTCACAAAGTGGAAATCACAGACACTTGTTGGCACGACTTCATGATTTAGGAGTGACGCAGCCAGTTAGAACACCTCTAAGCTATGGCGACCAAGCACACATTAAAGCAACTTTAGAATTTGGCAAAGGCATTCTTGGTTCGGCTTTCCATCCAATTCTTAACTATATGGATCGCAATGCATATTTCGAACTTATATGTACTTCAGGCTATGCAATATTTGGCCACAGAAGGCAGGAAGCCGGAAACACCTTGTTTATTGCGCTCATGAGTGGCACGAAGGTTTTTTTACATCCTGAAAGTGTATTACTTCCATTCCTTGAAGCGCAAGGCTATTACTTTTTTACCTGGAATGACCTGAGCAAAGAAGCATTAGCCGCACCACTGTCCAAAACAGAACGCACCAAAAATTATTCACTTGCCTGCAGCCAATTTTCCGAACAGACCATTGCAGAAAACTACCAGAGAATTCTTAGATAATGCTGTTCAATTCGCTGCCTTTCGCTGTCTTTTTACCTATCGTATTTGCGGTATACTGGGCGCTGCGTAATTCTTTGCGTTCTCAAAATATAATGCTCCTAACAGCTTCTTACATCTTCTACGGTTGGTGGGACGCAAGATTCTTGAGTCTTATTGTAGCATCCACTGTGGTCGACTATTTACTTGGTCAATACCTAGCAGCTGCAACGAATGCCTTGAAGCGGAAACTTTTGCTGACCGCAAGTATGATTTTTAACCTAGGTCTTCTTGGCGTATTCAAATACTACAATTTCTTCATGGAGAACTTTATGGAGATTGCCAATAGCGTTGGACTCCATACGAATCCTGTTCTTTTAAAAATAGCCTTACCGGTGGGTATCTCTTTCTATACCTTTCAAACGATGTCCTATACCATTGACATCTACCGAAAGCAACTTGAGCCCACAAAAGATTTCATTGCCTTTGCTGCTTTTGTTGGTTACTTCCCGCAGCTTGTTGCAGGTCCCATTGAAAGGGCCTCAAACCTTCTCCCTCAAATGTCTAAACGCAGGTATTTTGACTATCAGAAAGCCGTTGATGGCATGCGGCAAGCGCTTTGGGGGTTCTTTAAAAAAGTGGTCATAGCAGATGCAGTAGCCCCTTTAGTAGACCAGGCATTTGGTGACCCTAGCGGTTTTAGTGCCATTGCTTTGATTACAGGAGCCTTGTTATTCTCCATACAGATATATTGCGATTTTTCTGGATATTCAGACATTGCCATTGGCATTTCCAAGATCTTTGGAATCGATTTAATGCAAAATTTCAGAACACCCTACTTTTCACGTGATATTGCAGAATTTTGGCGCCGATGGCACATTTCGCTGAGCACTTGGTTTAGAGATTATTTATACATACCCCTAGGAGGCTCTCGAGGCTCTACTGCACTTAAAGTGAGAAACACCTTTGCCATATTCATAGTTTCAGGCTTTTGGCACGGGGCCAATTGGACTTTCATCATTTGGGGACTTATAAACGCCCTGCTCTTTCTTCCACTCCTTCTTGCTAAACGCAACAGGAGTAATTTAAATGATCCTGAAATCAGCGACCTACACAGAATACTTCTCACCTTCTCAATTACTACAATAGCCTGGATATTTTTCCGAGCCGATTCGCTTTCCCATGCAATAGACTATTTACAGAACATTGTCATCTGGAATTCGGGAAAGTCGCTATCCATCAAACCCACTCTAGTTGTCTATATAGCACTATTATTTTTAGGTGATTGGATTGGGCGCAAGCATGATTTTTCACTCAATATTCTGACTGAAGGAATTCTTTCAAAGTCTCCTTTGATGAGACTGACTCTTTATCTGAGCCTAGCTTATCTGATTTTGCTCTACATTGGAGGGCAACAGAACTTCATTTATTTCCAGTTCTAGTATGCGTCAGTTCATTTATAGATTTTCATTGGTTTCTCTTCTACTTGCTTTGGTAATTGGACTTTTGGTTGCCTTCAATTATTGGCGCACCCAATCATTCATAGCGAAACACCAAGGAGGCACTATTATTTTGGGCGATAGCCATGCTGCCACAGATATTCATCCTGATATCCTGAATGCATCCAATTTTGCACATACAGCAGAACCACTGCTAGCTACTTCGCAGAAATTGGAATGGATCGCACAAAAACTTCATCCAGATACCATATTGTTGGTACTGAGTCCAAATAATTTTGCGGGGTATAACGATTTTAAATTTTCGGACTCACAGTGGTCATCGGAAATGGCAAAGCGATACTACCCGTTATTCCCAAGGTCCTTTTGGTCAAAGCATACAGACCCAATAACTGCGCTCGGGCATTCCTATAGACAACAGCTTCTACCCAATATATCGGGCAGACCGGCTTTTCTAGGAAAATTCACACCTAAACCCATTCAGGGTGAAAAAAATAACCTGCAAAACACATTGAATAGGCATTTTAATCCTGATTATCCTTTGATCTCTCAGCCGTCTGAATTAGCCATTGAAGACATAAGAAAAATTTGCGATCTCAAGGGCGTAGAGCTTTTAGTGGTAATCGCCCCACTTCTGCCAGACTACAAAAAAGCCATTCCTAGTGAAGTTCAACAGCTGTTCAATGCTACCACCGCGGAACTTAAGGTCATCTCAGTTAATGAAGAACTACCTGGAAGCGCTTTCTACAATGCCGACCATTTGAACCTCAACGGCGCTAAATCATACTCCAGGGCCATACGAGCTGCCCTGCGTCAATAGCTCAAAAAAAGAAGAGATCACCACAAAATACTTTTCAAAAGAAAAGCCGCGGCCTGTGGCCGCGGCTTTTGCATCCCTTACTATCGTTTGGGATTATAATACTTGAACTCTTTGAGTTACTGTTCCTTCAGCAGAAGATACACGTACCAGGTACATACCTGGACTTGCGTTAATTTCCACTGGAATTGTAGATCCTTCTACTGAGATTTTCGAAAGAACTGAACCTCGAACATCCATCACCTCTACGGTATAGTTGTCTTTGATGTTCATCTCTATCTTAAACATACCGGTATTCGGATTAGGGTAAATACGACCGTTTAAGGTGAGTTCACCAGCATTGGTATTTGGAGTCAAATTACCTGGAGAACCTACATCACCATTTAATGAAGTATACGCTCCGTTGACACCATCCACCGCATCACCTAATGGAGCGCCAGTCGTATCAAATTCCACCGATACACCAGCACTAGCGGATGCATATACACTATTGCTTAATTCTATTCCTGCTGCATCAAATAAGTATACACCGTCGCCATTCTGACTCAATGAAGGGAATGAACCTGTCATTTCATCTGTAGAAATTACCTGTACGGATCCAGGATACAATTTCCAGCTAACGAGTAAACTGTCTTCGTTTGCCGCCACATCATCCCAAACTACTATAGCTTCACCTGGAGCTATATCAACCGAAGGGAATCCGACAGTACCAGAAATACCACTTTCATCATCCCAAGACATACCAGCCAAATTGATTAATGTATCGCCGTAATTATGAATTTCAAACCAGTCCGCATTCCATGAAGTGGCGTTTGAACCTGGCATAATCTCGCTTACTACAAGCTTTGGTACGTAAACGGCTGCCGCTGGCACAATGTCTGCTGCATAACGAGGTAAAAGCTGATAACCGTTGAAGTTGCCAATGTTGAAAGTAAACTGGCCTCCAATACCAGTTACATCAAAAGCACCCGTTGGTGCTGCCTGAGAGTAGATATCAACATCATTGTCAATACGCATGGCAATGGTATCCGTACCGTTTGTAATGTCCACATTGAACCCAGAACCTGAACCAGTCCACTGAGAAATATCTACTAAAGTAGCACTCTTAAAGGTGACAAGTTCACTCTCTGTATTCTCACCAAGTTGTGTCACCACGGTAGGTGTCGGCAGTGGATTTCCAGAAGAAATAAAAGCAATACTATCCGGATAAATTTGAGTCAATCCGTTGAATTGACCAATAGATCCAATCAATCGAACTTGATCGCCCTCCATTACACTGTATGCCTGAGCAGCAGGTGCAGAAGAATAACAACCAATACCATCAATACCGTCGTGTATAGTGAATTGAATGGCCGCTGTAGAGCCTTGCATATCTATACCCATCACAGTGCCTATTAGCTTACATTCTACACCTAAGCTATCTGCAACTCCACCTGCATCAATCCCGGTAACGTCGGATATAGCATAGGTAGGTATATTACCTGTTGGCGGTGGAGGTGGAGGCGGAGACGATGCACAGTTTGACGTATGTATTCCCATGTCTGTCCAAGTATTTTGTGGATTCACATCCCATTCTGCAGCACCTGTAGACCAATCCGTGGAACCAGCGTCAATTGTTGCCATTCTCACCAGTGTATAGTCTTTGGTAGACCCTGTACCAACAGGCCAACTTTGACCCGGATCAATACCAGGCTCACCAATAACATCTATGGTATCTGACCCATTCACCAAGATAAGTGCATCATCACCATTAAAGTGAACAATGGATGGGAAACTCAGAGATGTATCCGCAGCTGCTTGAATGGAAGGATCTGCTTGATCCGTAGTAATCATATAAACATCCCCAGAAGCTAAGGTACCGGACATAACAAAAGTATTGGTAAAGCTTCCGCCATTACCACTTGTGTAAACCGTATAACCCGTTAATGAAACTGGACTACCCGTTGGGTTGTATACCTCAATGTATTTGTTGTTTGAAGAGCCTTCTGCATACTCTGAGAAGAACAATTCCGAGCAACCATTCACAGGAGGAGAAGTTGCACAATTAGAAGTGTGCATCCCCATATCCGTCCAAGTATTTTGCGGATAAACGTCCCATTCTGCAGCACCTGTAGACCAATCCGTAGAACCTGCATCAATGGTTGCCATTCTTACCAATGTATAATCTTTCGTAGACCCAGAGCCAACGGGCCAACTTTGACCCGGATCAACTCCAGGTACACCAATGATATCTAAAGTATCTGATCCGTTTACTAGAAGAAGTGCATCATCGCCATTGAAGTGAACAATAGAGGGGAAACTTAGGGCAGTATCCGCAACGGCTTGTATGGAAGCGTCGGCCTGATCTGTAGTAATCATATATACATCGCCAGATGCAAGTGAACCGCTTAATGCAAATGTGTTTGTAAAACTACCACCATTACCACTTGTATAAACTGTATAACCAGCTAGTGCTATTGCACTTCCTGTTGGATTGAATATCTCTATGTATTTATTGTTAGAGGATCCTTCTGAATACTCTGAGAAGAATAAATCCGAACAACCACCAGCAGGCGGTGGCGGAGCTGTTGCACACGAACCACAATCTTCAAAACAATTTGGAGGGACAATGGTATCCATCGGGCCAACATCAACAATTCTGTTGGTGTAAATACCGGTGGTAAGCGTACACGCCGAATCTAAAACTGGATCTAGCGCCTCATCTATGGGCGCACCCGCAGTTCCTCCCACATACTTGTATTCGTAAATACCGGGTACCATATTTAAAGTCTTCTCCCAAATACCATCTCCGTCGTTGTCCTCCATTGGAATTCCTGGCATGGCCCATCCATTGAAACTTGCTCCGCGAATGAAGGCTGAATCACCTGGATTTGATGTCATGTCCACTTGAAAGGTAACGTCTACTGGGGTTGCCGGTGCAGGACATGTTCCGTCTGTTTCACATGAACCAAAGCAGAACATTAATGTCGTATCCTGAGAAAAGGCGGGAAATTGACGGTCGTTATAATTTGCGGGATCTGCACATGGCTTGCCTGCTAGATTTTCTTTGGTTCCCCAATCAGCAGAACCGTTTGGGCTGTTCAAGAAAATAAAGTGACCACCACCAGCGCCAGAAACCTGGGTAGAGCCTTCCCAAACACCATCGGCATCTGGGTCTGATAAAGCTATGGCGTTAGATCCTCCTAGGACGCCACCGCCAGCATAAATTCCGTTAGGACCAACCGTAATGTTTTGGGTATTCACCTGAAACGTTACCGTATGAGTCTGTGCAAAACCCAAAATAGGTAAGCACCATAGTAAAAGGTAGATTTTTTTCATGTCTACTTGTTTGATTGAGTGTTATTTGTGTTTAAAAAAAGAAGAATGGAAATATACATATTTCTTCTAAGTTTTTCTACTCGAAATCTAGGGTCAGCTTAAAGCGAGAAATTGTACCACTTTGTGCATCTGCCACATACAAGATTCTATCGTAATAGGCCACTGCTCGTAAGTCACTAAAACCACCAATGGTGGAAATTGCATTAAGATCTGCTGTACTCGCAGGAGGAGGTGGAACGCCCTCTAATCCGGTAGAAGTAAATTGATAGACCGAATCCACACCGGCATCTGCGATGAAAACAAATCCACTCGCGTCGCCAGCAAAAGCAATATCTGCAGGTGAATGAAATCTATTTGCAGTTTGTAAGTATCCTGTGGTATTTGGATCAGTGGTCGAATAAAATATAGGCTGGTATACTGCCCCAAAAGGCCCTTCTTCAAACTGAATATGTTGTACCTGAATAGCCTGATCTTCATCGTCATTGATAACCCAAAAATCTTGTGAAGGTCTGGCAGCAATTTGCGGTGGTTGTGTAAAACTAGCTAACGCCGTAGGGCCTTTAAAATAGTCACTATAGACAGCACCCGCTGCAGTGACTGGGATTCCTGATACAAATTCATCTGAATTTGAAAAAGTCAACACGGCATTATCTGGTCCAAAACCAGCGTTATTTAAATTCTCACCCGTTCTGCTGACATAGTACCTATTGTTCAATTCTCCTGAAACTCCTCCTTGCACTGCAATATCTGTGAATCTTACGAAGGCATCCGAAGAGGAAAAGGAATTTTTGAAATAAAAAGGATGCACAGCAACTTTTTCAATCGCGGCAAAACCAAAGTCTAAATTGCCACTAGATTCAAAATCAATACGGTAAATCGTGGTCAAGTCGTAATCCACACCATTAACAATAGTATCCGACGTTCCAATGGCTAATAAGTTAAATGTTCGGTCCTGTACCACTTTAGTAATGCCGGGTATATAAAGCCTGCCCTGCGGTTGAAAGGCCATATCGTAGCGTGCAATTTCAGAAGTTGCGCTATCCACAACATAAATGAATTCATCGTATCCAATGCAAACATCAATAGGGTGAGAGGCGTCATACAACTTGGGTTCAACAGGCACATAGGCAATCTCACGAACCTCATAATTGGGTATATCTATAAATCCAAGATCTGTTTTCTTACCCCAGTAATTCTCGCATGAAACAAATGTTATTGCGACTGCTATGAGAACGATTAACTTTTTCATAATAACCAATTTAAAGGGGTTAAAGTCAATCCTATTACCGTTTGGTAATTACCTGCAGGTGAGGGAATGGCGCTTACACCTATTTTCAAAGGCCACCCGCCCAATTGAGTTTTCGTAGAAAATCCAAAACTTGGGGCTGCCCAGCGACTAACCATTCTATACCCCAATTGAAGTTCTATAATTTCCTTGTACCAATATTCCGCAGCAATACTATAGTTTTCATTATTGTCGCTAGGGTGATTCAATTGGAAAGACGTATACACTTTGTGTTCACCTTTGTCTATGGCGTTAAATCGCATACCCATTGCAAAGACCTGAGGAGGAGCGGCCACTGAAGA
>JAYOSU010000004.1:67374-74518 GCA_038139395.1 Cryomorphaceae bacterium
CCTACTCCAACGCAATGAAGTGCGCCATTAACAATTCTACCTGTTCCCTCAGGCTGCCAAACCGTGCGCTCCACAATACCACCTGAAGTAAGTGAATTTAGTGAAACACCTACTACCTGATTTGGATTCCTTGCTTTAGCAACACTTAAAAAATTGTGTCCTATGGAGGCGCCCAACATTCGTGAACCTGAAAATATCCCTTGTTGAGAACCTGCAGAAAGCAATGCCGGATTGGTGGCCAAACCATAGGACGATGTATTCGCTAACGCTGTCCCCGCTAGGCCAGCACTCCATGGATCTACTGGGCTTTTCAAATAGGTAAATGAACTTAACCCTGCTCGTTCTTCGCCATAATTTGGAAGAATTTGACCGTGACAAACTGGAACAATGGCAACTGCCAAGAAAAGTAGAATACGCTTTACCATGACATTTGAATTCCAATCATACATTGAATCGGCGCACTATAACGTGCGGGATTTCTGGGATCTGTTCCACTCTCCTGCGGACCATTAAACTCTGGGCGAGGATCGCGCCAAGTTAAAGGGACATCGTCCCCATACTCATAGGCTTTACCAGTAATAGGATTTATAATCTGAGCATTTCGCCTGTTTGTGAAATTAGTAACCTGAGCATTTAAAGCAATTCCACGACCACCTCCAAGCGTAATCAACTGATAGCTTGCTTTGGCATCCATATTAAACCAATACAAGCCTCGTCCTTCTAAAAACCTGCTGTTATCTACTTCAAATTGTGGACGGCCCAAATCGTTATAGCCGACTAAATTTTGAGGCGTATAGCGGTAACCGGAGGAATATCTTGCACTCAATGTGGCTCGCCACCTGCTGCTGTCATTTGCATAGGTGATTCCCGCGTTGAATTTCCAAGGTCTATCCCAAGCTAAAAACTGCTCTTGAGAAAGAGGTACCTCACCGGTTTGCGCTATTTGTAAAGCACTTTCTCTTGCAGAATTACTCTTACCACGAGCTTGCTGATAACTTCCATTGACAAAGGTCTGAAAACTCTCCCCTAGGCGTGCATTAAACTGTGTTTCAACACCCAATACTTTGGCATAATCTTGATTAATGTACATCGTTTTGGTTACCGGTCTACCCGTGGCATCCGTGGTAATTACTCGGCGTGCAACTATGTAATCAAATCTATTATTGTTAAAGGCATTCAATGTCCAACCCAGTCTCGTTCCAAGAAGGGTTTTATAGCCAATTTCATAGGAGATATTTACCTCAGGATTCAAATTTGGGTTTCCTAGATTGGAAAGGAAGGAACGATCTTGGTATTCCGGATCAAGCCCTGCATATAAAAACCTAGGGTGTGGTGTTCTCATGCTATGACCGTAATTAAAGTAAAGGACATTGTTTTCCGTTACAGGGAAGCTCACATTCAATCGAGGCAACATTCGAAGTTTCCATCGCAAACCGGCCACTCCAATGGTAGAATTCATATAATCTTCCC
The DNA here is from genome assembly GCA_038139395.1 of Cryomorphaceae bacterium. Taxonomy (GTDB): domain Bacteria; phylum Bacteroidota; class Bacteroidia; order Flavobacteriales; family Schleiferiaceae; genus UBA10364. Next base: position 68,845 of record JAYOSU010000004.1, read on the forward strand.
GTACCTGATTTAAAACGGGAGAAGATTCATCCTCCACAGCATTGTCAGCAAAAGTACCAGGTGCCCAATAATTCAAACGCATTCCCAACGTAGCCTTGATTCCTTGGTATTCAATACGGTCTTGAACAAAGAATCCACCTTTCTGAGGATTCACTTTCCATATATCATTGCTTGAACCAATGGAGATAGATGGTGTGGTCGTACTGTCATTGAGTACAATCGGCGCACCCACCCATGGTCTAAATACATCTACCCATTGGTATTCTGTAAAAGCATGTTCCCAACCACCAGAAGCCTGGTGAATCTTATTTGGAGTATACGTGAACTTGCCCTTAAGCGTATATTCCTGCGCATAATGATCGTGCCAAATTGGAGTGATTCCTCCATTGTTGACTAAACCATCTCCTGGTATCAAGTAATACGTGCCTGACGGATCATCGGGATTGAATAGTGTCATTTGCCCCGTGTAGATGTAATCCTCATCATAGATTTGATCCACAGTTGTAGCTCTAAATGGCCGACCATTCGCATCCGCTCTAAGATTGGTAAATAGGCGACCCGCAGAGAAATTAATACCTGTCTTAGCGCCAAGTCTTTTTTGCCACTGCAAAACGCTCAGGTTACTGTGGTGCGTATATGTAGTTGCATTATCTAAATTGTTGGACCGATTGTATTGAAACCCCGGTGCCAAAAGAGCATCAAACCCCACAATTTGAAGCGTACGAGAATTTTGATTCACCTTTAAACTATGACTGTTGGTAAGGCTAATCTTTCCCACCTTTTTGGAGCGCCAAGTCAATTTTGTTGTATGGGTGTAATCGTTACTTTGACGAGGTGCCCAAAGTGTTGGATTATTAGGAAACAATGAGCTGTTTAATTCAGAGGCAGTAGCGCCAAAATAATGATCCGTTATATCCACATTTGCACTGGTAAACAGTGTTAATTTTTTACCCGTAAAGGGGATGGGTGTGCTTAAAGTGACTTCTGCGCGATCTGTATTGAAACTAGCCGGGGTATAATTGTCTGAGCTGTATTGAGCACTCCATCGCAATTGCTTGCCGCCCTCTTTTATTGTTGTATTCACTACGCCCGAAGAGCCTCCACCGTATTCTGCGCTTGCGCCCCCAGTCATCAAATTAATGGATGAAAGAGAGGAGGAAGATACGCTTACACCACCGCCTGTTCCTGCGAGTGGATCTTGTGCGGAAATACCATCTACCAAATATTCCGTCTCATACACGCGAGCACCTCGAATCTGGATACCGTCTGTAGTCTTTTGAACACCCGCCTGCTGGGCTACAATATCTTCTACTCCTTTGGCAACCAATGAATTTATTTCTTCAGATGAGAAAGTAATAGCAGAGGATGCTTGTTCAAGATCAACTTGATTTTTACGACCCACAACCGTCACCGTATTGAGCATTTCGTTTTGCTCAACCATAGTCACTTTTAAAGGTTTGTTTTGGCCGCCTTTAATCTTAACCCCATTTATCTGTGTGGGGCTAAATCCTATGAATTGAACCTTAATGGTATAGGTTCCTGGTTTAATATCCTTGATTTCAAATTCACCGGAAAAATCCGTGAGACTTTGGTAGTAGGTTCCTACAATGTTAACAGAAGCGTTAGGAAGCGTCTCTCCCGTAGCTTTATCAATGACTACACCTTTCAATATCCCCTTGCTCTGTGCAAAGGCCATGGAACCAAAGGCCAAGAAAACGAATATGAATACGCTCCTAAAATTCATTCTCTAGAATATGCTTGATCAGATCCCCTCCATTCAAAGAGTTAGACCGTGAAAATTGATGTAACGGAATTGAAAAAAAGACTTCAAAGACTTCGCCATTTCTAGAACGAATGGTTCCAACGGTATTATCTCCTGTCCAACCGGCTATCTTTGTAAGTTGAGCCGTATAATAGGCATTGGCATCTGCCGCAGGATTTACCGGAGTAACGCCAAGGACAATGTTTTTTGGACTCACTGCGGGTGCCGCACTCATAGAATCAACGGGCACAATGGCACTATCATTTGTCAAACGGGCCTGACCGGCAGCGGTTACGGAGCCACTAACGGGATATACGTCATTAATCGCTCCCATATCCATGGAACTAGTAATCTGTGCGCTTGTAAGCACCTTCCCTCCTGCTTGGACATAAGACTGAACAGATGGGCTTAAAATATTCAATAGATAATCTGTTCCTCCATTGTTTGGAAATTGAGTCGCGTCAGTAAAAAGAAGGACACGATCATATTGCTCAAAAAGAAGTTTCATAGATGGATTCCAATAAGACGGAATACCTATTCCCGTAATGGCATCCATCTGGACATAATCATAGGAATTTCCTGTGCTGTCCAGCCATTCTTTATACTGAGCCCCTATGTAAGCCGGTTGGCTGTTAAGCACAAGCATATTTGTTGATTTACTCGACCAATAAAACGTGCTAGAGGTATCCACTTCGGAATAGGAACCCGCCCAATCTTTTACGCGCAGATACATCACATTTTCATCATCTGCCAAGGCACCGTCCAAAGCAGTATCCACTAAAAATCCGTTTTGATAAACACGAGCTGAAGTGCCGTTCGGATTCAATGTGAAACTAAGTAATCCTTGACCTAAATCTATGGATGACCAAGTACCATTATTGCATCTAACTTGGGCTTCTATGATGGTTTCGTCGCCATCTATATCATCAGCGTCCCAACGAAGAGTCAACACAATCTTTGCACTATCCGGTTGTAAATCATCTGCATCAATACGGCAGGAAGGCGCCGCATTCTTTAGGGGAACCCACAATTGAGCAGGAGTGGGATCTTCTAACCCTTGATGATCAACCGCACTCACCTTAATAAGTACATCTGCTGAATCCAATCCTGCATCTATTACAAAAGTAAATACACTATCGTTGGACCTAGTAATTCCAACCGGGTCGTCGTTGACTTGAATTTTAAAATAATCCACATAACCATCTGCATCTGAACCAAACCAATACAAGTGAACATTTGCATTAAGTCGTAAGTCCCCCGACCGCTGAATACTATCAACGCTTATGCTTGTTTCAGGCGCTATATTCTCTACGGAACCTTGGGGTTTTTTACACCCCAAAGCCGCAGTAAGAATAGATATTATGAAAAGTGCTCTTTTCAAAGGTTATCGTTGTACCATGAACATTATTGTCCCTGCACCCTCTAGGCCTTGGAATCGAGCAACATAAGAACCAGTCTTTAACTTCAACGTTGAAATACGCACAGAACCGTCCGTTTGGAACTCTGATACCTGCTGCCCATGAATACTATAAATACTCCATGTTCCTGGACCTTGACTCATTAATTGCATCCAATCGCTTGATGGATTTGGGAATGCTTTTAAATTCATGGAAGCCCATTCATCCAGACCAATGGGTGAAGTTGGAACAGAGATACTATCCAATGTCACTGAAGGATTCATGAAGTCATTATTATTTCTAGGTAGTAACCTATAATTTCCAAATCCATAGAATAAAATACCGTCAATAGCATCAAACGTCATTGTATTATCCACCACAATTGGTGTCACATCCATCTCACCATCTTGGTTGGCATAGGAGGTATCCGTAACCAACTGAACATTTAATGAAGAATACGCGGTTGACGACTGACGACCTGCCAATACACGACCGCTACTCCATACTGGAGCAGTTGAACTATTACTCACACCATAATCGCCAAAACCAAGATTTGGTAAACTTACGTATAGCTGACTGTTATTTGGATCTTCATAGCGTACTAGCATACTCTCGTATGGCTCCCATCCATAGTTTGCATAGCCGGCCGAATCTGACGGGTCTAAAACCAAAGGTGTCACAGAACCTAGATTGCCGGTTTTGCTAGATGATGTCACATTTAATCGTGTCATTCCGTAGTACTCTTCAACAAAACCAGTAACCTCAACTTCCTCGTTTCTATAGTATGTGTTCAAACCTATACCTACACACCAAATCCCTGCCCAAGATGTAGCGGTTTCATCCTGTATATATAGGAATCCCAAGTCGCCAATTTTAGTAGATGCTGTCACAATACCTTTGACAGTAACCTCCACACCATTCAGCGGTGAAGCTCCATTTGAATTGTAAGTGAATTGGATATCTGGAATAATTAAACCATTATCTCGAACGGTGTAAAAATCAAAGTTCGGGGTGGCTTGATTAATCGGTTTAGAAGGCAAATAACTTTCATTACCGTCGTTGTCTTTAGCATAAATGTAATAGCGGATCAATGTTCCGTCCGGTTGCTGTGGAATTTCAAACTCAAATTCATCTGTTGTTCCCGCAGCCAATGTCATTGGCGCTACCGTAAAGTTGGCAACACTTTGCGTATCTATTGAACTCCAAACAAATGCTACTGAATCTACACTGCCGTCAAAATCCGTAATTGAGCACACGATTTCTACATCCTGGTTTGAAGTAGGAATAGATGGATCGCGCTCAAAATTTGAGATATACGGTGGCGCATAGCCTATATCATAGTGTGAAGCGTCAAATGGATTGATTTCGTAACCGCGACCGTTATCACCCGTACAACCGTTCGCATCATGTCGTACTACGCCAGAAATGGAGTTGTAAAATGTTCCTGGAACCGGAGGTACAAATGCACCTTGACTTTGAGGAGAATTTGGGTTGACGGTCGTCCACGAATTTAACTTTTGAGCCAAGAATCGATCGCTAACATTCATAGCATTACCGTTGCCATCAACAATGTTAAAACTCACACGATTTCCACTAAATGGAATTACTTGAGTGACAGTAACATCGGTTAAGGTCACGAAAGAACCTTCATAGGGCTCACCGGTAGCCACATTATTGACAAATTGAGCATCATTTAAATCGCCTACGGCAATAGTATCGCTTACCACTGGACTCGTTATGGTATTTACAATGCTGAATGAATTGGCATCAGCTAGAGACAATTGATTTGAACCGTTGTATTCTCCTACCACACCTTTTACCTCAACAATATCTCCAGGAAGCGCTTGGGTAAAAGTCGCAGGAACCTGTAAGGAACCTGTACTACTTTGATATACTCCCATTACCTCAATTCCCGCGAACGGGGTGCTTTGACCGCCAACAGCTGTATCTTGAATAAAGATAAAAGGGCGAAGACCGCCGGTCACAGAACCTGAAGCTACTTCTGTAACATTACCTGGAGTAACAACAACACCACGGGTAATTACTGTCTGTCCCAAATAGGAAGACGTATCATTACATGCAGCCAAATCTGCAGGGCTCACGTAATTAATGTCCGAAATGGACACATAGTTTTGTGCGTTGACCGATAGGCCTGCAAGCACAACAAAAAATAAAACGACTCTTTTCATTATTTCACGATTAAAAAAGTTCCTGTAAATGATTTTCCTGTATCTAAATCCTCAACGGTAAATAAGTACATACCTCGGGCAATAATCTGGCTTTCTCTAGAAAGTAAATCCCAAGCGTGCTCACCACCAGAAAACTCGTTTCTAGAAGGATCTTCGGATCCAAAGCTTCTAAACCACCTGATGTCTGTTCCGTCGTATTCGCCGTGGTGTTCAAAGCTATCAATATAATCTCCACCGGCCGTGGTTATGGTTACTCTTGAGTTTCCAGGAAGATTTGAAAAAATCAATTTTCTACTTTCTTCTTGGAAATTACTTGAGCCTTCCCA
>JAYOSU010000005.1:0-42315 GCA_038139395.1 Cryomorphaceae bacterium
CTGTGAATTCCCATGCACTGACGAATGTAAAGTTTTCATCGTCACGGAGCGCTTCTCCCTCCTCACTTTGGTATTCTTCGCGGAAATGGCCTCCACAACTCTCGTTGCGTTCTAGCGCATCTTTTGCCATCAACTCGCCTAACTCAATAAGATCTGCAACGCGTCCCGCTTTATCTAGCTCTGGGTTCATTCCATTGGCAGAACCTAGTACGCGAACATCCGCATAAAACTCCTCGCGCAAGGCTTGGATATCTGCAATAGCCTGGTTCAAGCCTTTTTCATTTCTAGCCATACCCACTTCATTCCACATGATCTTGCCAAGACGTTTATGGAAATGATCAACGGATTTAGTACCGTTATTGTTGATGAACTTATCGGTTCGTTCACGTACCGCTTGTTCCGCCGCTTCAAATTCTGGAGAATCGGTTGAAATTCTTCCCGTTCGGATGTCCTTACTTAAAAACTCTCCAACGGTATACGGCGCCACAAAATAACCATCTGCTAAACCCTGCATAAGCGCAGAAGCACCTAAGCGGTTTGCTCCGTGATCCGAAAAATTAGCTTCACCAAGCGCAAAACATCCTGGAACGGTGGTCATTAAATTGTAATCAACCCAAAGACCTCCCATAGTATAGTGCACTGCGGGGTAAATCATCATGGGTTCCTTATACGGATTGGATGCGGTAATTTTTTCGTACATCTGGAAGAGGTTACCGTATTTGGCCTCAACTACTTTCTCACCAAACGCTTTGATATCCGCATCTGAGGCGTTTTTAACGCCCTTTACATGAGCCTCTTCCGCACCATAACGCATAATTGCAGCGGCAAAATCCAAGTACACTGCTTCGCCCGTTTTATTCACACCGTAACCGGCATCACAACGTTCTTTTGCAGCGCGAGATGCCACGTCCCGAGGAACAAGGTTTCCAAATGCTGGGTAACGACGCTCCAAGTAATAATCTCTATTTTCTTCAGCAATATCATTTGGGTGCAGATTACCCGAACGTATAGCTTCTGCATCTTCTTTTTTGGCAGGAACCCAAATACGACCATCGTTACGCAACGACTCAGACATGAGTGTTAACTTACTTTGATTCTCACCACTAACCGGTATGCAGGTTGGGTGAATTTGGGTAAAACAAGGGTTTGCCATGTAGGCTCCTTTGCGGTGTGCCTTCCATGCAGCGGTAACGTTTGAACCCATTGCGTTAGTGGAAAGGAAGAACACATTTCCATAACCGCCGGTACAAAGAAGTACAGCGTGTGCACTATGACGTTCAAATTCTCCAGTTACCAAGTTTTTACCAATGATTCCACGAGCTTTTCCGTCAACTACAACGAGCTCTTGCATTTCATGACGAGCATACATTTTAACACGACCTTTTGCAATCTGACGGTTCAAAGCTGAGTATGCACCGAGCAACAGCTGCTGCCCTGTCTGACCTTTGGCATAGAACGTACGGCTTACCTGTACACCACCAAAAGAACGGTTGTCCAATAAGCCGCCGTAGTCACGAGCAAAAGGTACACCTTGAGCCACACACTGGTCAATAATATTTCGGCTCACCTCAGCCAAACGGTGCACGTTGGCTTCTCTTGATCTGTAATCACCACCTTTGATGGTATCGTAAAACAACCGGTACACGGAATCCCCATCATTCTGGTAGTTCTTTGCTGCGTTAATTCCTCCTTGAGCGGCAATTGAGTGTGCGCGACGCGGCGAATCTTGGAAACAGAATGCCTTCACATTGTAACCCATCTCAGCCAAAGAAGCAGCCGCTGAAGATCCAGCTAAACCTGTACCTACTACGATTACATCAATTAATCTTTTATTCGCTGGAGATACCAAGGGAATCTCACCTTTATGTTTGGTCCACTTATCGGCTAACGCGCCAGCTGGAATTTTAGAATCTAATGCCATAGGTAAGTGAATTATAAGTTTTGACCCGGTTGAGCGACGTACAAGAAAACAGCTACAGCTATAAATCCTGCAGGAATTAACCATGCAAAAGCAGTCATCACATTCTTAATAATTGGAGTATACTTGGGATGATTTACGCCCAAGGTTTGAAATGCGCTCTGCGCACCATGACTCAAGTGAAATGCCAAACCCGTAATTGCTATCACATAAAACCCAGCGTACCACCATTGCTCAAAAGCCGTTACGGTCAAAGTCCAAAGATCCTTGTTGCCATTAGCATCTGTTCCTAAAGACCCAAAGTGCATCTCATACCAAAAGCTTTTCATGTGAACTATGATAAAGAAAAGGGTTAGAATGCCTAGCAACGCCATTTTTCTCGAGGCCCAAGACGCATTTGCTGATTGATTCTCTTTGACATATCCAACGGGGCGTGCTGCGCGATTTTGCCTTGCCAACATAATGCCGTCGACGGTATGCAAAAGGATACTGATGTAGGTCAGGTAGGATAGGATTTTCACCAAGGGAAAGGTGGTCATAAAATGACCGTATTCATTAAATGCTAAGCGCCCCTCTTCTCCTGAAACAAATAGTTGAAGGTTTCCCAATAAGTGTCCGACTAAAAACGTACACAAAAACAATCCAGTGGCAGCCATCCAATACTTGCGAGCCAAGGATGAGCCGAAAAGACCTTTAGAAGTTGATGCCATAAGCAATTTTATAGTTTAAGAGCCTTATTTTAGCATTCCAAATTTACGACACAGACTTTTGTCTGACTCGTAAAGGCGATTAAAATCACAATAGAACGTTTCTAAATTAATATAGTTAGAGCCTATCATGAGATACCACCAATTAAAGAGCCAGATTTTTGTTGAAAACCGTAAAAAATTTACGGCGCTTTTGAAACCTAATTCATTAGCTATTTTCACTTCGAATGATATTTATCCCTCAAGCGCTGACGGTCACCTGCCCTTTAAACAACACAGTGATATTTTGTACCTCAGTGGCGCGGACCAGGAGGAAAGCATACTCGTGCTATTTCCGGATGCACATAAAGAAAGTCTCCGTGAAGTACTGTTCCTAAAGGAAACTAATGACCTTATTGCTGTATGGGAAGGCGCCAAATACACGAAGAATCAGGCATTTGATATTAGCGGTATTAAAACTGTTTTTTGGCTTTCCGAATTTGAGCGCGTTTTCAATGAAATGGCTATTAATGCTGAACGCATATATCTAAACGGCAACGAACACCTCAGAGCTCACGTAGAGACTGAATTGCGTCAAGACCGAATGAATAAGTGGATTAAAGAGCATTACCATGCACACGAATTTGAGCGTAGTCAACCCATTTTGCACCGCGTACGTGGAACCAAAACCGAATCTGAATTAGAGGTTATGCGTAAGGCCGCTGAAATCACTACAAAAGGTTACAAGCGCATTTTGAAATACATGAAACCCGGCGTTTGGGAGCACGAATTGGAAGCAGAATTCATGCACGAATTTTTGATGAACCGCAGCCGTGGTTTTGCTTACACTCCAATTATCGCCGCAGGAAACAACGCAAACGTATTGCACTACATTGAGAACAACGATCAGTGTAATGACGGCGATCTTGTTCTTTTTGATGTCGGTGCTGAATACGGAAACTACACCTGTGACGTTACCCGATGTTTTCCGGTGAACGGCAAATTCTCTGCGCGTCAAGCAGAAGTATATAATGCCGTTTTACGCGTACATGAGGGTGCCATATCTATGCTTCGCCCGGGTATAATGTTGGACGACTACCACAAAAAAGTTGGGGATTTAATGACCAATGAACTGTTAACCCTTGGACTAATAACTTCTGATGATGTAGCCAAAGAGGATCCGGCATGGCCTGCATATAAAAAGTACTTTATGCATGGTACAAGTCATTACTTGGGGCTAGATGTGCACGATTACGGTTTATGGACCATACCCGTTGAGGAGGGCATGGTGTTTACCGTAGAGCCAGGTATTTATATTCCAGAAGAAGGACTAGGTATTCGTATTGAAGACGACATTGTGGTCACCAAAGAAGGACACGAAAACTTGACTCGAGAAATTCCAAAAACGGTGGAAGAAATCGAGGCATTTATGGCAAAATAATGACGTTTATACCGTACCAAGGCGCCCCCGTTTATTACCAAATGTCGGGGGCGCCTTCTTTATTACCACCACTAGTGTTGCTGCATGGTTTTCTAGAAGACAGCAGAATGTGGGATGGAATGATTTCTAGTTTTGAATCCAAAGGATTGGTGGTTCGCATTGATCTACCCGGACACGGCAAAAGTGGTTGTTTTGGTAGCACACACACCATGGAAGAAATGGCTGATGCTGTTCATAAGGTGATTGATTTTCTTGGACTGGAAAAGCCCATTGTTTTGGGTCACAGTATGGGTGGCTATGTAGCACTAGCTTATGCCGAGAACTATGAGCACTTAGGAGGTTTGGGATTGTTTTTCTCTACCCCACACGCAGACAGTTTAGAGCGGCAAATCATGCGTGAACGATCAGAAAGACTCGTAACAAATTACAAGGATGCCTTTATACGAACAGCAATTCCACAATTATTCAGCGAAGACTTGAGAGCAATTTATGCTGAGCAAATATCTAAGCAGGTTGAATACAGTCTTGAAATGAACGTGGAAGGCATAATAGCAGCAATTAGAGGCATCAAAAGTCGGACTGACAAAACGCATCTTTTAGCCAAGCCGCCGTATACGCTAAAGCCCAATAAAATAGGTGTATTTGTGGGAGAAACAGACACCATTGTTCCATTTGAAAAAACAAAAGAATGGATAAATCTGCCCGGTAACGGCTTCAAGTTCATTTCAAAACACGGCCATATGGGTCACATTTCTGACACTCTAAATTGTACGAACGCCGTTATTAAGTGGTGGTCGTTATTCCATCAACAAAAACAGGCGCCCTAAGGCGCCTGTTTTAATTGTCGTTAAAATTTAAGTGGTATTAAACCACTCCCTGATCTAACATAGCATCAGCGACTTTCACAAATCCCGCAATGTTAGCGCCACCTACATAATCTACGGTGCCATCTTCTCGTGTTCCGTACTGCACGCACGCCTCGTGAATGTCCTTCATTATTTTATTTAAATGACCATCCACTTCTTCACGAGTCCAATTCATCCGAAGTGAGTTTTGGCTCATTTCTAATCCTGAAGTGGCTACACCACCTGCATTAGAAGCCTTACCCGGAGCAAATAGAATATTATTACTCTGAAAAATTTCTACAGCCTCAGGTGTACATGGCATATTCGCACCTTCTGCAAGAGCAGTTAGACCATTACCAACAAGGGCTTTAGCATCTTCAGCCTGAAGCTCATTCTGCGTAGCACATGGCAAAGCAACATCCGCTTTTACATTCCACGGGGTGCCCTCATTAAATGAAATATTATTGAATTCTTCCGCTGCCTCATGAATACGACCTCTACGAACGTTTTTCAAATCCATGATGAATTTTAACTGAGCGTTGCTTAATCCTTCTTCACAGATAATGTGACCCGAAGAATCTGACATCGTAATCACTTTAGCACCATATTCTTGACATTTCTCTGCGGCGAACTGAGCTACATTCCCAGAACCTGAAATAACTACGCGCTTGCCTTCAAAAGTATCTGCTTTGGTTGCGAGCATTTCTTTGGCAAAATATACCGTTCCATATCCCGTTGCCTCTGGTCGGATCAATGATCCACCCCAGCTCAGACTCTTTCCAGTTAGAACGCCAGTAAATTCATTCCGAAGGCGCTTATACTGACCAAACATATAGCCTATTTCACGACCACCAACACCAATATCACCGGCGGGAACATCTGTATTAGGACCAATATGGCGGCTTAATTCAGTCATAAATGACTGACAAAAACGCATGACTTCAGCATCTGATTTACCCTTTGGGTTGAAATTAGACCCTCCTTTTCCGCCACCCATAGGTAGTGTGGTCAGTGAGTTCTTGAATATCTGTTCGAAGCCGAGAAACTTAAGAACACTCAAATTCACCGTAGGATGAAAACGTAATCCACCTTTGTAAGGACCAATAGCACTATTGAACTCGACTCGATAGCCCTTGTTCACGTGCACGTTGCCTTCGTCATCTGTCCAAGGCACTCGGAACATCACTATGCGTTCAGGCTCAACAATACGCTCTAATAAGCTCTTGCCCTTGTACTTAGGATGGTTTTCAATAAATGGGATTACGGATTCGGCCACTTCGACCACAGCCTGCATAAACTCAGGCTCATTTGGATTGGCAGCATCCACTTTCTCTACGAAAGTGTCAATCTGCGCTTGGTACTGGCTTGACATAAATGTCTGTTTATTAAGATAGGTTTCTTCAACAAATGTAGAATAAATGTTCACTCGTAAATACATTCAATCAGCAGTTTTTCGAGCATAGGTATGAGGACCAATTCTTTGAATTACTCCAAGCTCTAACAGAACATGTAACGACTTGAAAAGCTGAGAGTTAGTTACTTTTAAAACCCTTTTCAAATATGCAGAATGGACCTTTCTTCCATGTGGAAAATGCTGAATTAGCTCTCCTTCCAATGATTTACTCAAGTCTATTTCACCGCGATTATTAGACCAAAGCGGATAAAAGTTACTCGCAAATGATTTGGGATCTAACACAATGGACGCGATTTGATCTGCAATCAACTTGTTGGGGCCTTCACTCATGGGTTGGAATAAAGCACCTGGCAGAGCATATACTTCTCGTCCGTAACCAAAGGCTTGATTGGCCGTAATCATTGCACCACTTTTCATTGCAGCCTCTAAAACAAGCGTAGCTAATGAGGCACCCGCGATTAATCTATTACGGACAGGATAATATTGGGGTAAACTGACGGTGTGAAAAGGCTGTTCTGTAAAGTATCCTCCTCCCGAGTCGATTATTTGTTGGGCAAGCAGCGCATTTCTTTTTGGACTTATGTGGCCCAAGCCTCCTGCTAAAAATGCTTGTGTTGTGGCTCCACTATCCACAGCAGTTTGGTGAGCTACTGCGTCAATTCCCATGGCCAAACCGCTAACAATGTTTATTGGAAACTGACTAAGGTCTTCCACAAAATGACGGCACTGGTGTTTACCATAGTTCGTCATTTTCCTGGATCCAATGACACTTAAGGGTACTTTTTTATTGTTCCAAACTCCCCTTCCAAAAAGCACCACTGGGGGATCAGAAATTTCCAGTAAAATTGAGGGGAAGTTATCAACATCATTAGCATATAAAATGGTCACCCCCTCCCTTTGGCAAATATGGTGTTCCTTTGAGGCAAGGATTGAAGCTTTATCCCAACTTAACTCAAAGCCTTCTTTCCCTCTTAGCAATTGATATACCTTAGATTTTAGCTCTTTTTCATTATACTGATTTGTAGCGATTATTGCATGCTTTTGAGCGTTAGTAATTCCCTTGAAAAAATGGAGTATAAGCAGCGGATTCATAGCAGTTATTAACATTAACCTTAAAAAATTAGCAGCTTAACCTCAAATAATAAAATGTAGTTATTCACACATTCTGCATTTTTGTATTTAATGAGAATTGAATCCATTATATCGAGCCGCTTACAAAAAACTGGAAAAGTGCATTTATCTGGTTGGGGAACCTTCTACTTAAAGAAGGAAGCAGTGCGTTGGAATCACATCACAAATACGGTATTCCCTGCAGGTCAATATTTGCACTTTAGCCCAAATCCAGGATCAAAAAAAGACACACTCCTTCCTGAGGTTATGAAATCGTTAGGCGCTTCAATGGAGGTAGCTGAACAATGGATAGGAAGAAAGATTCAAGGTTGGCAAAACGAAATTGATAAAGGGAATGTAGTAATGTTATCCGGTCTAGGTTCCTTTCCATCTGGAAATAAGTTCAATGCAGAGCCCGGTACTTTTGACGCCCAAAGCTTTGGTTTCGTTCCCATAATGATTCACAAATTAGAGGAACAAAGTGCTTTACAATCCAAAGTGGTTGCTAGTTTAAAGATTCCTGTTGAAGACACTAAAAACACCCTAAAAGCATGGCAGCGCACCGGTGCGGCTGCCGCAGTTGCAGCATTGTTTGGCTTAGGAGTTATGCAAAGCTCTGTAGCAACTCAAGTAGCAGGATGGTTCAACCAAACTGAAGAAATAAACGCCTCGAGTAACACAGAAGTTGAGATAGAAGATACTATTGAAGAGGCTGAGGTGATTCCCGCCCCAACTACAATTGAAAGCACAGCGGTTGAAGTAGATAAAACCATTCATTCCAAAGGGTATAGCGTTGTGGTAGGCTCTTTCAAAGAAAAAGACAATGCAGACAAGTATGCCGCTGATTTAGCTGCCAAAGGAATGAATGTGTCTATAATCCCCGGCTCCTTGAGAAAAGTTGGAATTGGGCATTATAACTCAAGAACAGAAGCCCTACGGGCCATGACAACCATCAAGTCCTCCGTAAATTCAGGCGCTTGGATTTACGCTTACTAAGCACCCATAGACTACCTTTGTAGTCATCCAACACCACGTATGAGTACCATAAAACATCCCAAGGATAGTCTTACAGTAATGACACAAATTGTCATGCCTAACGACACCAATCAGATGAACAACCTTTTTGGAGGACAGCTTTTAAGTTGGATGGATCGTTGTTGTGCAATTGCGGCTCACCGTCATTGCAAACGTCAGGTGGTTACCTCAACAATAAATAATGTTGCCTTCAAAAACGCTATTCCTCAAGGATCTATCGTAACCATTGAAGCCAAAGTAAGTCGCGCATTTTCATCTTCAATGGAAATCATTGCAGACGTTTTTTTAGAAGAACAACGACCCAACGGAGCTCGAATTAAAGCCAATGAAGGGATTTTTACTTTCGTGGCGGTAGACCAATTAGGCAATCCCATAAATGTTCCTAAGATTGAGCCAGAAACAGACTTAGAGAAGGAACGTTTTGCTTCCGCTCTGCGCAGAAGGCAATTGGCATTAATAATCGCAGGAAAAATGGAGCCAGAGGCGGCAACTGAGCTTAAAGCTTTGTTCTATCCTGAAGAATCTCAGCAATAGCATTTTGGATTTCTTTAGTATCCAATTTCAATATTGGATTTGCCGCATAAAATGGCACTTTACCATGCTTACTTTGTGGCGAAGGTGCTTGCGTAATTATACAACGCTGATTAGCTCTAGCGGGCCATGGTCCAAATCCTAAAGATGGATGCGTTGCTCCCCATAGGCTAATGAGAGGCACTCCCATTAAGGCAGCAGCGTGCATAAATCCCGTATCTCCACTAATCACCAACTTTGCCTCTTGAATAACGGCCATTCCCTCTTCTACCGATGTATGGGTGGCATCCATGCATTCTGGGAAAGTCGAAATGATTTCAAGTGCTGATTTATGATCATCCGGACCCCCTAATAGCACCACCTCCCGCTGTGGTAAACTACTAATAATCTCTAACCACTGTTGATTTACTAATCGTTTCCCTGATTTAGAGCCACCAATCACGAACACTATCCTATCCATCCACTGAGTATGGACCTTAACATTGAATTTTATTTCCTTTGTTTTAAGCGCAACACCTGCCGCTTCAGCATAACGATCAACCACCGGAGTAAGGGCATAACGCTTATCCTTGGTTGCTATCAAGAGTGCTCTGCGCGCATAAGGCTTTTTAAAGGTATCCGTTGGGATCCCGAGTTTTTTGGCAAATCCTTTTGATTGCGCTGTGCCTTGTAGATCAATTATCCGGTCAAAACCAGCTGATCCTTCATGAAGAATTTGTTCTGAAGATTCTTCCCAGCACAATACCACATCTATACCGTGCAAAAGTAGTGCGGTGGACTTAAAACGGCTCTTAACCAAAAAGGTGATATGATGTCCTGCCTCCTTCAATTCGCGTATAACCGGAGCGGTAAGTAAAATATCACCTATAGAGGAAAACCGAATAACAAGAAGTTTTTGCTTCATATGGGAAGTGTAACGCCGAAAAGCAGCAAACTGCTATATACAACAATAATAAGTCCGACCCCTTCAATATACCATCTTGGTTCAGAGTAATGAAGCGCATTGGCAACTTGAAAACTAAGACCTAACATGGATGTTGCCATTGCCATGCTCCCTACTCCTTGCCATGCTCCAATTGCACCTAATACAAATAAGAATAACGACAATAGCGTCCGCCTCTTATTTGTTTGATTTGCCTTTCTATAGGAATAGAATACTTGATTAAGCGTCAAGATAAATAGTAAAGATAACGGCAGCCAAATACTCAAATTGAAGGGATAAACCATGACCCATTCAAAGGTTACTTGTATAACTCCATTAACGCTAAGAAGGTAAGTAATCAATAAGGGGAAAAGCAAACCCATCAACCATTGAAGTAGATACAACGGTCTCCAATTAACTGTGCGTAGCAAAATCAAAAGGGAACAAATCCCAAAAAAATAGCCGTTTCCCCTACTAAAAATTATCACTAAAGCAGTTATACTCGCATGGTTTAGCAACCAGACAGCATTCTTTTTTGTTTTAAAGTTTTCTGAAAACTGCCATAGAATTTCTAAAAGAAAAGACCAAATTAAAAGTTCATATCCCTCATGAGATGTTGACCATAAAAGTGTGAAGACAGCAAATACAAAGTACCTAAAATTAGTACTCTTAAAGGCCCATCGTTCCCTGAATACAATATTTGCTAGGCTTCCTAAAACAAGGAATAAGATCAAAAACAATACAACTTCTATGGGCGATTGATTTCTAGCGAATCCAATTGCAACGACCACAGCAATTGCAGTGAGAAATAACTTGACCCAAGAATAACTATCAATCTTTCTAAATTGGCGAATGAGCATTGCTTTTTCTGTATTATTTTAGCGCATTCAAACGCTCATGCTATGTTAAGAAATTTCTTTGAAGGCTTAGGAGAATTATTCCAAGCAACTTTTAAAATACTTCCGTTTGCAGGAGATACTGTAAATAGAATATTTATGCTAATCATTGCAGGTGGACTATTATACTGGGTGCTTCAAATGAGAAAGCACAAAGCAAATGGTGAAGCGTAATCCAAAAATGATTTACAAAAAAGCCCCGGAAAATACCGGGGCTTTTTTGTTAGTGCTCCATTGATTTGAACGTCAGGATTGTTTAGAGGTCAAAACCAATATCCTTACGATAGTTCATTCCTTCAAAGCTAACCTCTTTTAAGGCTGCATAACTCTTAGATAAAGCGTCTTCTTTATCCACTCCAAAGCTCGTAAATGCCATCACTCTGCCACCTGAGGTAATCACCTTGTCTTGAAGTTTAGTACCTGCATGATAAACGGTTGTCTGTTCAAAATCACGCAGTCCATCAATCACCTTACCTTTTTCGTAAGAACCAGGATAACCGCCACTCACAGCCATTACAGTAGCTGCCGTTTGTGGATTGACTTCTACCTTTATTTGGTCAATAGTACCATTATCCATGGCAATAAATAGATCTATGATATCTGTTTGGATTCGGGGAATAACGACCTCTGTCTCCGGATCACCCATACGCACATTGTATTCAATTACCTTAGGACCTCTATCGGTATTGATTAATCCAAAAAACACAAAACCTTGATAGGGTAAATTGTCTTTTACCAATCCTTTAATAGTTGGTTCAATAATTTCTTGAATCGTACGATTTCGAAGGGCATCGTCAAAAAACGGCACGGGACTAATAGCGCCCATACCGCCTGTATTTAAACCCGTATCACCTTCTCCAATTCGCTTGTAATCCTTTGCTTCAGGCAACAATGCATAACCACCATGACCGTCGGCCAAGGCAAATATGCTAAACTCTATGCCTGATAGAAATTCTTCTATAACCACACGAGTTGAAGCATCTCCAAACTTTGCATCAACAAGCATATTTTTGAGTTCGTCTTTTGCTTCTTGGAGGTCTTCAATAATTAGTACACCTTTACCAGCGGCTAAACCGTCTGCTTTTAAAACGTACGGTGGCTCTAACGTTTCTAAAAAGGATTGACCCTGCTCCAAAGTGTCTTTGGTAAAAGTTTCGTAGGCTGCCGTGGGTATATTGTGACGAATCATAAACTTCTTAGCAAAGTCTTTAGACCCCTCTAACTCCGCGGCCGCTTGACGCGGGCCAACTACAACAAGGTCAGTGAGTGCAGGGTCTGATTTGAGCCCATCGTGAAGTCCTGAAACTAGTGGCGCTTCTGGACCAATAACTACAATTCCTATGGCATTCGCTTTTACGAATGCCCCGACCTCAATCGCATCTTCTATGTTCAAGTTGACATTTTCGCCTAAGCTCGCGGTACCCGCATTTCCTGGAGCTATGAATAATTTTTCACAACGATTACTTTGTGATATTTTATGCGATAGCGCATGCTCCCGACCACCAGAGCCTAATACCAATACATTCATGACATAGAGATTTGGCGGCAAAAATAACCCTAAATTATGGGTTTATAAAGACCTTGAACCATTAAGAGTCTCTATGGTAAAGCCAAGAGGCAAACTCTTTCAATGGAGTCAATTTTTCCTCTGCAACACTCACCTTAGATAACGCCTCAAGCGATAAATTGTAATATCTACTTATCTCCTGTTTTGCGTAGGTATCCACCGCCAGTAACTTGTATAACTCTTGGAAGCTATGAACCTTGTCCTTATTGGGAGACATAGAGCTGTAGCTTTCAAAATCAATACCTTGATCTTGAGCTCTCCGTTTGGCCTCAATCCAAAGCAAGGTCTTTTTATTGCTCAAGATATCGCCCCCAACTTGCTTTCCAAATTTTTCAGGATCGCCATAAACATCAAGGTAATCGTCCTTGATCTGAAAGGAAGTCCCTAATAATAAGGCAAATTGGTATAATGCATCTGCGTCTTTTTTGGTAGCACCCCCCACTAGGGCACCAATCTTCATTGCACAGCCCAACAAAACAGAGGTTTTATATTGGATCATTTTAATGTAAGCAGACGCGGACACCTCATCCATAGTCTCAAAATCAATATCCATCTGCTGTCCCTCACATACCTCAAGAGCAGTATTAGAAAACGTATCTAAAACTTCAGGTAGAACAGAGGCATCACATTTGGAAATATATTGATATGCTTTTACCAGCATTCCGTCTCCAGATAAAATTCCCACGTTTTTATTCCACTTCATGTGAACAGTGGTTTTTCCCCGGCGCAATGGAGCTGCATCCATTATATCATCATGAATCAAAGAGAAATTATGGAACAGCTCTATGGCCATTGCTTGAGGCATTGCTTTGGCAGGATCACCGTAGATGCCAGAACCCATTAATGAGAGGATAGGTCGTAAACGCTTTCCTCCCAATTGCAAAATGTAATGCATAGGATCATACAACATCTCCGGTGTAGTTCCCAAATTCAATTGATCCACCTCCGCTTGGAAGAGCGCTTGTAGAGTAGCGAGTTGTTTCATTCTATTTGAGCAATTTCAAGAGGTACTTTCCATAGCCACTCTTCACAAGAGGCTGCGCAATTTGCTTGAGTTGATTCGAATCTATAAACCCTTGTTCAAAAGCTATTTCTTCTATACATCCTACTTTTAACCCTTGGCGTTCCTCAATCACCTCAACGAACTGACCAGCTTGTTGAAGGCTTGCAAAAGTTCCAGTATCCAACCAAGCCGTTCCTCGATCCAACACTCCTACTTCTAGTTCACCCCATTCCAGGTACTTTTTGTTGACATCTGTAATTTCCAGTTCACCTCTTGGAGAAGGTTTCAAATTCTTGGCAATATCTACTACTCGATTATCGTAGAAATACAAGCCCGGTACTGCATAATCACTTTTAGGAAATTCAGGCTTTTCCTCAATAGAAAGCGCTTTCATATCCTCGTCAAATTCTACTACGCCATAGCGCTCAGGATCACTCACTCTATAGGCGAAAACTACTCCTCCTTGAGGATTTTTGCTTGCCTTCAGAACATTTGCCATGGTAGAACCATAGAATATATTATCACCCAAAATCAAGGCAACGCTATCATCGCCAATAAATTCTTCACCCAGTATAAATGCCTGTGCCAAGCCTTCTGGGTTTTCTTGTATCGTATAATGAAAATTACAACCAAGACGAGAGCCGTCACCAAGGAGTTTTTTGAACAACGGAGCGTCATGCGGAGTAGTAATAATCAATATCTCATTGATACCTGCTTGCATCAGCGTACTCAACGGATAATAAATCATTGGTTTATCGTAAACAGGCATCAGTTGCTTGCTTACTGCTAATGTTAATGGATGCAGTCTAGTACCGGAGCCACCGGCGAGAATAATTCCCTTCATGGTTTAATTTTTTTCTGTGTCGGGTTCACTATCAACCTCTGAATCATAAATATCAAGGATATTATCACTTAAATCACTTTTACTCAACCAGTTGTCTATGGAAAGCAGAAATGAAGGTAATAATATTAAGTTGCTCAACATGGCAACAAGCAGTGTAATAGAGGTCAAAAGTCCTAGGGCCTGTGTTCCTCCGAACCCGGAAGTCATGAAAACTGAAAAGCCACAGAAAAGCACTATTGAGGTGTAGAACATACTCAAACCTGTCTCTACAATAGAACTTTTAACCGCCCATTTTATATTCCAATTATTAGCTTTTAATTCTTGCTTGTACTTTGCCAAGAAATGCAAACTATCGTCTACGGAAATACCAAAAGCAATACTAAAAACCAAAATGGTTGAAGGCTTCAACGGGATACCAAAATATCCCATTATTCCTGCCGTAAATAACATGGGAATTAAGTTGGGAATCAAGCTTACTATGACCATTCTCCAACTCATAAACAGCAAAGCCATAATTATGGAAATCGCAACAATTGCAATGGTAAGTGAAAGAATAAGGTTATTGATTAAATAGGTCGTTGAACGAATAAACTTAATGGAAGCTCCTGTAATAATTACATCAAATCGATTGTCGGGAAAAACACTGGCAACCATTTGATTCACTTTTGAAGTCAACGCTTTCATTTCAGGTGTCCCAAGATCAGCCATTTGTACTGTAATTCTTGCCTTCTGACCATTAGGAGTAACCATGGAACTGGCCAGCCCAGTTTGGTCTTTAGCATTTCTAGGCATATACGCTAAAAGCCATTGCTGTTCGCTACGCGTAGGAAGTTCATATAAATCAGGATTGCCAAACATCACTCCTTGTTTTGCAAATTTTACAGCATCCACCAATGATACCGCGCGACTCAACTCAGGTAAAGTAGCCAACGAATCCTGGAGCTGCTCAATACGCCGCAGCGTGCTCAATTTTTCAACGCCACCTTCACGCTTTGTATCAATAATGATATCCATTGGTATCACACCTCCAAACTTGCTTTCAAAATATTTGACGTCTTTATAGATGTTCAAATCCTTATTGAAGTCCGCTGTTAAATTACCTGCAGTTTCGATTTTAGTCACTCCATATATACTCAATCCAACTATCGCAATAGTGATTCCGTAGACCAAGCCGCGTTTTTTCTCTGCGGTGTGGTCTAAAAAGTCCAAGAACCCTACTAGCCAACCTATATCAAAATGACTCATATGCCGCTCCTTTGGGGGTCGTGCATATGCATAAAAGATTGGAATTAAAATCATGGAAATAACAAAAACCACCATAATACTTAAAGAGCTCACTAAACCGAATTCTTCCAGACTTTGACTATTGGTCAGCATGAATGCAGCAAAGCCCAAAGCCGTTGTGGTATTTGTTATCAATGCGATATATCCAACCTTCTTAATGACATTTTCAATAGCCAAGCTCTTATTGCCATGCTTCTTATATTCTTGATGGTATTTATTAATCAAATAGATGCAATTCGGCACACCAATTACAATAATGAGAGGCGCTATCAATGAGCTCAATATGGTTATTCCGTAGCCACACATGGCCATGATACCAAGGGAGAAAACTACACCAATGAGTACTACTGAGAAAGAAATGGCAGTGGCCCTGAAGCTCTTGAGAAACAAAAAGAAAATCACAATGGTGACCAATAAGGTTAGACTTATTGTTCTGTAAATTTCTTTTTCAAGGTTGCTGGCATTGGCAATTCTCAGCCAAGGCAAACCACTCATGTGTAAGTTGCGCCCTGTCGCTTTTTCCCAATTAAGGATATGTTTTTTTGCACCCTCTACCACACTCACAATACGTTTATTGTACAAACGTGTTTCGTCAATGCGCAAAATCATCATGTAGGTATCGCCTTGATACAGTCCTCCCTTATAGAAGGGCCATGATTTCACCTTAGCTTCAAGAGCAATCTCTTCCTCACCATTGGCGGGAAGCTCATCAAAGAGGACAAATGGCTTTAATTTTTCCGTAATGGTATCTACTTCAAGGCCGTAAGCCTCAGTTAAACTTTGGACATCTGTAATGCCGTCTACTAACTTGAGACTGTCTACTAAACCCAACCATTCCTCTAGGTGCTTACGCTTAAAGAAATCCGGATCTTCCATGGCAATAACTATGGTGTTGGAAGCCTGACCAAACTCTTCTACAAGCATGTTGTATTCAATGCTCACAGAATCCGTTTCAGGCATGAGCTTCGCGAATTCATAGCTGGTCTCCACCTTGCTAGCCATGTACCCCATGAATGCTGTACAAAGACCCAAGAGAACAAGCCAAGCGAGCTTATTCTTTAGAATGAGTTTTGTGATTGTGTTCCAAAACATCAATTATTGCTCTATAATTTCCCAGCCCTTAGCCAATAGCGGTTCGGCCTTCTTGTACTTCACATTTTGAACTTCACCTGTAGCAGTGTTCCGTATAGAAACGGCATCATTTCTACCGTAGCTTTTACCCGTTTTCACAACCGGCGTTGGCTTACGTGGTGGTCCTGCAGGTGACGATTGGCTCTGATTTTGACTGGATTGCGAAGCATTACTTTCATTTCTGCCTTCTTGTAGTTTAGGCTGCTTTGGCGCATTTGCTGGAGCCCTACGTACTTGTGAAGGATTGTTCTCTGGTAAATTGCCGCGGAATAAAAAGCTCACTATTTCTTGATTCACCTTACTTACCAAACCTTTGAAAAGTTCAAAAGACTCAAATTTGTAAATCAAAAGCGGATCTTTTTGCTCGTAAACAGCGCCTTGCACACTTTGACGTAAATCATCCATGGCACGAAGATGATTCTTCCATTCGTCATCAATAATGGCAATTGATATCCCCTTCTCAACATCTGAAATTAAACTCCGGCCCTCAGATTCTATTACATCATGCAATACACTGGTAACCTGCATAGTTTTTCTACCATCTGTAATAGGAACTAAAATTTTATCAAAACTGTTCTTTGGGTCGTCATAGACTTGTTTGAAGATGGGCATTGCCGCGGTAGAAATTCGCGTACTCTTTTGGTTATAAAACTTGGTAGATTGATCAAATAGATGATTACAAATCGTTTCAAAGTCACCACTTACGAATTCGTCCGCAATCATATCTGGCTCAAAAGCAAAGGTGCGTAAGAAATCCAATTTGAAATTTTCAAAATCTTTTGATGGCTGATACGCCTCTACCAAATCGGCTAATGTATCGTACATCATATTGGCAATATCCACCTTAATTCGCTGTCCTTTCAGAGCATTGGATCTACGCTTGTAAATAACCGTGCGCTGGCTGTTCATCACATCATCGTACTCCAATAATCGTTTTCGCGTACCGAAGTTATTTTCCTCTACTTTTTTCTGCGCACGCTCGATACTCTTGGAAACCATGCTGTGCTGAATCACCTCACCCTCCTCTAAGCCTAGTCGGTCCATCAGACCGGCAATACGCTCAGAATTGAAAAGGCGCATAAGTTTGTCTTCTAAGGAAACAAAAAACTGCGAGGAACCCACATCTCCTTGACGTCCAGCACGACCTCTGAGCTGACGGTCCACACGGCGGCTGTCGTGGCGTTCTGTACCAATGATAGCCAATCCACCCGAGGCCTTAGCTTCATCGGTCAGCTTGATATCCGTTCCACGTCCGGCCATGTTCGTTGCAATAGTCACCATGCCAGGCTTACCTGCTTCAGCTACAACTTCAGCTTCTTTTTGGTGCATCTTGGCATTTAATACCTGGTGAGGAATCTTTCTGATTTTCAATGCGCGACTCAATAGTTCTGAGATCTCTACAGAGGTGGTACCTACAAGAATGGGGCGACCTGCTTCTCTAAGCTTGGAAATCTCCTCTATTACAGCATTATACTTTTCGCGATTCGTTTTGTACACATAGTCCTCACGATCGTCGCGCGCAATTGGACGATTGGTTGGAATAACAACCACTTCGAGTTTATAAATTTCCCAAAATTCGCCCGCTTCTGTTTCTGCCGTTCCCGTCATTCCAGCAAGCTTGTGGTACATGCGGAAATAATTCTGTAATGTAATGGTCGCATAAGTCTGCGTGGCAGCTTCTATTTTGACATTTTCCTTTGCTTCAATGGCCTGATGCAAACCGTCTGAATAACGACGACCTTCCATGATACGACCCGTTTGCTCATCTACAATCTTTACTTTGTTGTCCATGATGACATACTCCGTATCCTTTTCAAACAAGGCATAGGCCTTTAGCAGCTGATTAACGGTATGAATACGTTCACTTTTCACGCCATAGTCGCGCATGATTTCATCTTTCTTTTCTGCTTTCTTCTCTGCAGAAACATCAAGGTCTTCTAAAGCGCTCAGTTCGGCAGTAATATCAGGCATTACAAAGAAATCCTTTGCAGTACTCTTGGAGATTAAGTCGATTCCCTTTCCGGTTAAATCTATCTGATTGTTCTTTTCTTCAATCGTGAAAAACAAGTCCTCATCAATGAGCTTCATTTTTTTACCCTGCTCTTGTAGGTAAACGCCTTCCGTTTTTTGAAGTAGCGTTTTCATTCCGTCTTGTGAGAGGAATTTGATTAATGGTTTCGACTTTGGTAACCCACGGTAGGCGCGAAGAAGTTTGACGCCGCCTTCATCCGTTTCGCCATCAGCAATCATTCTTTTGGCGTCAGTCAATTCCTTTTGAACCAAATTCTTTTGCGCGGTCATCAAAGATTCTACGAATCCTTTAAGCTCATTAAATTCGTGCTGGTCTCCTTTAGGAGTTGGGCCTGAAATAATCAAAGGTGTTCTAGCGTCATCAATAAGAACGCTATCTACCTCATCTACAATGGCAAAATGATGTCCTCTAGTTTGCACACGATCCTCATCTCTACGAGCCATGTTATCGCGTAAATAGTCAAACCCAAATTCATTATTGGTTCCGTAAGTAATGTCGCTGTAATACGCAGCGCGGCGTGCTTCGGAATTAGGTTGATGTTTATCAATACAATCAATAGTTAATCCGTGAAAATTGAATAACGGGGCCATCCATTCACAATCGCGTTTCGCTAGGTAATCATTGACAGTAACCACATGAACACCTCTACCGGCAAGTGCATTTAAATACACGGGCAGCGTTGCAACAAGGGTTTTTCCTTCTCCTGTTTGCATCTCGGCAATTTTCCCCTCATGCAGCACCGTACCACCAATGAGCTGAACATCATAATGGATCATATTCCAAGTAATATCTCCACCCGCTGCCTTCCAAGTATTTGCATATACCACCTCATCACCTTCTATGGTAATGTGGTGAAATTTTGAGGCTAAGTCTCTATCCAATTCGGTCGCAGTTGCCCGCACCTCGCCTGCCATAAATCGTTTTGCAGTTTCTCTTACTACAGCAAAAGCCTCTGGGTGTACCTCCAAAAGGACTCGCTCAATTTCAGTCAATACTTCTGCATCTAAAGCTTCGGTCTGCTCGTATAAAGGTTCTCTAGCATCATAGTTCTCTGTCGCCTCAATCTGCTCAAATAATGAAGTCTTCTGTGCTTCAAGACTTGAAGTGGCATTCTCTATTGCCGACCTAAAATCCAAGGTCTTTTGACGTAGGGCGTCATTAGAAAGTGACTCTATGCTATCCGTGTAAGAGTTTACAGCATCAACGAAGGGTTGAAGCTTTTTTAAATCGCGGTCGCTTTTGGAGCCGACCAGTTTTGATATAAATTTCAGCATTGGGCTGGATGTATCTTAAAATAGTCTACAAAAATAATAGGTATCCAAGGTTGTACAAGATGCTTTTACGCTAAAAAAACGCCAAATAACAAGTGTTGAATAAAAATTGGACACCATGACAGTGTAGAAGCGGAAGTTAAGCCAAAAATGGTAGTTGTACCGTAGGTTCTTGAAAAGAAAAAGGGGAATTTGGAAGTATTTCCTAGTGTTAAAAATCGGCTCAATAACACTGCGAAAATTCTGCCAAATAGCCCCTAGAACCTATCACAGAAGCATGAAAAGAAAGAACCACCAATCTTTACATACAGGTGCAAATATAATAGGTTTTTGAGTAAGTGTCCAAATAACACTAAGTTTATTTTTCAACCTAAAGCATTTTATGCCTTCCTTCCGAGGCACATTCTTTATTTTTGCAGCCATAAAACGTCCGACTATGTCCGATTCTAATAAAATATCTACCACCGCCGCCCCAAAACCCGTGGGATTATATCCGCACGCAAGAAAAGTTGGGGATTTATTGTTTTTGTCGGGTGTAGGCCCACGAACTGCAGGAAGTGATGCAAATGATAGTGGCGTTCCAGGTCTAGAATTGGACCACAATGGTAATTTTAAATCCTTTGACTTTGAAGCACAAGTACACAGTGTTTTTGCGAATGTGAAAGCAATCTTAGAAGCAAGCGGCTCTTCTTGGGAAAAACTTGTGGATGTAACGGTTTTTCTAGTTGATATGAAGCGCGACTTCCACACATTCAATCGAATTTACGCTGAATACTTCAAGGAAAACCAGCCTTGTAGAACTACCGTTGAAATCAATAGTCTACCAACTCCCATAGCAATTGAACTTAAGTGCGTTGCGACTGTATAGAAACCCAATGAGTACATTCAGAGAATATTCACATTTAGATTTAGCTGCTATACATAAAGACGTTCTTGAGCGTTGGAAAGCAGAAAACGTATTTGAACAAACGCTCACCAAACGTCAAGGTGCTGAACCTTGGATTTTCTTTGAGGGCCCACCAAGTGCTAATGGTTTGCCAGGCATTCATCACGTAATGGGGCGCTCTTTAAAGGACGTTTTCTGCCGATACAAAACACAACAAGGTTATCTAGTTGATCGCAAAGCGGGATGGGATACTCACGGACTACCGGTTGAATTGGGGGTAGAAAAAGAATTGGGAATTACCAAAGAAGATATTGGCAGCAAAATTTCCATAGAAGAGTATAACGATGCGTGTAGAGAAGCCGTAATGCGTTACACCGATATCTGGAAAGAACTTACCGATCAGATGGGGTATTGGGTGGACTTGGACGATCCCTATGTAACCTACGATTCTAAATACATGGAGAGCGTATGGTGGCTCCTTGCTGAACTGTACAATAAAGGTCTTATCTACAAGGGATATACTATTCAACCGTATTCACCAAAGGCCGGAACGGGTTTGAGTTCGCACGAGCTCAATCAACCCGGATGCTATAGAAATGTGAAAGACCACACGGTTGTTGCACAATTCAAGATGATTTCATCGGAGAAAACAAGGACGCTCTTTGGCATAGAGGACGCACAATTCTTGGCTTGGACCACTACACCTTGGACCTTGCCCTCCAATACCGCTCTAACCGTTGGTCCAAAGATTGAGTATGCCTTAGTTAAAACCTTCAATCAATACACCTTTGAGCCAATTAATATCATTGCTGCATCCGCATTGCTAGGTAAACTCTTTGGCAAAAAATTCGTGGAGGGCGATCCGAACTCGTATCAAAACGGTGATAAAAAAATTCCTTACCAAGTAATAAAGACCATTCAAGGAGAAGACCTAGTTGGTATACAGTACGAGCAACTTCTGCCTTATGCTTTACCTCATGAACGGCCGGAGGATGCATTTAAGGTTATTCCTGGAGATTTTGTTACCACGGAGGACGGAACGGGTATTGTACATACTGCTCCAACCTTTGGGGCAGATGATGCTAAAGTAGCTGCTGATGCCGGTGTCCCGCCTCTATTGGTAATGGATGAAAATGATAATTTGGTTCCATTGGTAGATTTACGCGGTAAATTCAGACCAGAGTTGGCCGATCCTATTTTTGGCCTGGGAAATGAATACATCAAAGCTGAATACCTCACAGACGCTGAAAAAGAAACGTCATTCCTTGAGCAAAAGGAAAAACTTAAGCCAATCATCCCTGAACTTAAGGCCTATTTGAGCGTAGATGAACGCATTGCCCTGAAATTAAAGTTAGAAAACAAGGCATTCAAGATTGAGAAGTATGAGCACAGCTACCCGCATTGTTGGCGCACGGATAAACCCGTTTTGTATTACCCGCTGGATAGCTGGTTTATAAAATCCACTTCCAATAAAGAACAGATGATTGCTTTGAATAAGACCATCAACTGGAAGCCTGCTTCTACGGGAACAGGAAGGTTTGGAAATTGGCTGGAAAATTTAAATGATTGGAACCTTAGTCGTTCCAGGTTTTGGGGAATCCCATTGCCTATTTGGAGTACAGAAGATGGTGATCACCACATCTGTATTGGAAGCGTAAAACAGCTGCAATCAGAAATTCGCAACTCCATTGAAGCTGGAAATATGGACCATGATCCACTTGAAGGTTTCGTTGCAGGTGATATGAGTACATCAAACTATGACAAGATTGACCTTCATCGTCATATCATGGATAAAGTCGTTTTAACAAGTCCTACCGGCAAGGTAATGCACCGTGAAAGTGACTTAATTGACGTTTGGTTTGACAGCGGCTCAATGCCCTATGCGCAATGGCACTACCCATTTGAAAACAAGGACAAGGTGGATCAAGAAGGAGCTTATCCAGCAAATTTCATTGCCGAAGGGGTGGATCAAACGCGCGGTTGGTTTTTCACACTGCACGCCATTTCGTCAATGGTTTTCAATAAAGTGGCCTACAAAAACGTGATTTCAAATGGTCTTGTTTTAGACAAAAACGGCATGAAAATGTCCAAACGATTGGGCAATGCTGTAGACCCGTTTGATACCATGGAAAAATATGGTGCAGATGCCCTTCGTTGGTACATGCTGACCAACGCCTCACCTTGGGACAACCTAAGATTTGATATGGAGGGTTTGGAAGAGGTTCGTCGTAAATTCTTTGGAACCTTACACAATACTTACGCCTTCTTTGCATTGTATGCCAATGTAGATGGTTTTCAATTTAAAGAAGCTGCCATCCCAGTATCCGAGCGACCGGAAATGGATCAATGGATTCTTTCCGAATTAAATACCTTGATAGCCCAAGTAGTTAATGGTATGGAAGCATTTGAACCTACACGCGCTTTCCGACCAATTCAAGAATTTACCACGGAAAAACTTTCTAATTGGTATGTAAGGCTTGGTCGCCGCAGATTTTGGAAAGGTGAATATGAAGCAGATAAAATAAGCGCTTACCAAACTTTATGGACCTGTTTGGAAACATTGAGTCGTCTAATGGCTCCATTAGCGCCGTTTTATGCTGACCGTTTGTATCAGGACCTTCACAATGGAGTGGTTTTAAACGGAGAAAACAGTGTTCATTTAACGGAATATCCTACCAGTAATGCAGCGCTCATCAATGAAGATTTAGAACTTAAAATTAATACGGCAAGAAAACTAACCTCATTAGTTTTAAGCATTCGTAAGAAGGAAAATTTAAAGGTTAGACAGCCGCTCGCAAGAGTTCTTGTTCCAGCTTTAAACCATGATGATACAGTCGTATTAAAAAGTATTAAAGACCTTTTGCTCGCCGAAGTCAATGTGAAGTCGCTTGAAATCATAGCTCCAGATGCCGGGGTTTTTGTCAAAAAAGTGCGGCCAAATTTCAAGGCGCTAGGACCTAAAGTAGGCCGTCATATGAAGGCAGTTAAAGTTTTTATTGAAGGCATGCAGCCCAGTGCAATAGATGACTTTGAAAGTAGAGGAGAAATCTCCTTTGAAGACCAAGGTCAGATGGTTACCATAGATATAGCTGATTGTGAAGTGGTTACAGAAGATATTCCAGGTATGCTCGTTGCGACCGGTGATGGATTAACCGTTGCATTAGACGCTGAATTGACAGATGATTTGCGCAATGAGGGATTGGCAAGAGAATTAGTAAATAGACTTCAGAACCTGCGTAAATCCTCGGGATTAGATGTAGTGGACAGGATTTCTGTTACTATTTATTGCGAAAAAAACTTCACGTCTAATCTAGAAAGTTTCTTACCTTATATAAAGGACGAAGTGCTCGCAGATCAAATTTTGTGGGGTAAAACCGACGAAAATGAAACGGAGGTGGAAGGGCATAAGATTTGTATTTCTATTTCAAAGATTTAATTAAATTCGTGCCTCTCTTTCCTATACAGTAAACTTATTTGAACATGTCAGATCAAGCAAAAACCAGATATAATGATGCTGAATTGGCCGAATTCAGAACAATCATTGAAAAGAAAATCGCAAAAGCAGAAGAAGATTTAGCACTTCTTAGAGAACAATTTGCGAATGATATGAATAATGGCACGGACGATACCTCTCCTCAATTTAAATCCTTTGAAGAGGGATCTATCACCATGAGTAAAGAGAGAAACTCACAACTAGCCTCTCGTCAGGAAAAATTCATACGCGATTTAAGAAATGCAATTGTTCGCATTGAAAACAAAACGTACGGCATCTGCAGAGTTACAGGCAAACTAATTGAAGCAGATAGACTAAAATTGGTTCCTCACGCTACACTGAGCATGGAAGCTAAACTCAATCAGCGTTGAGAAAAGCAACCTTAATTGTCTTATCTGTAATTTTATTTGACCAATTAGTTAAGCTTTGGGTAAAGAGCACCATGTACCTTGGTCAAAGCTTCGAAATCACGCCTTGGTTTTTTATTCATTTTACCGAAAACCCTGGTATGGCCTTTGGACTAGAACTTGGAGGTGTCACAGGTAAGTTGGCATTAACCATATTCAGAATCATTGCAATCATTGGAATTATTTATTGGTTGAGGTCCACCGTGAAAGCCGGGACAACAAATGTTGCTGTCTGGGGTATAAGCTTGATACTAGCTGGTGCAATAGGCAATGTTTTGGACAGCTTGTATTACGGCGTCATTTTCTCCGATTCATTAGGAAAGGTCGCAGAGTTTTTGCCTGAAGCAGGCGGTTATGCTCCGGTGTTACAAGGCAAAGTAGTGGACATGCTATACTTTCCTTTGTATGAAGGAAATCTTCCCGAATGGTTACCTATTTGGGGCGGTAAATATTTTACTTTTTTCAGACCCATTTTTAATATTGCAGATACTGCTATATCTACCGGTGTAGGTCTACTTTTTGTCTTTCAACGTAGTGTTTTCAAGTAATGAAACAGTGGCTGAACTATACGTTCGGCGGCCAATCTTGTCGCTTATACTTTGACGGTTCAATGCATGTGAAAGCATTGAACACCTTATTTATTTCTGACCTGCATCTTGGCAAAGGCGGTCAATTCCGAAAAGAGGGTATCCCTACTCCTGTAGCGGCACATAAGAAAGGGATGCAGCGATTAAAAGAAGCTATTGAAAGACATCCTACTTCAAATGTGGTTTTTCTAGGGGATCTTTTTGATGGGAATCAAAATAAAGAAACTATTGATTTAAAGAGTCTTATTCAAAAAGCAGGCAGCCGCACTTTTACTCTAGTCAAGGGAAACCACGATTACGATTTACCCGATTGGGACGATTTAAAAATAGTTGATGTTTTAAAACTTGGAAATTTTATCTGTATCCATGAACCCCCAGGCTCCAATTTCAAGAACAACAAGGCGTTTGAATGGGCTTCAGCCAAAATAATATTCCCGGAATTGTCTAAGGAAAAGGTTATGCTATGCGGCCATCTTCATCCGGGAGCCACTCTTAAAGGAAAAGGTAGATTCAAGGTAAAAATCAAAGCCTTTTTCTTCAATGAATGGATAGGTGTATTGCCTGCTTTTGGGGCATTGACTGGACATCATTCATTGGGCGAAACGGGTCATTATTTTGGAATATTGGAAAACCAGATTACCGCACTCGGTAATTGGTCGGAATGAGCGTTTTTTAACCCTCTTTTAACCAATTATTTTTATCAATATGCGTTTTTTTGAACACGATTAAAAAGCATCATTATGCAGACAACTCCTGATATAATTGCCTTGAATGAAAGCATTAAAAATGAAAGTGCATTTATAACCCTCATTCAAAATGAACTGAGTAAAGTAATCATTGGCCAACAAGGCATGGTCGAAGGTCTTTTAATTGGGCTGTTAGCCGACGGTCATATTTTATTAGAAGGTGTTCCTGGTTTAGCAAAAACACTTGCCATTAATAGTCTAAGTCAGACTATTGGCGCTTCATTCTCTCGGGTACAGTTTACGCCAGATTTGTTACCGTCAGATATCATAGGCACACAGATTTACAACATGAGTGAGCATCTTTTTGAAACTAAAAAGGGCCCGGTATTTAGCAACTTTGTCCTTGCAGATGAAATCAACAGAGCTCCTGCAAAAGTTCAAAGCGCGCTACTTGAAGCAATGCAGGAAAGGCAGGTGACTCTAGGTGATAAAAGCTATCCTTTGCCCAAGCCTTTTTTGGTAATGGCTACGCAAAACCCGGTTGAACAAGAAGGAACCTATCCCCTTCCAGAAGCACAAATGGATCGATTCCTATTGAAAATCACATTGACCTATCCTGAAAGAGAAGACGAAAGAACCATATTGCGTAATCAACTTCGCAGCAACATGGAATCATTAAATTCCGTGGTTAGTACCGAGCAAATTCTTAAGGCGCGTACAGCTATAGATAGTATCTACATGGATGAAAAAATTGAATCTTACATCCTTGATATTGTTTTTGCAACTCGATTTCCAAAGGAATTTGCCATCCCTAGCTTGAGTAATAAGATTAGTTTTGGCGCCTCACCACGTGGTTCTATTGCATTAGCAAAGGCCGCAAAATGTCATGCGTTTTTAAGACATAGGGGGTTTGTCATTCCAGAAGATGTCCGAGCTGTAGCTCCCTCCGTTTTGCGACACAGAATCGGTTTGACCTATGAGGCAGAAGCGGAAGAAATTACTCAAGACGATATAGTAACCGAGGTGCTCAACACCTTAATGGTTCCCTAGAATTCTTCTGATTTGGACGCAATTACCTTATTACAACAAGTTCGTCGCATAGAAATTAAAACGCGCCGATTAAGCGATCAGCTCTTTTCCGGAGAATATCAAAGTTCATTCAAAGGAAGAGGTATGAGCTTTGCCGAAGTTCGTCCTTACCAAAGTGGTGATGATGTCCGCAGCATAGATTGGAATGTCACTGCTAGAAAACGCGCGCCTTACATTAAAGTATTTGAGGAGGAACGCGAATTAACCTTGTTTTTAGTAATCGACATCAGCAACAGTATTCAGTTTGGAACAAGTGAGCGAAGCAAGCGTGATTCATTGACTGAAATAGCCGCGACTTTAGCTTTTAGTGCAATGGGTAATAATGATAAGATTGGCATCATACTGTTTGCTGGAGAGGTTGAGAAAGTGATTCCACCTAAAAAAGGGAAAAAGCATGTCATGCGAATTATTCAGACCCTTTTGGAATGGGAGCCTCAATCTTCCGGAACGAATATTGACCTAGCAATGGAGCATTTATTGAAAATTCAAAAGCGGCACAGCAATGTATTTTTAATGAGTGATTTTATGGGCAATTTGCCCGATAAAAGTTTTAAAATCGCAGCAAAACGCTATGATTTATGTGCAATTCACAGTTTTGATGAAAAAGAAATTTCACTACCCTCTTTGGGCATGGTCCCAATGCAGGATCTTGAAACTGGTGCCGTGCGTTGGATAAACACAAACAGCAGAGAATTACGAAATAAACTAGTTGAGCGATTTGAATATAAAAACACGCAACTGAGTACCCTTGCTAAGCGGTCCGGTGCCGGCTTAATCTCAGTCGAGATGAATGAAGATTATGTTCCTCCACTATTGAACTACCTAAAATCTAAGTCGCGATAATGGTTAGAACTATAGTATTTATCCTTATTCTATCCTCAAAGTGGCTTGTTGGTCAAGAACAACGTGCCATAGATCATGCTGTATTACATGCGTATTGTGATACCTCAATGTATTACGTTGGAGATCTAATAAAGTATACCATAGAGCACACAAGCAGCGCAGATTCATTCGAGCTTGATTCCATTCAGGAATTGACGTTAATTTCAATGCAAACCGATACTTTAGAACAGAGTATCCGATATAGTATTTCCTTTCTTGCACTTGATTCAGGAACGTTCTCCTTACCCTTTGCAGAAGTGCGAATTGGTGCCAATTTGTATCAAAATGACTCCGTAGTCGTACAAGTGAATATTCTTCCTGAGGCGCAAGGGGTATTACGTGCAGAAGATAGAGCATTAGCAACCGTTCCATTTAGTTTATTGAGTTGGGTCAATCATTATAAAATTCATCTAGGGCTTGGCGCTCTTGCCTTATTAATACTCTATGCAATTGTTCGATATTTTCAACACAAACCTTCCCCATCTGAAAAACCTTTAGCTGTTTCTTCAAAAGATTGGTTTGGTGACACTATGAGAGAACTGGCAAGGCTTAAAGAAGAAAAACTTTGGGAACAAGATGCGAAAGATTACTATGTACAAATTGGCGACATACTTAGACTGTATCTAAGCGAGCAATGTGGTTTACCTCTGACCGAACAAACTACTGCTGAAAGTCTCTCAATGCTTCAAAATAAATGGAAAGAAGAATGGCTACAGAGTTATGAATTTATAATGACTCGAGCAGATTTTGTAAAATTTGCAAAAGGTCAGATGACCGTTCAAGACCATCTAGACTGCCTGAGCCGAGCGGAAGAATTGGTCGTTAGTTTCAAACCTAAATCCGACCAAGATGAGTGATTGGAATTTTAGCGACCCACTTTGGCTTTACGGACTTATAGCAATACCTATTGCCTTTATAATGATGGTGGTATTGCGTTCCAAACGAATGAATCACTATGGATACTCTCAAGTAGAAGGGACAGGGAAATATTGGGTTGCATCACTCAAAAACTATACGGGTATTTTATCTTGGTTGGCTATGGGCTCTCTTTGTATCGCTTTGGCTCGCCCACAGACAACGCAAGTCAACCAACAACCATCACAAAACCTAGGTATTGATATGATGTTGGCGTTGGATATAAGCACGTCCATGTTGGCAAAAGACCTAAAACCTAATAGACTAGAAGCATTAAAGGAAGTTGCTACAGACTTTGTGATTAGAAGGAATATGGATAGGATTGGCTTAGTGATTTACGCGGGAGAATCATACAGTCCGGTTCCTTTAACTACTGATCATAGCTTGCTCAATGAACAAATTAGGTCATTGCAATATGATATGCTTGAAAGCGGT
The DNA here is from genome assembly GCA_038139395.1 of Cryomorphaceae bacterium. Lineage (GTDB taxonomy): Bacteria > Bacteroidota > Bacteroidia > Flavobacteriales > Schleiferiaceae > UBA10364. The sequence goes on from JAYOSU010000005.1 coordinate 29,311, forward strand.
ACAGCAATTGGTATGGGACTTAGTACTGCCGCAAATAGACTAGCAGAAAGCGCAGCTAAAAGTAAAATCATCATCCTTCTCACAGATGGCGAAAATAATGCTGGGTTGGTTGATCCTATTCAAGCAGGCGAATTATGTGCAAGTTTGGGTATCAAAGTATATACCATTGGCCTAGGTACCAATGGGATTGCTTCCATGCCCGTAGGCATTGACCCGAATACAAAAGAATTTGTTTACCGTCCTGTGCAAGTAACCATAGACGAAGCGCTACTTAAAAGAATAGCTGAAATGACCAATGGTCAATATTTTAGAGCAACAGACAGAGAAAGCTTGGAGAATATTTATGGCATTATTGACAGTCTAGAGAAAAGTGAAATTGAAGGATTTCAATTTTACAGATATGATGAACATTATTCCATTTTTGTGTGGATGGCTATAGCTTTTATAGCGTTTGAATTGATATTGAATTTTGTAGTCTTAAAATCTGCGTTTTAATGGATTTCAAGTGGCAATTCCCAGAACTATTAATCGTTGGACCGGTGTTATTTGCAACGCTGATTTTCTGTTCTTTTCTATTTCATAATTGGAGAAAAAAGGTTTGGAGAATCTTGGGCTTAGCGTATTCGTCTGCCAAACTTAAGAAGTCATTCGGGTCTGTGCGGTTTTTCACTAAATATACCCTACTTGCTCTATCTCTGCTGTTTCTTGGGCTGAGTCTAGCAAACCTTCAAATGGGTGGTCAAAAGCAAAAGGTAAATCGCAAGGGTACGGATGTAGTATTTGCACTTGATGTGAGCCGCTCTATGTTGGCAGAAGATATTGCCCCTAATAGATTGGACAAGGCAAAGCTACTCATTTCAAGAACCCTTGGCCAGCTGAGCGGTGATCGTGTAGGTCTAATTGCGTATGCCGGAAGTGCATATCCTGCTCTACCAATAACTACAGATTATGTGGCAGCCAAAATGGCCTTGGATGCTGCTCATCCAAATGCCGTTCCATCGCAAGGAACAAACCTTGCTGCAGCGCTCAAATATGCCTTTGGTTACTTTAATCCAGCATCCCCAGCGGGAAGGTTTATAATTGTCTTTACCGACGGGGAAGATCATGAAGAATTAGAGGGACTTGAACTTCCAGAATTTCCTGTACAAATTCTCTTTGTAGGGCTAGGCACGCAAAGCGGCGGTCCCATTCCAATTCAGAAAACCAGATCGGGCACTATTTACAAAAAGGATAAAAAAGGCGAAGTAGTCATTACAAGAAGAGATGAAAAAATATTGTCCAATCTCATGGAAGAAATCGGTGCAAATTATATAGACGGAAACAGAACTGATGAGGCAATTAAACTTGTACAAGATTTCATACTAACGGGCGAGCAAGCGGCTATCTCAGAGGAAATCGCAATTGACTATGAGCCACAGTTTCAATGGTTTCTTTTTCCCGCGTTACTCTTCCTTTTACTTTATACTCTCTTACCTAATAAAATAGGTAATCCAACCAAATACAGTACCTTAATTTTACTTTTGGCCTGTTCATCTTTGAAGGCACAGAATGCCGACACCCTTAAATCAAGCCCAACAATTAAAGAAGGCAGTGCTCACGATTATTACAACAGTATCAAACAAGGGAATAAATTGGCCGAAGAGGATAATTCATCTACCGCATCCCAAGAATTTCTGAATGCCACAGCAATTAATCCAGAAGGCTTTGAAGGATGGTATAACCTGGGGTCTTCCCTACTTAAAGAAGGGAAAACTGATGAAGCAAAAAATGCATTAAAAGAATCGTTGCGTCACACAAAAAGCAAGAATAAAAAAAGTGATGCCTTATACAATTTAGGTGACGCTGCATTTGATCAGGAAGCTTACGAAGAAGCCGTGAATTATTACAAAGAAAGTATCCTACAAAATCCATCTAGAATAGATGCCCAATACAACTACAATAGGGCATACGAAAAACTGATGCAGCAGCAAAAGCAACAAAATCAAGAAGACCAAAGCGAAAACCAAAAACAAGAGGAAAAGGACGATTCGAAAACGGATAAGGACGATTCACAAGAACAAAATTCTGATGATAATAATGCTAAAGACAAGGAAAATCAGCAAGGTCAAAATAAAGATGAAAATGAACCAAATCAAGAGCAGGATGAGGATCAAAAGGGTGACCCTAAAGAAAATCAAAAAGGTAAAGAGCCTAAAGATGATGGGGAATCCAAAGGCAAGTTAAGTCCTGAAGAAATCAAAGGCCTCTTGGAAGCAATACAACGGGCAGAAGAGAAAACGGCGCAAAAGGCAAATTCTAAGAAGGCAAAAGGCAAAAAGAAAAGCGGTGAAAAAGATTGGTAACTTATTATTGATTGCAGCACTTTTTCTGAGTGTGTGCGCCAATGGGCAAAACATAGCACTTACCGCAAAGTGTTCAAGAACTGCTGTGGATCTCAATGAAACCTTTAGAATCACCTTTACAACAAATGCAAGAAGAGGGGAAATTACTCCCCCAAACTTTGAACAATTCATAGTGGTCAGCGGACCTTATCAATCAAGTCAAACTCAAATAATAAATGGTAGGGTTTCGTCCAATAGATCCTTATCCTATGATGTTGTTGCTCAAAAAAAAGGAGAGTTTGTGCTTCCTGCAGCCTTCATAATAGTAGATGGAAAACGAATAGAAAGCAATAAGCTTAAAATTACAGTCAAAGAAGGATTAAAAAAGAAAAATAATATCCAGCAGCAGGCAGAAGAAAGTTTTAATGTGACTATTCTCTCCTCAAAGAAAGCCGTTTATGTCGGAGAGCCCATTATACTGAAATTCCGTGCGACTCTTTTTGATCCGGTAAGAAATTTAGACATTATTCAATCACCCAACTTTGAGAATGTACTTCAACAGCAGCTGGATTCAAAGGAGGAGAGCTATAGAGAGGTTGTAGGAAACAAAGTTGCTACCATATACGATTTTGATAAGCGACTTATTCTACCCAATACCCCCGGGGTTTTAGGAGGACAAGAACTAAAAATAAGAGGTCAGGTTCAAGTACCAACCGGGCAACGAGATTTCTTTAATATGCCTCTAATGAAGTATGTTCCACAAGTTGCTTCTGCCAAAATACCGGCGGTAAAAATTAAACCACTTCCAGATGGTGCCCCATCCCATTTCACCGGGGGAGTGGGTTCCTTAAACCTGATTAGAGAAATAAGTAGGCGCGAGGTAAGCGGAAATGAAAGTATAACCATCAAACTTAGAATTGAGGGTAAAGGAAACCTAAGCACAATCGAAGTGCCTGAGTTAAGCAACGTAGAAGGCTTTGATATCTACGACCCTAAATTCAACGAAAACATTCGTTTTGGTGAGCGAGGAATAACAGGCTATAAAGAATATGAATATCTATTAGTACCGCAGTACCGCGGTAGCTTTGTATTACCAGAAATCAAATGGACTTACTTTGATTTAAAGACAGATAAATACAAAACTGTTACTATAACAGAAGATACTTTAACAGTTCGTAACCCGAATTTAGCTGCATCTAAACCAAATTCCAATTTGGCGACATCCTCTGAACAAGAATCTACCCTTCTAGATGAAGACATACATTATTTACAAAATATTGATATTAAGACTGATCGTAGGGGCCTAATAAAAAAGGGGACATTGATTTTGCTAGCTGTTTTGGGATTATGTTGGCTGTGGCAACTTGCGCCAAAACGAACGGAATCAAAAGGCTCTAATTGGAGAAAAATTAAATTAAGAGAGGTGCAGAAAGCTTTTAGTTCTAAGGATGAAAAGAGGTATGGGAAAATGCTAAACGCCTTAGAATTTGGACTCGTAGAAAAAGGGCTGAATTTAGAAAACGTTACCAAAATCAACCTTCAAAATACCTACGGTAATCAAATTGGAAATGAAATATTTACGCTCATTGAAAATTGTAATCTTGCCCAATATGCTCCAGTGAGCTCTTCTAATGACGATTCCAACATGAATGCTTTTATAGAGATATGGAAGACCATCTAAATACAATTGCGGACAGTGCTAGAGCACTTTATGATAGGGGCCTGTATAGAGACGCTCTAGAAAAATATGATGCGTTAGTTCAATCACAGGTTCATGAAAGTGCGCTGTACTTCAATTTGGGTAATTGTTATACCCGATTAGGTGAGCTTGGTGAAGCCAAAGTGAATTTTGAAAGGGCCTTATTGTATGACCCCGTAAATGAAAGCGCAAGGCATAATCTTGATTGGGTAAACTTGAGAATCTCCGAGAGTATTCATCAGCCCCAAGAAGAGCTTTTACATTGGATTAGTGAAAGTGCACGCACTATACTTCAGCCAGAAACTTGGACTATTCTAAGTTGTTGTTTTATTCTTATTTCCTTGTCTTTATTGATTGTAAGAAGAACAAAAATGGTGGATTTTAATTGGAGATGGCCCTTTACTACAACCGTTTTGGCCATCGTGCTGCTTGTAATTGGCCAAATAAGTGTCCCCAAGTCTCAACTTGCAATTGTTATAGAAAGAAATAGCACTGGCTTTAGTGAGCCATCAAGTAAAAGCAATCAAGTTGTCATACTCAATGAAGGTAATTCTGGAATTGTAATTCAAGAAGAAAACAATTGGTCTCACATTAAATTTAGCAACGGACGCGTTGCTTGGTTTTCTTCAAAAGACTGGGAGAACATACTCCCATAAATAGAGCTAAACCAATCTTGGTAGCCAAGTTTTAATGGAAGTGGTAATACCCATAGCCTCTTGATAGCTATATGGAAAGGCCCGAACAACATTTTTTGACTCATTCCACTTAGGATGCTTTTTATCTCCCGAGGCATAAATAAAGAAATGCTTTTTGGCATTTTCTAAGGCTTTCGCCATCTGTTCATTAGTCAGACCCTCAAAACCAGCTACATTAGATAACGAGCCATCATCAAAGGATTCTTGTAAAGTTTTAACTTGATCCATTGGAGATTTCCAAATAGGAAAAAAGAAGGGGTAGCCGTAAATAAGATTGTTTACTATTTTATCTTCCATAACGAATGGTTGGTTTTGGTCGGTTCTTGAAAGATATGAACAAAATGTTAATAACCTTGAGTAAACGAGTCGTTTTTGCAACAATACGGACATACATACAATAATTTATCTGTATTGAATACTGTTTAGCTGTTTTTTAGATAAAATCCGCCGTTCTTATTCGTGATGCTTGAAACCCTGTGCTTTTAGTTCGACAACTTTATCATCGCGGGTTATCAAGTTGGCTCCGGAACCCTCCTTGACATAACCAATAACACTCAGGTGTGGGTTGGCCTTAATCTTATCGTGATCTTCAATAGAAATGGTAAAGAGTAATTCATAATCCTCCCCACCATTTAAGCCAACGGTGGTTGTGTTCATATTGAATTCTTCACATAATGTGTAAATGCTTGGATCTATAGGAATTTTATTTTCATAGACATTAAACTGATGATTGGAGGCTTTACTTAAGTGAAGAATTTCTGAACTGAGACCGTCACTAATATCTATCATGGAAGTTGGTTGCACTTGAAGATTATGGAGCAGGTCTACTATGTCCTTTCTAGCTTCTGGCTTCAGCTGCCTTTCTAGAATATATTCATGACCGCCCAATTCGGGCTGCATATCAGGGTTTTCAATAAAGACTTGTTTCTCACGTTCCAAAATTTGTAGACCCATGTAGGCTCCTCCAACATCACCACTTATTACGATTAAGTCATTATCCTTTGCCCCGCTACGCATAGATGCTTTTTCTTTTTCTACTCGACCGGTAGCCGTAATGCTAATCATCAATCCAGATGTTGACGCTGTTGTATCGCCGCCAATCAAGTCCACATTGTAGCGCTCACAAGCTAAGTGTATCCCTTCATAAATTTCTTCTAACGCTTCTACAGGGAATCGATTAGACACTGCAATACCAACAGTTATGTGCTCTGCAGTGCCATTCATTGCATAAATGTCACTCAGGTTCACAACAACGCTCTTATAGCCCAGGTGCTTCAACGGCATGTAACTTAAGTCAAAATGAACCCCTTCCACGAGAAGGTCGGTGGAAATAGCAGTAAAATATGTACCATGATCTATGAGACCGGCGTCATCGCCCATGGCTAGAGCGGTATTTGGAAGTTTGGATTTAGCATTTTTAACGAGATGATCTATTAGGCCAAACTCACCTAATTCAGATATGGGTGTCCGCTGTGGGTTCTTTGAATCAAACATAGAGCAAAGTTATAACCTTATAGGTCTTGATTGCAATATAAAAGCCGCATATTCATTAACTTTGCAGTGCTTTTTTAGAATTAGTCTAAATCAATATGGTTAAAGTATCCACAACAGCGAAAGATAAGTTATCTGCCCTCATGGCAGAGGAAGGAAAGAATCTCGCGTCCAGCTATGTTAGCGTTGGAGTAGAAAGCGGTGGTTGTTCCGGCTTGTCATATAAAATGGAATTTTCGTCCGAAATACCTGAAAATGCTGAACTCTACGAAGATAATGGAGTTAAAGTAGTAGTTGAGAAAAAAAGTCTCCTTTACCTCATTGGAACCACCTTGGAATACACAGGTGGTCTTAACGGTAAAGGGTTCAGTTTTAATAATCCGAACGCTACGCGTACCTGTGGGTGCGGAGAGAGTTTCGCAGTATAATACACATGAGCGACGAAATCTTAGGTGAAATCACCGCATCGGAATACAAGTACGGCTTCACAACAGAAATCGAAAGTGATACGGTACCCCCTGGTCTAAATGAAGATGTGATTCGTTTAATCAGTTCAAAAAAGAATGAACCCGAATGGATGCTCGAATGGCGGTTGGACGCTTATCATACTTGGTCTGAAATGGTAGAGCCTGATTGGCCTAACGTTCATTATCAGAAGCCTGATTTCCAGGCCATCTCTTATTACAGTGCACCCAAGCAAAAGAAAACTTTAGACAGTCTTGATGACGTTGATCCTGAATTGCTAAAGACATTTGAGAAATTAGGGATAAGCTTAGACGAGCAAAAGCGCCTAAGTGGTGTAGCTATGGATGTAGTCGTAGATTCAGTATCTGTGGCAACAACGTTTAAAGAAACGCTTGCTGAAAAAGGAATCATCTTCTGCTCCATGAGTGACGCAATTCAAGAACATCCTGAATTGGTTCGGAAGCACTTAGGGACTGTTGTACCAAAAAGAGATAATTTTTACGCGGCGTTGAATAGTGCCGTTTTTACTGACGGGTCTTTCTGCTATATTCCAAAAGGCGTTCATTGTCCAATGGAATTAAGCACTTATTTCCGCATCAATGAGGCTGGAACGGGCCAATTTGAGCGCACCTTATTGGTAGCCGATGCTGGTTCTTTTGTGAGTTATTTGGAAGGTTGTACTGCGCCGCAAAGAGATGAAAATCAGCTCCATGCCGCAGTAGTTGAACTCGTTGCCATGGAAGATGCAGAAATCAAATACAGTACGGTTCAAAATTGGTTTCCAGGAGATGCCGAAGGCAAAGGTGGTGTATTCAACTTTGTCACCAAACGTGGGCTATGCGAGCGCAATGCAAAAATTAGTTGGACACAAGTCGAAACTGGATCTGCAGTTACTTGGAAATACCCTTCCTGTATTTTAAAAGGAGACCACTCCATTGGTGAGTTTTACAGTGTGGCGGTTACCAATAAGTTTCAGCAGGCGGATACAGGAACGAAAATGATTCACTTAGGAAAGAACACCAAAAGCACCATAATTTCTAAAGGTATCAGTGCCGGTAAGAGCCATAACAGCTACAGAGGGTTAGTTCGGGTTGGCGCACGTGCAGAAAACGCCAGAAATTTTAGTCAATGTGATTCCCTTTTAATGGGTGATCAGTGCGGTGCACATACCTTCCCGTATATTGAAGCTCAGCATCCAAGTGCTCAAATAGAACATGAGGCAACAACATCCAAGATTGGTGAAGACCAGATCTTCTATTGTAATCAAAGAGGAATTGGCACCGAAGAAGCCATTGCATTAATTGTCAATGGATATTGTAAAGAAGTATTGAACCAGCTTCCAATGGAATTCGCAGTGGAGGCACAAAAACTATTGGAGATCTCTCTTGAGGGCTCTGTAGGATAAGCCATGATTAAAATCAAAGACTTACAAGCCGGTATAGAAGAAAAGGAAATTCTTCGCGGTATTGATCTAGAAATAAACGCAGGTGAGGTACATGCTATTATGGGGCCCAACGGTTCAGGAAAATCTACCTTAAGCAACATAATTGCCGGTAGGGAAGATTATGAAATTAATGGTGGCACAATAGATTTTGAAGGTGAAGACCTCATGGATTTATCACCTGAGGAACGAGCGCATAAAGGTGTTTTTCTGAGTTTTCAATATCCTGTAGAAATCCCGGGGGTTACCGTAAGTAACTTCATCAAAACAGCAATCAACGAGAGTAGAAAAGGTCGTGGCGAAGAAGCTATGGAAGCAAGAGAAATGCTCGCTATGATGCGCGAAAAAACGGCTTTGCTTGAGATGGACAAGAGTTATCTGAGCCGAAGTTTAAATGAGGGGTTTTCTGGTGGAGAAAAAAAGCGAAATGAGATTTTTCAAATGGCAATGCTTCAACCAAAATTGGCCATTCTTGATGAGACGGATTCTGGTTTAGATATAGACGCCCTTAGAATTGTAGCAAACGGTGTGAATAAATTGCGTAGCAAGGATAATGCTGTGCTTGTCATTACTCATTACCAAAGATTACTGGATTATATAGAGCCAGACTTCGTACATGTATTGTACAATGGTAAAATTGTGAAAAGTGGCGATAAAAGCTTGGCACTAGAATTAGAAGCAAAAGGTTACGACTGGATCAAGGCAGAAAACGCATGACAGATTTAGCACAAGATTTACTTTCCTCTTTTGTGATTTCCGAATCCGAATTAAATGGCAGCAAGAATTTGGCCGTTGTAAACATGCGCAAGGAAGCCTTAGACCGCTTTGAAGCTTTGGGCTTTCCCACTACACGGGACGAAGAATGGAAATATACCAATCTAAAACCCGTACTGAATCGCGATTACAAAATCATGCTGAAAAGCGAAAGTGCAGTTTCATTTGGAGACATTAAACAATACCTTCTCAGTGATTTAGATACCTATAAGCTGGTATTCATTAATGGGAAGTACAGCTCCTGGCTAAGCGAATCCACGCACCAAAGCTATGATATTTGTACGTTCGCAGCCGCACTTAATAAATACCCAGATATACTGTCTAAGTATTTGGGTAAAGCGGCTCCATCAGGTGAAACTTTCATAGATCTCAATACTGCTTTTGCTGACGATGGCGCCTACATAAGGGTTAAGGCAAATCAAACGGTAGATAAACCCATTGAAATCATCTACCTAACTACAGAGGAAAACGGGTCAACCTTTTCACAGGCGAGAAACCTAATCGTTGTTGAGCAAAATGCAGAAGTTCAAATTGTTGAAAGACATCAAAATTTGGGGAATGATGAGAGCTTTACCAACTTTGTGAGTGAAGTTTTTGCAGCTTGTAATGCGCGAGTCAGCTATTACAAAGTCCAAAATGATAGTATTAATGCTTCTCTTATAGATAATACGCACGTTAAGCAAGAAACAAACTCCAATGTACACGTAGGCACCTATACTTTTGGGGGCAAACTGGTACGCAATAACTTACACTTTTACTCAGGTGGTGAGCATACAGAGAGTCATATGGACGGAATCACCATTATAGGCGACGGTCAAACGGTTGACCATCATACACTGGTAGACCATATGGAACCTAATTGTTACAGTCGTGAGTTATATAAAGGTATCTATCTAGGCAAAAGCCATGGTGTTTTCAATGGAAAAGTCTTAGTTCGTCAAAAAGCGCAGAAAACCAATGCTTTTCAACAGAATGATAATATTCTATTAAGTGATAAAGCCAAGGTGGATACCAAACCACAGCTTGAAATATTTGCAGATGATGTAAGATGTTCACACGGATGTACTGTTGGACAATTGGATAAAAGCGCCTTGTTTTACTTGCGCTCAAGAGGCATTCCTAAACGAGAAGCTGAGGGTTTGATGACCTACGCTTTTGCCTCAGATGCTTTAGAATATGTCAAAATCCCACAGCTAGAAAAAAGGCTCAATCGGGTTATTGCTGGTAAATTAGGTATCAACCTTGAATTTGCGCTATAATGGCCTTTGATGTCCATGATATTCGCGAACAATTCCCCATCCTGAATCAAAAGGTTCACGGCAAGCCCTTGGTGTATTTTGACAACGCAGCCACAGCTCAAAAACCAATAGCAGTGATCGAAGCAATCTCTGACTATTATTTGAATTATAATGCCAATGTTCATCGAGGGGTTCATACATTGAGCCAACGTGCGACGGACGCAATGGAGTCTGTGCGAGAACAAGTAAGGGCTCACCTGAATGCAGCTGAAGCTGCGGAAATTATATTTACCAGAGGCATTACAGATAGTATTAACGCCATAGCTTATGGCTTGAGCAATACAGTTCAAAAAGGTCAAAATGTTGTCATCACTGCCATGGAGCATCATAGTAATATTGTGCCCTGGCAAATGCTCTGTGAACGAACTGGAGCAGAGCTTCGTCATCTTCCCATGGATAAATACGGTGAACTTATTTTAGATCGCCTTGAAGTTGTTATTGACCAGAATACTGCCATTGTTGCATTCAATCATATTTCCAATACCCTTGGAACTATCAATCCCGTTCAAAAAATCATATCACAAGCGAAAAAAGTAGGTGCATGGACATTAGTAGACGGTGCGCAAAGCGGGCCTCATACCATTGTGGATGTACAATCTTGGGATGTAGACTTTTTTACCTTAAGCAGCCACAAGATGTATGGCCCCACTGGACTGGGTATCCTATACGGAAAACGTGAGAAACTTGAGGCTATGAATCCCTACCAAGGAGGTGGCGAGATGATATCTACAGTCACTTTAGAAAAGAGCACCTATGCTGGCCTCCCTCATAAATTTGAGGCAGGAACTCCTCATGTCGAAGGTATAATTGGCTTTGGTGCTGCGCTAAAATTTATCAATGAAATTGGAATTGAATCTATTTCAGCGCACGAACAATCACTTCTTGAATATGCCACGAAAGAGTGTTCAGGAATAAAAGGATTCAGAGTCATTGGAAATTCAAAAAATAAAGCGAGTGTATTAAGCTTTGTAATTGATGGGGTACATCCCTACGATTTAGGCGTTCTTCTAGACCAACAAGGTATTGCAGTACGAACAGGGCAGCATTGTACACAACCTATTATGGATGCGTTTTGTATTGAAGGAACGGTTCGGGCAAGCTTTGCGATGTACAATACTTTTGAGGAAATTGATTCTTTCATATCCGGCCTTAAAAAAGCCGTAAGCATGCTTTTGTAATGGCAACTATTCAAGAAAAACAGCAAATTTTAATTGAAGAATTCGAATTCTTTGACGAATGGATGGACAAATACAACCATATCATTGAAATGGGCAAAAGCCTTCCCATGCTGCCCGAACATAAAAAGAATAATGACCTATTAGTACCTGGTTGTCAAAGCAAGGTATGGTTACATGCAGAACAACACGAAGACAAAATTATTTTTAGTGCAGACGCGGATGCAATTATTGCGAAGGGCATAGTAGCTATGCTTATTGATGTGTTCAGTAATCAGCCTGCTCAAGAGGTAGCAGCAGCAGAATTGAAATTCTTGGAAGATATTGGTTTAAAAGACCATTTAAGCCCAACTAGGGCAAATGGACTTATGAGTATGGTCAAGCAGATGAAATACTACGCACTTGCCTTTTCCGCTTAACAAGTAATAAAAATGAGTGAAGAGTTAACGCATAGCGAAATGCAAAAAATTGGAGAAGAAGTTGTAGGTGTCCTTTGCAACATCTTTGATCCAGAAATCCCCGTAGATATCTATCAGCTTGGTTTAATCTACGATGTTCAAGTGAGCACAGAACGCGATGTGCATATATTAATGACCTTGACCTCACCCAACTGTCCTGTGGCAGAAAGTCTACCGCAGGAGGTTAAAGAAAAGTCGCGAGCCTTGGATAGTGTAAATGACGTTGAAGTTGAAATCACTTTCGAACCGCCTTGGGATAAAAGCATGATGAGTGAAGAAGCCAAATTGGAATTAGGAATGCTCTAGAAATGGGTTTATTAAAGTTTTCCTAAAACAAAAACCTTTAACCCACTAATCCGTTAATCATTTCGTTAGTTTTACGCTCGTTATTCAAAGAATTGAGTGATTTTTTGTGAATTTGAAAAATACCCGCTTAATGAAAATTGGAATTGATGCCATTTCATATTACGTACCCAACCATTACCTTCCTATTGAGGCCCTGGCTGAAGCTAGGAATATTGAATACGCAAAACTAAATAAAGGGCTTGGTCTAACGTCCATGTCCTTTCCTGATATTGATGAAGACGCTGCCTCTATGGGCGCTAATGCAGTTCTAGATTTATTTCAACGAGAGACTCTCAACCCTTCAGATGTAGGCAGGATTTATCTTGGTACAGAGAGCGCATTAGATAGCGCTAAACCAACAGCTACCTACATTCTTGATTTAGTTGAAAAGGAATTGGCTACAGATTTTGGACCACGGTCATTAAAAAATGTTGATGCTGTAGATATGACATTCGCTTGTATTGGCGCAGTAGATGCACTAGAAAACGCTTGCCTTTACCTCAAACAAAATCCAGATAAAAAAGCAATAATTGTAGCTTCGGATTTAGCGAAATATCATTTGGGGTCTACAGGAGAATACACTCAAGGAGCTGGGGCCGTGGCTTTACTTATTTCAAAGAATCCAGCCATCATTTCATTAGGTTCAGAGATAGGAGTTGCAACAAAAGGAGAGCGAGATTTCTTCAAACCAAGAAGAACGTACACAAAATCTTCTATTCTGATGCAAGCTGCAGAACTATTGGGTACACCACTCAATGAAGAAGAAGCCAAAAACAAACTAAGAGATGCAAAAGGCTTTTGGGGTGGGAATACGATGATAAGAAGTTATGTGGAAGAACCTGT
>JAYOSU010000005.1:42415-52506 GCA_038139395.1 Cryomorphaceae bacterium
GATATTGAAGGTACCTGTATTGGTTTTATGGGTTATGGTTCAGGCAGTAAAGCGAAAGTATTTCAAGGTCATGTCCAAAACGGATGGTCTAAAGTTGCACAATTGAACCTATTTGAAAGTCTTGATGAACGTACACCTGTTGATTTTAGCACCTACGAAAATTGGCATAACGAATGCCTTACCATACCTATTCTTCCCAAAAAAAATGCATTCGTACTTGAAGGATTAAGAAGTGTTGAGAATCAAGAATTTTTCAGAGATTACAAAAGGCAGTAACTTAGGGAATCATGGCGAATCATGAAATCGTAAATAAAGTAGCGCAAAGCTCCCTGATAACCTTCAATCTAGAAGACTATTTTCCAGACAAAGTGAGTGAAATAGATATAGCTCAATTTCTTGACCAAGGGTTACTTCTACGTGAAAAAGAATACCGAGCCGCACTGAAAACAATAGATTTCAAGCCATTCAATAATTCAGTTGTTCGTATACATTGTTCAAGCGACGCGATTCTCCCTGCATGGGCTTCCATTCTTGTTGCTGCAAAGTTAGGAGAACATAAAATTCAAAGCTTCTGGGCAGGCACTGAGTCCGAGCTCTACTCACAATATTATCGTTGGAAATTATCGCATATTAATTGGGATAAATTTCATGGCAAACCTGTGATTATCAAAGGTTGTGGTAATTCAAAAATCCCACAAGATGCCTATATTCATGCAGTAGGAGTTCTCAATGGGATTGCCAAGAAAATAAGTTATGGTGAAGCCTGTTCTGCCGTCCCTTTAAAATAATCCCACAAAGACCTAACGTCCCGCTTAGATTATCCTATCACTAACCTTTAGCCTGAATTTATATGTGGTGTTTATAGTGTGCTAATCGTCACATTGATGGAAGAATAGTGTGGTAAATATTAGCCATACATGTGATTTCAAGGGTAGGACCCTATTGCTTATACTACTAATACCCAGATGTTCAGTATATTTATGCAATCCTGTTGTAACGAAAATCGACAAACATAGTCTACTAAATCCATGAAGAAATTTGAGATTTCCTCCCGGCCAGTTTTGAATTTCATTTCTATTTTAACTTTAAGTTTGATTATACTTTCTGTCATGCTCTATAGTGGCATTTCAGATGGAGGAGTGCTCATGGCTATTGCCCTAATGGGAGTCATCATTGGTAGTTTTTTAACCAGACTAATACATCCTTTATTAGAAGCTTATTTCGAAAACATAGTGATCTGTTTTCTGCTCTACAATTGTTATTTTTTCTACACAGAACATGAGGTATTGCCTTTGGCCGGATTGGTTGCCATTTTTGTGCAAAGAATAACTTTATTCACTTTTGAATTTCGTAAAATTAATTTTCTATGGTCAATAGGACTTTATGCCCTTCCTTTAATGTCTGCATTTATGGTTGTGATAGATATTTCACCGACATATGTGCTACCATTACCTTCTGTAATCGAAATGCAATTGGCCGGTTCAGGGATGATATTGATTTCAACGGCTATTTCCATCCACACCGTTCAGTGGTTTAGAAAAACCATTAAGAACATTGAAAAACGTGAAAAACGTGTAGATAGCTCTTACAAACAAGTGCTTGAACTTAATCAGATATTAAACCATAACCTTAGAACTCCGTTGGCAACCGCGATAGGACAATTGGAAATTGCCGAAAGAAAACAAAATGATAAAAAGTATATCCTTCAAGCTAAGGAAGCATTAGCTCAAGTTAACATACAAACGGCTAGTGTTAATAATGCTAGAAAAGCGTTTGAAGGAACGGCTGATATTAACGAATTCTTGTTTAAGTGGAAGAAAATTTACAAGCATGATTTCGTTGATTTTGAGTTTCATAAGAATTATAAACCGTATAATTTGACAGAAGAGATTGCAATTTCTTTAGCGGTATGTTTTGATATTTTTGCCCAAAATTCAATAGAAGCTGGTGCAAAAGAAATAAAGATTAGAGTGGAAAGTGATTCAAAGGAGCTTAAAATAGAAATTATAGACGACGGCACAGGCGCTCCGGAAGAAACGATTCAGATGATAGGAAAGCCCATTTCTAGTGAAAAAAAACATGGAGCGGGTATTGGGACTTATCTGGCGCAGAGACTTCTATTAAGCGCTGGAGGCGCAATAAAATTTTCCAATAGGGAAATAGGCACAGGCTTTAAAATCAATATAGTTATTTAGCTCATATTAACCCAATTTAAAAAGAGCGTCTCCTTCTTAGCAAAACGGAATAATTATAAGGTTATTGACAAGCCAATATTTTGGCTGGTTGACTCTCCCAACTCTGTCGTTAATACGCCAGATGAAACCACTGGATTAAAACCACGATAGTAATAAAGGTTCAGTGGTCCACGTCCGAATTTAATAAACGAACCGTATCTGAGATTGCTGAAGCCACCGATATCATAGAATTTTACACGATATAGGTCGGAGTTAAAATACGAATAGGAATCTGCTAAATACCCAAGTATTCCACCTATATAAAAACGCGTATACCGCCCCTTATTATTAGAATTGGTTCTGAAGCGAAATTCTAAAACACCATCCAAGTATTCTGTTGCAAATCTGTTTGATATGTAATCTTGGCCATTTAAAAAACTTAAAGTTTGGGTTCCATCGGGGTCAACATTCACATGTACATTTCCATGATAGAAGTGTCCGCTATATCCAACTCCGTAGGCAATTCCAAAATGGCTAAGGCCTATTCTATGTTCCCGAAGCAATTGCACTTCCTGAGAGTTGGCCTGCCATGAAGGCAAATAGGATGCATTAGCACCAACAACAATTAATGAAGAGGTGTTGAATGAAATTCCCTCCCCTTGTTCCGGAACGAAAAACTCATTTTGACCTTGGGACTTAAAAACCAAACAAAATATAAACAGCACTACAAAAAAATTCCTCATAAGTTGAAATTAATAAACAAGAGTTGGATTTAATCGCTATCCTTCGAATGTTCTTGAGTAATTATGAAAAAAAATAAGGACAATCCTAAAAATATCGGCTTACTTGTTTCGAACCCTTGGAACACGACGGCATTAACTCCCTATTTTTTGGGTTTTGGAATTGTGATCGTTTTAGTGATGGTCTATTTTGATATTTCTGATGGTGGGCTTTTACTCTCAGGAACTCTCCTTGGAGCTGCATTGATTAACCCTATTACCAAGAGAATACACCCCATATTTGAGGCATATGTTGACATTGGAATAATATGTGTGTTTATGTATCACGCATACTTTTTCTATCTAGATATCGACTTCCTGTTGCTTATGGCGTTACTTGGATTAAGTATAATTAGGATTGTTATGCATAGCTTTACTTTTAGAAAAGCAAATAAGTTTTGGTCCATTTGTCTTCACCTGTTACCCATTTCAACTGCAATAATGGCAATATTTGAAATAGGTCCAAATTACTCCATCCCCATACCTACGCAAGGTGAATTGCAAATCATTGGAGCAACCTCAATAGCAGCATTCGCCGCATTGTTTATCCAAACTATAAGTGGCTTCACCAAAACCTTGAACTTTATAGAAAACAGTAAGATTGAAGTAGCAAATTCATACAAACAAGTATTGGAGTTACATCAAATCTTAAATCATAATTTAAGGACTCCCCTGGCAACCGCTTTAGGACAACTAGAAATTTTATTACGAACGATTGACGCAAACGAGAATGTTGCAAAAGCCAAACTAGCTCTTGATCAAGCTATCTTACAAACTTCTAGTGTTAATAATGCAAAAAAAGCCTTTTCCGAATCAAAAACCATCTCCAAATTCTTGGAATCTTGGAGAATTATATATGCATACGACTTAGTAAAATTCAAATTTGACAGGAACACCAATTCCTATGAATTCACTGAAGGGGTGGCAATCGCATTGGCAGTCTCACTTGGAATTTTTTCTCAAAATGCTGTTGAGGCAGGCGCAACAGAAATACTAATCCGAGTGGATACGCAATCCAAAAAACTAAAAATCCATATTTTGGATGACGGCAGTGGCACCACAAAAGAGATATTAAAAAATTTAGGAAAACCTGTGACGAGCAGCAAAAAACACGGAACCGGATTAGGCACTTATCTTGCTCAAAGAATATTAGGTAGCGTTGGCGCTAAGGTCGAGTTTTCAAACAGAAAAAACCACGCAGGGTTTAATGTCACGATTGTATTTTAGCCTCCCTTCACAGGTCCTATTCTAAAAAATATCAAGATGGATTGAGTTGAATTCATCAATTTCCAAATTAATCTTGTCCCCCTTTACTACTGGAACCATAGGACCCAAAGCACCTGATAAAAGCACTTCACCTTTACAAAGGGGTTCGCCTTGGAAGCACATTTTCTGAGCCAGCCATAGCGCGGCATTTAGAGGGTTGTGCATGCAGGCTCTACCGTTCCCCTTGCTACTGAGCTTTCCGTTTTTGTAGAGCTTCATTGAAACAGTTTCGGGGTTCAAATCATTCAATGACTTACTGTCTTCTCCCAAGATAAAATGAGAGCCTGAAGCGTTATCTGCAATAGTGTCGGATATCTGAATATTCCAATCTTCCACTCTTGAATCTACAACTTCAATAGACGCTCTAACCTCGGCTATAGCGTCCACTAAAATATCCATAGTTATATTCTTTGAAGTAATATCCTTACCTAGGATGAATGCCAATTCCCCCTCTACTTTTGGAAGTATGAGCTTTGAGCTATCTATTCTCTTTGACCTAGAAACATCCATGGTATCAAATAAAATACCATAATCTGGTTGATCAACACCAAGCTGTTTCTGAACTGCAAGGGATGTAAGTCCTATCTTCTTGCCTACCACCCTTTCACCTCTTGCCTTGCGCAGAGTGACTAGCTCCTTTTGAATGGCATAAGCCGCATCAATATCATTATCAATAAGCGCTCTTAAAGGGCCAATACTTTGTCCAGAATTTAACGCATCAAACAATTGTTTACCGAGCTCTTGATACAATGACATATGTTAAGATTTAACTCCTCTAAAGTAGTGTATATTTGTAGGGAACCTGCACAAATTAAAGAGTCATTCCTATGCCGTTTTATCAAAAGCAAGGACAATTTCCTCACAAGCGCCACACTCAATTTCGCAAAGAAAACGGCAGCTTATTTCATGAAGAACTTTTTGGAACTATTGGCTTTGACGGTATGTCGTCATTGTTATATCATGTTCATCCACCAACGATGGTCAAAGAAGTCGGGGCTAGTAAAAGTATAGCTCCCAAAATTGCTGTAGATAAAAACATGAAGGCGTACCGATTCAAAGGATTTGACGTCAAGCCCACTGAGGATTATTTAGAGAGTCGAGTCCCTGTGCTCACCAATAAAGATTGTACCATTTCATTGGCGGCGCCTACCACAACAATGAGCACCTACTTTTATAAAAATGCGCAGAATGATGAGGTTGTTTTTGTACATGAAGGAAACGGCACATTAAAGACTCAATTTGGAGATTTAGATTTTTCCGAAGGTGACTACCTAGTCATTCCCCGAGGGATGATACAGCAGTTTCAGTTTAATGACTCAAAAAATAGATTATTAATTATTGAAAGCAGCCATCCCATTTATACACCTAAACGATACCGAAATTGGTTTGGGCAACTACTTGAGCACAGTCCTTATTGTGAACGCGATTTACGAACACCTAAATTAACTCAAGCCAAGGATGAAATGGGAGACTTTACCATCAAGGTGAAAAAAGAAGGAATGTTGCATTCATACATCTATGCTACACATCCTTTTGATGTGGTAGGTTGGGACGGATTTAATTATCCATATGCATTTAGTATTCATGACTTTGAACCAATAACTGGAAGGGTTCACCAACCACCACCTGTTCACCAAACATTTGAGACAAAGGCTTTTGTAATTTGCTCCTTTGTGCCTAGACTGTATGATTACCATCCACAATCCATACCAGCTCCATATAATCATAGTAATATTGATTCAGACGAAGTGCTGTATTACGTAGATGGTGATTTCATGTCTCGTAATAATATTGGACGAGGACAAATAACCCTACACCCTGCAGGTATTCCTCACGGACCACACCCAGGAACCTACGAGGCCAGCATTGGAAAGAAAGAAACGTTAGAATTGGCCGTAATGGTTGATACTTTTGCACCGCTAAAAATTACCGAACAAGCTTTACACTTGGACGCCGGTGACTATCACAAAAGCTGGATTAAATAACCTATCAGGATGACAAATACATTACCCAAACAATATGAGGATGCTCAAGATTTCTTGGAACTTTGGGGCACCGACCACGTGGAGATCTATGTAGGAAACGCTAAACAAAGCGCTTACTATTTCAAAACTGCCTTTGGCTTTCAAGAGGTTGCTTATGCGGGATTGGAAACCGGATTGAGCGATCGTACTTCGTATGTACTGCAACAAGATAAAATTCGCCTAGTCATCACTTCTTCCATGGTGAAGGATGGTGATATTAACAGACACCTCAATGAGCACGGCGATGGTGTGAAATTTGTTGCCCTCTGGGTGCCAGATGCTGCTAAAGCATTTAATGAAACCACCAAGCGCGGTGCCAAGCCTTTCCAAGAACCCAAAGTAATGGAAGATGCCAACGGAAGAGTGGTTACCTCAGGAATATACACCTACGGTGAGACTGTACACATGTTTGTGGAACGCAACGATTACGATGGTCCTTTCTTACCTGGCTATGTAGCCCGAAGCCCGAAGTACCAGCCGTCTACTGTTGGCCTGAAATATATTGACCATATGGTGGGTAATGTAGATTGGGGACAAATGAATACCTGGGTAAAATTCTATGCAGAAGTCATGGGGTTTTCACAAATCATCTCGTTTGATGATAAAGATATCTCTACAGAATATACTGCACTAATGTCCAAGGTGATGTCCAATGGGAACGGCAGAATTAAGTTCCCCATCAATGAGCCGGCAGAGGGCAAGAAACGTTCCCAAATTGAAGAATACATCAACTTTTACAATGGTGCCGGAGTTCAGCATTTAGCGCTAGCCACGGATAATATTATTCACACCATTCACGAACTTCGAGAAAGAGGTGTTGAATTCTTAGACGTACCTGATACGTATTATGATGACTTAAAAGACCGGGTCGGCGCTATTGATGAAGACATGAATGTTCTTAAGAGATATAAGATTTTGGTTGACCGGGATGACGAAGGCTATTTATTACAACTATTTACAAAACCACTGATGGATAGACCAACGGTATTTATTGAAATCATTCAACGAAAAGGTGCAACAAGCTTTGGCAAAGGAAACTTCAAAGCTTTATTTGAAGCCATAGAAAGAGAACAAGAACATAGAGGTACATTATAACCTAAACACAGAAGTATTTCATGAACCTAACAGCAAACGATCCTTCCAGAAAAAGTTGGATTCCTGTTCCATCAGGAAGCGATTTCCCTATTCAAAATTTACCTTTTGGTGTATTTATACCTGAGGATGATATTATTACTACCGGAACTAGAATTGGAGATACCGCCATTGATTTAAGCGTATTACATCAGCTAGGATATTTTGAAGGCATAGACCTTCCTGATGATGTTTTCTTACAAGACACTCTAAATGATTTCATAGCCTTAGGTCGGCCCATTTGGCGGTCTGTTCGCAACAGGCTGGCTGAACTATTTGATGAAGTAAATACAACGATCAAGAATAACGTTGCACATCAAAACAAGGCGCTATTCCCGGTAAGTCAAGTGCAGATGCTAATGCCGGTATTTGTTCAAGACTACACCGATTTCTATAGTTCAATAGAGCATGCTACCAACGTGGGTAAAATGTTTAGAGACCCTGAGAATGCGTTGTTACCAAATTGGAAGCACATTCCTGTGGGCTACCATGGAAGAAGCTCTTCTATTGTTATTAGTGGTGTAGACCTGCACCGTCCAAAGGGACAACGAATGGCACCGGGAGCGGATGCCCCTACTTTTGGACCAAGTGTACGCATGGACTTTGAATTGGAGTTAGCATTTATCACTGGAGAAGGGAAACCAATGGGCCATAGAATTAAAGCGAACGAAGCAGATGAATTCATCTTTGGAATGGTGCTCTTTAATGACTGGAGCGCTCGTGATATTCAAAAATGGGAATATGTCCCGCTTGGACCTTTTCTGGGAAAGAACTTCGGTTCAAGCATCAGTCCATGGGTGGTCACTATGGATGCCTTAGAGCCGTATAAAGTTCCAGGCCCAATTCAAGATCCTCCAGTACTCCCATATTTACGTACAGAAGGGGAAAATAATTTTGACATCAAGCTTGAGGTAGAATTGGCCCCAGAAAATAAAGAGGGAACTGTAATCTCACGCTCCAACTACAAATACATGTATTGGAACCAACGTCAGCAATTAGCGCATCATACAGTAAACGGATGTAACATTAATGCAGGAGACATGATGGCTTCAGGGACAATATCTGGTAAGTCCAAAGACAGCTACGGCTCAATGCTTGAACTGAGTTGGGCAGGAAAAGAACCTATTACTTTAGATACTGGTGAGCACAGAACTTTTATTGAAGACGGTGATACCGTGACCATGAGAGGACATTGCGATAATGGTGAAATCCGTATTGGTTTTGGTGAAGTTAGCACAAAGCTTCTTCCCGCCATTGAAGAATAACGTTCAACTTTAGGACTAACATAGACGGTGTAAAAAGGGCTTTTTTCTTACCTTTTAGTCGACCATAATAATCCAATATATGTCACAGAATAATTATATCTCCAAGGTTGTAGCAGATGCTCATGAAGCGCTAGAAGGATTGGAAGATAATATGACCGTAATGTTTGGTGGATTTGGACTTTGCGGTATTCCGGAAAATTCAATTGCTGCTATTCGAGATAAAGGCACCACAGGAATCACTTGTATTTCCAATAATGCAGGAGTTGACGATTTTGGCTTGGGCCTGCTACTACATACTAGGCAGATAAAAAAAATGATTGCCTCTTATGTAGGAGAAAACGATGAATTTGAGCGACAGATGCTTAGTGGTGAACTTGAAGTGGACCTTGTCCCTCAAGGAACTTTAGCCGAACGCTGCCGTGCTGCTGGTGCAGGAATTCCTGCGTTTTTCACCCCCGCAGGATATGGAACGGAAGTAGCAGAAGGCAAGGAAGTTCGTGAATTCAATGGGAAGCCTCACATTCTAGAACATGCTTTTGATGCTCCATTCGCTTTTGTAAAAGCTTGGAAAGGAGATAAAGCAGGGAATTTGGTTTTCAAGGGGACCGCGAGAAACTTTAACCCCATGATGGCTATGGCAGGAAAAATTACCGTGGCAGAGGTTGAACACCTCGTTGAGGTGGGTGAATTAAACCCGAACGACATTCATGTCCCCGGTATTTTCGTACAACGTATTTTCCAAGGGAAAGGGTATGAGAAAAGGATTGAACAACGCACGGTTCGTGCAAAGGCCGAATAATTATGGGGTTGAATAAAGATCAAATTGCTCAGCGAATAGCACAAGAACTAAGAGACGGATGGTACGTGAATTTAGGTATTGGAATTCCCACTTTGGTAGCTAATCACATCCCTCAAGGAATTAATATAGAATTCCAAAGTGAGAATGGCATTTTGGGAATGGGTCCATTCCCTGTGGAAGGTGAAGAAGATGCCGATCTAATTAATGCAGGAAAACAGACTATTACCGCATTACCTGGTGCCTCTTTCTTTTCGAGCGCCACAAGTTTTGCCATGATTCGCGGACAACACGTTCAGCTCACTGTTCTAGGTGCAATGGAAGTAAGTGACAGTGGAGATATAGCAAATTGGAAAATTCCAGGAAGAATGGTAAAAGGTATGGGTGGTGCAATGGATCTAGTAGCCTCTGCAGATAATATCATTGTTGCTATGCAACATACCAATAGACGCGGTGAAAGTAAATTGTTATCCTCTTGCACTCTTCCTTTGACCGGTGTAGCCTGCGTAAAGAAAATAGTTACCGATTTAGCAGTGCTTGAGGTAGACCCGGACAAAGGTTTCGTATTGCTTGAAAGAGCCCCAGGAGTTTCTGTGGAAGAAATTCAAGAGAAAACTGCAGGTCGCCTAGTGGTTGAAGGTGATGTTCCAGAAATG
>JAYOSU010000005.1:52606-65122 GCA_038139395.1 Cryomorphaceae bacterium
TGCGCGAAATTCCGAAGAGGATTTCCCGTTTTCTGCCGCCAACCATACCAATTGAGCTTGGCGCTGTTCCAATGATGATGCTTGGCCTAAACTATACAGTTCGTTTATCTTGAGCATTCTTTGATTAGCGACCTCAGCATTGTCTGCCTCAAGTTTTGCAACCGCAACCGCATTATTGAAAGTACGAACCGCATTCTTTACCATATTCTCCATTAGTTCTTGAGTTTGGACCTCGCGATGTTCCGCCTTTAAAACTTCAATCTTAGAATTTTGACGCTGCGTTCGACTTTGAAAGCCACTGAAAAGATTATACTGAAGATTGATTCCCGCATTTAATCCGTTTTGTTGGGAAGCCGTCAAGAACCCTGCCTCTGCTTGACTTTGATTAATCCCATATCCAGCTTGAGCAGAAATTGTTGGGAATAGTGTCGCGGTTTGTAATTGCTGTTGAATTGCGGCTATTTCAGATGAAATGGTCGCAAGCTGCATGGAAGTATTCCTTAAACGCATGCTTTCTAAAATTTCCATTTCATCAAACTGCTCCTCTAGATTAAACTGCATTTTATCTGCTACTATGTAGTTTTGATCATAACCTATGAAGGTGGCAAATGAGTTTTTCGCAGATGCTAATTGAGTCTCTGCCTCCATTAACTCTACCTTGTCCCGGTTCATATCGACTTTGGCCGCCATGAATTCTGTAGAATTAGACCCCCCTAATTCATTGGTTAATCGAGCTCTTTCATAGCGTTCCATTGAAATAGAAAAGTTTTCAGTGGCAATAGATACGGTCCGTTGTAATAGTGAGACGGCAGTATACTGCGACCAAACTTGAGCAATGGTAGTCTCGAGTGCCTGCTTCTCCCGAAGGTTAGCGACCTCTTTCGCGTTTTTAAGGAGCTGGTAGCTGCGTTGTATGCGACCGCCAGCAAAAAGAACTTGACTAACTCCAATTGAAATGTTCTGGGACAATGATTCAGCACCCTGCACATCCTGAGTTTGACCGGTCGCAAATTCAAGATTAGAATTTTGGTTACTGTAATTGGTTCCTCCCGTGGCGGTAACCGAAGGTAGGCGACCGGCATTACCAAAGGTAGCATTGTTTTTAGCCTGCTGGGCATCCAATCGAGCAATCTGCAACTCATGGTTGTGAACTAACGCCAGACGCATGGATTCATCAAGAGTAAGCAGATTTTGACTTTGACTGCTAAACCCAATTAAGAGGGTGACGGAAAGAAATATTATCCTATTCAGCATCGTTCAATTCTTTAAAGTATTGTTCGCTTTTCATCTCTTTAATGGCCGGCTCTACCTCTTCTCTTGAAGGTTTCTGGTTTGTCCAAATGTGTCTAATTAGCACGCGAGAATCGTTAACTAACGCCATCATTGAGGGCAGTACCACAAGGGTCAGCATGGTTGCAAATCCAATTCCGTAGGCTATAGAAACTGCCATGGGGATAAGAAATTGCGCCTGAAAAGAAGTTTCAAATATTAAAGGAGCCAGACCCGCTATGGTTGTAATGGTAGTTAGAAAAATAGCTCTAAATCGGCTTATACCCGCATTATAAATGGCCTCGTACACCTTCTGTCCGCTCTTGATATTTATGTTGTATTTACTCACCAATACTAGGCTATCGTTGACAATAATTCCAATCAACGCCACAACACCAAGGAAACTCAATATTGACATTGGCATACCGTGCAGCCAGTGACCCCATGCCACTCCAGTAAGGCTCAATGGTATGAGCAGCATGATGACTATGGTTTGTACCAAGGACCGGAAGGTGAAGGTTATGGTCAGTATAATTAAGAAGAGAATTAATGGCATGACCGTTTGTGAACTGTCTTGCGTCTTTTGACTCTCTTTTTGCTGCCCTTCATAGCGGGCTTTTACAGACGGATATTTAGCAAAGATATTGGGTAATATATCCGCCTTAATTTGAGCGAGTAAAGCTGGTGCTGAACCATTAGGACTGCTCAAAGAACTTTCCACTCTATACTCACGCTGTCCATCTAGGTGGTTTATGTTAACGGTACCTCTTTCAATGGAATAATTTGCTAACTCACGAAGTGGAACATTTCCTTGCGGGGTTGAAATCAACATCTCCTCAAGATCCCACAGTTGTTTACGATCTTTTTCATCCAATCGCACCCATACTTTTACCTCATCTTCTCCTCTTTGCAAGCGTTGTACCTGCGCACCAAAAAAAGTTTCTCTTACTTGAGACATCACCGCACCCGGGGTTAGTCCCAAAAAACGTGCTTTATCCGTGAGCTCTAAAGTTACCTCTCGAATACCTTTCTGATCATTATCTATCACATCCGAAAGCGCTTCCATGAGTTTGAGTTTTGCCTTGAGCTCTTCTTTTGCAGCTCTAAGTTCTACTAAATCAAAACTGACTAGAGAAATGGAAATAGGCTTACCAAATGCTTGTACTCCACCAAAGCTCAAATTATCAGCACCTTCTATTTCTCCTGTCGCCTCTCTAATGTCATTTTCTATCAAATAAGATGGTGTGCCCCTGGTCTCACTGTCCAATAGAATCACATTCAGGCGCGCTTTGGAAGATATTGGACCTATGTTCTTTTGAATTGCTTTAACAACATCCAATCCATCTTCACGTTGCGATTTGTATTGACTATTAACTTCCCAAACATTTGCTTCTATTTGATCAATCCATTTCTGTGTCACTGCCTCATTCGTTCCGGCAGGCATATCAAGACTGATACTCAAATTATCACGTTCAATGAATGGAAAGAACTGAGTTCTAATAATTCCGCCACCCATGGCTCCAAAAGTGATGAACATCACAGCAAAGAAGAAACTTATAGTGATGATTTTGTTATTCAAAGACCAACGGAGAAACGGCGAATAAATTTTATCTCTAAACTTGAAAAGTACCCCTGTGGCAAAGGACTGTACTGGATTCTTTTTAGCGTTGCGCTCAAGTTTTGCGTGGCTTAAGTGCGTAGGTAAAAACAACAAGCCTTCTATGAGTGAAACGGCCAAGGTTGCAATGACAATAAACGCCATCTCTGAAAAAAAGTCGCCCGCTCTACCATCAAGAAAAAAGAAAGAAGAAAATGCAATAATCGTGGTTAGAACTGCACTGACCACTGACGGAATAACTTCAACAGTCCCATCTAACGCAGCTCTAAGAAGAGGTTTTCCTCTCTCAAAGTGAGCGAATATGTTCTCCGCAATCACAATACCGTCGTCAACAAGAATACCGATTACAACAATCATCCCAAAAAGAGAAATCACATTAATCGTAATGCCAAAATAAGTGGCTAATACAAACATCCCTGCGAAGGATACAGGGATACCAATTGCCACCCAAAATGCTAACCTCAAATTCAAGAACAACGTCAACAAAATAAGTACCAAGAAGAAGCCTAATAGACCGTTTTCAAAGAGTAAATCTTTGCGTTGTTGTAAGGTTACTGAAAAATCTGTGATCACATCCAATCGCATATGATCATGACTTTCATTGTACTCTTTGACGTAATTATTCACATACGCACATGTGCTAAGTAAGTCTTCTTGATCTGTGTTGTTGACACTAATTTCTACCGAATTAATCCCATTGAATGCTGCACGAGCCGGATTGTCCGCCCAGCGATTATGCACTTTACCCAATTCCTTTAATCGGATCGTTTGTCCTAAAGGAGTGGTGTAAACAATGATGTTCTGCAATTCTTGAGCATCGTATTGCTTATTTCGAGAGCGAATAAGCATCTCCTCCTGCGTTCCTTTAATTGTTCCGCCCGTAATATCAAGATTTGTTGTTCGTAGCGCATTTGCAATCTGAGATAAACTCAAATTGTACTTACGAAGTGTGCTTTTATCTAGAGCTATTTCAATCTCTTCATTGGGGAAGCCACTGAGTGAGACCTTAGATATTCCTTCTTGCAGGCGAAGTTCTTGCTCAATTTTTCTACCCTCTTGCTTAAGAGAAAGCAAGTCAACACCCTCACCGGTTAAGGCCATGCTAATGGCTAAAGTTCTATTCTCTCTTTTAGCCACTCGAATTGGCTCTAAACCAGTGGGGAAAGATGCCACACTCTGAACAGCATTTTTAACATCCTCCAATACAAGGTCCGTATTGTATCCCTTAATGACCTTAACATTGATCGACGCACGATTTTCATTAGATGTTGAGGTGTATTGCTCAACCCCCGTTAGACCTTTAAGATTCTGTTCAATCTTATTTACAACCCCTTCCTCAATTTCTTCAGGAGATGCACCAGGATATACCGCAGTAATCGTTATGTCTCTACTTTCCACGAGAGGAAAGAAGGTTGTATTGAGCTTTCCAAAGCTAATCCAACCAAAGAAAAAGAAACCAATAAGTAAGGCATCAACGCCTACGGGGTACTTTATGAAAAATTCAATTAATCTCTTCATTGGACCTTTATTTCACCGGAGTAACAACAAGTCCAGAGGCCGCCTTCAGACTAGGTTCGTTTACCAACATTGTACCTTGACCAATGCCTCGTACAATTACTTCATTATCTAACCATTCAACTACTTCAACAGAAATCTTGGCAAGCACACTATCTCTTTCAATAGCGAAAACGTAAGAATTATCAAAAACCATTGATGCAGGTAACCTAAGTGCATTCATGACCTCTACTCCTTTTATTTGACCTGTTAAATACATGCCTTCACGAAGTTTATTGCCCTCTAGAGTGACTACTACACTTACACTTTGAGATGCACCATCCACCACGGGGGCAATTCTGGTAATTTTGCCGGACCAGCTTCCACTAACATCAGGAGAGGTAAATGCTACTTTTTGACCAATAACCAATTGGTCTGCATAACCCAAACTTACAGCACTTCGTAATTCGTATGTATTCATGTTAATAAAGGTTCCGAGTGGACGTCCTGGGCTAATGAGGTTTCCTGGCTTCACATTGACATTGGCTACCACACCGTTGAACGGAGCTTTGATACTGAATTTTGATAGCCTTTCTTCAGCACTTTTACTCTGAAAATATGCTCCTTGTATTCCGCGCGCAATCAAGAACTTCTCCAATTTACCTTCCGCCTGTGGGAGCGGATTCAATGCACTTTGCAGATTACATTGATCGTAATATGCTTTGAATCTATCATAGTCCAAAGGATAGTCCTGTGCCAAATCTGGAAGAATAGCCAAGAGCGCATTAATGAAATTTCCTTTGACGCTCATAGTATTTGCTCGGGCTTCACTATCATCTAAACCAATGATGGTTTCACCTTGCAGGAACGATGTGCCTTCTTCAAAGGGGTGCTTTCCACTTTTAAACGTTCCGCTAACTTCTGCTAACAAATCCGTTCGTTGAGCAGCATTAAGCTTACCGTAAATAGTCAACGGCAACTCTATGGTATCTAGATCTGCAGAAAAGACAGTGACTTGAAGCTTTTGAAAGTCTTCTTGGATCTCTTCTTTTGTAGACATACTACCTAAAGTCTTTGAAATCAATAGTCCAGCTCCAAGTATTGCAGCGGCGATTATGACATTTTTAACCCACTTCATTGTATTCTGTATTTAGGTTTTTAGTGATTTGATTTAACGTTTGCTCGGTAATCAAGCGTGCCTCTTTGGATATCCCTTGGTAAGCCTTTTCAATGATTTCATTTGCTGTTAGCTCAATTAATACCGCAAGTTCTTTGCCTGTTTCAGTAAATACTAAAATGTTTTCCCTTTTGTTACTGGGATTCATCTCAATATTAATGTATTGTGCAACCTCTAGATCTCGAACCAGCCTGCTTACACGATGACGGTCCAATTCTAAAAAATCCTGCAGTTCAGATTGCGCAATTTCCCCAGACTCAATCATCATTTTTCCAAAAATTGGCAAGGATAAGCCGCTCAAGAGTACACCCTTTAGATTTAATTCATCAATCAAGGCACAGCGAATGCTTTTGTGCGCTTTATTTAATAAAAAGGGAGCTAGGTTAGTAATACTTGAGGGCATCTTAAATCAGGGTTGTTTAAACAACTGTTGCATAATTACAACAATTAGACGAAAAAGTTCATTACTCCATGCTTTTTTACAAAAACCCGATCCGCTTTAAACCAAGAATTTCACACAAGATGCAACCCTGCAAAAGACTGCGAAAATAGCCATTGACTTACTGCCAAACGAGTTAAATAGGCACCCTATTTAATGTGCTTCAAGCCAATTATTACCCGTTCCTACCTCTGCCACCATGGGGACGGAAAGAGTAACAGCTGCTTCCATTTTCTCTATAACCATTGCCTTAAGCGCATCTAATTCATCCAAACGAGCATCAAAAACCAGTTCATCATGGACTTGTAAAAGCATCTTAGATTTCATTTTTGCATGGCGCATAGATCGATCTAACTCTATCATTGCGAGCTTGATAATATCCGCAGCAGAGCCTTGAATAGGAGCATTTACAGCATTTCTTTCACTGTGGCCGCGTACTACAGCGTTTCTACTCTCAATATCTTTGAGGTAACGACGCCTTCCAGTTATGGTCTCTACATATCCTTTGTCTCTAGCTATGCTCACTTGCTTATCCATGTATTCTTTAATACCAGGATATGTTCTAAAATAGCCATCAATTGCAGCCTTTGCCTCTTTTCTACTCATGTCTGTTTGCTGACTCAAACCAAAGGCACTCACTCCATAGACTATTCCAAAGTTGACCGTCTTCGCATTAGATCGCTGTTCGCGACTTACCTCTTCTGGCGGTACTTCAAATACTTTTGCAGCAGTTGCTTTATGAATGTCCTCGCCGTTTTTAAAAGCGCTTATCATAGCCTCGTCTTCTGCTAAGGCAGCAATTACCCGAAGTTCTATTTGACTATAATCCGCAGCCATCAATACATGATTTTCGTCTGCAGGAACGAACATGGCTCTAACCTTTCTACCGTTCTGTGTCCGAATAGGAATGTTTTGAAGATTTGGATTGGTTGAACTCAGTCTGCCCGTAGCCGCAACGGTTTGATTAAAGCTAGTGTGTACTCTTCCTGTTTTTTTGTGCACCAATTCTGGTAATGCATCCACATATGTACTTTTTAGTTTTTTCAATTCTCTAAAGTTCAAGATGCTCTCAATAATTGGATGTTTTTTGCGTAACCCTTCCAATATGGCCTCAGATGTTGCATACTGTCCTGTCTTTGTTTTCTTGGGTTTATCCGATAGTTTCAGATCATCAAAAAGAACTTCTCCCAATTGGCGAGGTGACCCTACATTAAAAGGGCGACCGGCCAATTCAAGGATTTCTCTTTCAAGCCTGACGATGGTTTCACCCAACTCCTCACTATAGCTTCTTAAGGAATGAACATCTATTTTAATCCCTTCCCGCTCCATCCGCGCCAATACCGGGACAAGGGGCATTTCTATATTCTTAAACACCTTTTCTACTCCTGTTTCAACCAATTTAGGCTCAAAAACTCCCTTCAATTGAAATGTGATATCGGCATCTTCTGCCGCATAATTCAAAACCTCCTTAGGGGCAATGTCACGCATATTTTTTTGATTCTTTCCTTTTTTCCCTAATAGAGACTCAATGGAGATAGTCTCATAGTTCAAATAGGTTTCTGCAAGAATATCCATATTGTGACGCATATCGGGCTGAATAAGGTAATGTGCGATCATGGTGTCAAATAGCGGCCCTTTGATTTGTACATCATAATTGAGTAATACACTAATGTCATACTTGATGTTTTGTCCAATTTTTTCCGTTTGCTCGCTTTCCCAAAACGGTTTAAATGCATGAATCCACTCCTTGGCCTCATTTCTTTCTTGAGGCACATTCACATAGTAGGCTTTACCTGCAGCAAAAGAGAAACTCATACCCACTACTTCAGCATCTAATACTTCCAAGGAAGTCGTCTCCGTATCAAAAGCTACCGATGATTTTTCCGCTAAAAAAAATGCCAATTCTCTAGCCTCACCCAAGGTTTCGACCAGTTGATAGAAGTGATCAGAATTGGAAATCGAATTTCTTGAGCTCAATGAAACGGCGGACTCTGTGGGCTTATCGTCTCCACCAAACAAACTCATTTGATCGTTAGAGGTCAATTTGACTTTTTTAGTCGCCTTAGGCGCGGCATCGCTAGGTTTTTCATTAGAGCGTTCTATACCTAAACGTCGAGCAAGCGTTCTAAATTCGAGTTCTTCAAAAACATCCATTAAAGCGTCTTGGTCCCAAGCATCTCTCGTTAAGGTTTCTGGAGCCAATTCAATGGGAACCT
Source organism: Cryomorphaceae bacterium (assembly GCA_038139395.1). Classification (GTDB taxonomy): domain Bacteria; phylum Bacteroidota; class Bacteroidia; order Flavobacteriales; family Schleiferiaceae; genus UBA10364. The sequence continues at coordinate 60,820 of JAYOSU010000005.1, forward strand.
CTGTAATTATTCGAGCCAAGCGCTTTGAAAGAATACCCAATTCGGCATTATCGCGAATTTTCTCACCTAACTTACCTTTAATTTCATGGGCGTTTGCGAGCGTTTCTTCCAAGGAACCGTATTGCTTAAGTAGTTTACTTGCCGTCTTTGCACCAACACCAGGTAAACCGGGGATATTATCAACAGCATCCCCCATCATTCCTAAATAGTCAATAACCTGCTGCACATGATCAAGATCAAACTTTTCACAAACCTCTGCTTCCCCCCAAACTTCAGGAGGATTCCCGCCCCTTGCGGGTCGATACATGTAAATGTTTGGACTAACCAATTGGCCAAAATCCTTATCCGGAGTCATCATGTAGGTGGTAAAGCCCTCTTTCTCCGCCTTTTTCGCTAATGTCCCAATTACATCGTCTGCCTCAAATCCCGGCACACCAAGTGCAGGGATTTTAAAAGCTTCTAAAATCCTATGGATAAAGGGAACTGCGAGCTTAATCGCCTCTGGCGTTGCGTCTCGGTTCGCTTTGTATTCTGGAAAAATTTCATGGCGCTCAGTGGGTTCTGGTAGATCAAAACAAACGGCTATATGTGTAGGGTTTTCTTTACTTAACAAATCAAGTAAAGCACTAGTAAACCCATATACGGCTGAGGTATCTAATCCGCTAGAGGTAATTCTTGGATTCTTAGCAAACGCAAAATATGCGCGAAAAATTAAGGCGTATGCGTCGAGTAAAAACAGTTTTTTATCGGCGGCAGTAGAGTCTTGGCTCATAGAAACAAAAATTGGAATGGGAAGTTAGCTACTTCAGCCCTAAATAACGAGTTTTGCGTTTGAAAACAATACGCTCCTCATGGCGTTGCTACTAAGTATACATTCAGATATTATGATCTTAAGAATCCTCTTTACCCTGGGATTTGTTCTTGTTATTGACATCTATGCCTATCAAGCCTTCAAAACCGTCTTCCGTTCAACAGCTACACCATGGATTTATTGGGGTATTACATTAGTTTATCTCATACTGAGCATAGTGATTTCCTTGCTCATGAGTTCTGGAAAAGTAGACTACAAATATGTTGGGCTTCTTGTAGGTGCAAGTATTTTGATTGCAGTACCCAAAATAGTAGCAATCATACCCCTTCTCTTGGAAGATGTTTCGCGATTGGGCCAATTTCTATTTCGCATATTTACAATCCAACCAAATGTTTTACCAGAGCGTAGAGTTTTTATCTCTCAGTTAGCTCTTGGTTTGGCAGCGATTCCGTTCCTTGGTATTTTGGACGGTATATGGAAAGGCCGGTATCGCTACAGAGTGATTAGCCATACGCTAGAATTTGAAGACCTTCCTGAAGCATTCGATGGCTTTACTATTGCACAGATATCTGATATTCATAGTGGCTCATTTGATAATAAGGATAAAGTAGAATACGGCGTCAATATGGTGAATGAGCTTGGCGCTGACGCTGTAATGTTTACCGGAGACATGGTTAATAATCTGGCGAGTGAAGCAGAACCTTGGATTGATACCTTCAAGAAATTGACTGGTAAAAATGGGGTCTTTTCAATTCTTGGTAATCACGATTACGGAGATTATTGGCGTTTTCCAACTGCACAAGACAAGATAGATAACCTGAACCGTTTAAAAGAAATACACAGAGAAATGGGAATGGATCTTTTGTTAAACGAAAGCCGGTTCTTTGAACGAAACGGACAACGCATTTATCTTGCTGGTGTGGAGAATTGGGGGCTACCTCCTTTTCCGCAATATGGTGATCTAGAGACTGCCTTAACCGGAATTCCAGAGGAAGCGTTTACCGTAATGTTGAGTCATGATCCCTCGCACTTTGATGCCGAAATAAAACAGTACCCGAAAAAAGTGCACTTGACCCTTAGTGGTCATACCCACGGAATGCAATTTGGTATTGAAATCCCTGGCTGGATAAAGTGGTCGCCGGTTAAATTTAAATACCCTAAATGGGCCGGTCTTTATCCTGAATTAGACGGACAGATTTTGCATGTAAACAGAGGGTTCGGATTCCTCGCATTTCCAGGAAGGGTCGGTATTTGGCCAGAGATAACCCACCTCACTTTAAGGAAGAAAATAGTCTAAACGTCATTGTATAGTTTAGACATGAAATAGATGTGCGGCAGACTTAGGGCACTGAGAAAAATCAAGAAGTAGCTAGACCATTGCCATAGAGATGTTCTGTCAAACTGAAAGAACACCAAAAACAATACGATTGCTCCTGCAGTAAATGGCAGCGCTTTTATGAACATACCGCTGTGCGACCATCCTTCCGAGTTTTTCAAATGATTCCATCCAGTTAGGCTATGCTGCAAAATAAAGTAGGTTCCAAAGCTCAATACAAGTGGTAATTGAGTGCCTAAGGCTAGAGCAATTAAAGATAGGCCCCACGCTGCAGAGCGAAACCAAAAGGACAATACAGCCCCAAGAAAAAAGAAAAGTTGAACAATGGAGTTTGCCGTGTTTTGCTCAATAGGCCATTCGGAAATATTCATATAAAGCATGAGCTCATTTACTTCACTTAAATGTGATAGTAGAATAATCCCGAGCAATATGAACCCCCATAGTACGGACAACGCAACATTGGAGCGCTTCCATTCAATCAAGTCAGTTTCACCAAAATGCCAAGCACTGTAAAGAAGGAAGAATACAAGCCCAAAGACAGGGCTCGCCAACCAAAGAAGAACCACGAGCGCCATGATGCCTAAATATCTTGCAACAAATGCAGGAAGTTTAAGCTTTCTGTTGTGTAAATAGCCGTCCAAGGCGCCATGCGGTATACCAACAATAAAGAGAGACAAAATGAGCAACCCTATTCCAAGGTTTGTACCAAAACCGGGGGAGACTCTGTCTATAAGTATAGCCATTAGAGAAAATACTATAGGCAGCCAACGCTGTGGCTTACTTGACATAAATGCCAAAGAAGAAAATAATACACTCCAAAGAAATTTAAGCTTGTTCAACTTTAAGAACATTTGTATTTCCCAACCAACTCGGCTTTTTTCATCAAGAAAATTAAATACCTCTTCTGTTGGCATGACTCTAAACAGCCTTGTAAAAATAGATTTGCCCCACTGTGGGCGAAACTTCATGATAAAGAGAAGAAGAAAATCATAGTATGCGAACCTTCCACCTCCTCTTGACGGAAGTCCAAACCATGCGTTCGTAGTTTTATTCAATGCTTCATTAAGCACCAATTCTTTAGCGTGGACATACATATTTTTGAAGGCATATCCAGTGGTTGATTTTAACTTTCCCGCACGCGAACCGGTTGAAATCACTTTAGAACTTCGGTGATATTGCTCTGCATTCTGAGACATTGGAAGGACGCCATTTTCAATATCATGTATGCGATAGGATTCGTTGAATGTTAACAGGTAATTCCGTAGTTGGTCTTTTGCCAAATCTTCTGGCAGTAATTCCTTACCAAACCTTGTCATTTCAATCAAAGCCTCCGTTTCGCTGGTTGGCAACTGATACATGAACTGTGTAAATCCATTTTGTGGGATATTAAAGTCCATAAGACGCATGGTTTCTGGCCGAAATATAGGCTTGTCAAATTCAACCTTCCAGCCCTGAAAACTTTGCCACACCGTTTGACCAATAACTTCATTGATTACCGGTGGTCTACTGTCAAAAACTTTTAATACTTGATGTGAGGCGTTTTTCGTAAGTAAATCTATGTAAACCGAATGGTCTATAATGTCTGTAACTTTTTCTTGGTACACTTTAATGTTTGGATAACGATCCAATAAATTCCGGGTCCTATTATAGAGAGCTAAACTTTCCACCATATAATACCGGAGACCTTTAAGAGTTTCGTATTTATCACCCGATACTACTTGAGACCAACTGTGTTTAATTTCTTTTTCTAGGTCTTGAATGATCTCCTCATTTGGATGCGCCCAAAAACAATACGTTTTATCATTCACCGCCTTGAAAGTGTGGTCAAAGACAATTCCTGCCGCATCCTCCAGCAAGCCTTCTTTTTCCATTCTCAGCAAAAGCAATGAGTTGGCAGCACCTAAGCCTATCAGCCCGAAACTATACATGTATTGTTTAAAATGTATTTATGACCTTTAATAATAATGACATATTTTTTTTGTTTTTGTTCTATAATTATCATTAATTTTAATTCAATGTCATCTTAACACTTTGATTTTCAGTATTTGTTTAATTTTTTAATACTTTTTTCAAACAACTGTGAACAATATTTAATCAACGTAGTTAAGTGGTAGTTATAACCTTTAATAATTATACACCATGTCACTGACAACTTT
>JAYOSU010000006.1:0-55661 GCA_038139395.1 Cryomorphaceae bacterium
GCCAACCCTTTATTGGGTCGACTTTTCCTTATTATGACCACGTGGAGTCGGCGGGAATCGAACCCGCGTCCAAACAAGGAAGCCTGAGGCTTTCTACATGTTTAGCTTGTGATTATATTTTAGACCAATCTCTGAGCACAAGCACCCCAATCATGGCTTAGCCTTTTAACTTGAATTAGTCCGCAAGGCAAAGACCAATTGCATTCCTGAATTTTCCACACCTCGTGATCAAGCGCCTCAGGACAGGGGCTCTTGCGAGATGTTCAGCTCCTACACCTAGTGTAGGATTAGCATAATCGACATCCTGTCAGATTAAGCGGCCAAAGCGTAAGAATCTTCGCCAGTTATAAAAAGTGAAGCGGTGTATTAACGAGCTGCCCCTTCCGCGCTCGACATGCTTACATCAACCTTCGGCCTGCTGTCAAAACCAGTCGACCCCATTGAAGAGGGCAAAGATACATGAATTCTGTGCGATTTTTTAGCATACTTAAGTAACTTGGGGGTATGAAAATCGGCCTATTAAGAGAGGGAAAAATCCCTATTGACAGAAGAGTTCCGCTCACTCCATCACAAGCGAGTCAATTATCCAATTTGTACAACATTGAGGTTGTGGTTCAGCCAAGTGATATTCGGGCTTATTCAGATAGAGAATATGAAGAGTGCAATATAAAATTGCAAGAGAATTTAGAAGATTGTGACGTATTACTTGGTGTAAAAGAAGTTCCAATACATGATCTCATCCCGCAAAAAACATATTTCTTTTTTTCTCATACGTTTAAACAGCAACCCTATAATGCTAAGCTTTTAAAGGCTTGTGTTAAGAAGGGAATCCGTTTAATTGATTACGAATTGCTTAAGAGAAGCGGTAGTCGTGTGGTTGCCTTTGGTCGTTTTGCCGGATTGGTTGGTGCATACAATGCGCTAAGAGGTTGGGGTGAGAAGACAAGAGCGTATATTTTGAAGCCGGCACACGAGTGCTTTGATCTTGCTGAAATGTTCTCACAAATCAACAATAAAAGTTGGTCAAAAGAGTTACGTATCATTTTAACAGGATCCGGTCGGGTTGCCCAAGGTGCGGCAGAAACACTGGTTGCGTCAGGTATACCTAAAGTTGCTGCAGATAAAGTGGCAACTGCGGTTGGCCCATTTTGGGCACAGCTGGATGTGGAAGAATATTACAGGCCAATTGGCGGCGGTCAGGTAGATCGTTCGGAATTGTTTCAAGACCCAACCAATTTTGAATCTAATTTCATGACTTACGCCAAACATGCACATTTATACATTGCAGGACATTATTACGATAGTAGAGCACCTTTCATATTTACAAGAGAGGACGCAAAGCACAAAGACTTCGCAATTAAATATGTCGCAGATATAAGTTGTGACATTGATGGACCTGTAGCCTCAACTTTAAGACCTTCTACCATTGAACATCCTTTTTACGGCTATTTGGCGGCGGAAGAAAAAGAAGTAGCGCATGAAGATGCATCTTCTATAGGTGTTATGGCTGTTGATAATTTGCCATGTGAATTACCGAGAGATGCTTCTGAAAGTTTTGGAAAAGATATGCTCAAACATGTCATTCCCGCACTTTTTAATGGAGATGAAGAAGGTGTGCTTAAAGGGGCAACGGAGTGTTCTGGTGGTTCATTGACAGCGGACTTTTCCTATCTTCAAGACTATATTGATCACGCATAAATGTCAAAAAAGAGCGCTTTACATATTAACAAGGGTACTTCTGACGCACCCTACATCAATCCAAAATGGAAGGGTAGTACGCGTTCTGAATTTCATGTTGAATCACTCTGCAATTTGGTTATTAAGGGCGATTCCACAGGACTTTCCAAGGCCATTACGCTAATAGAAAGTTTGGCACCAAAAGACAAGGTTCATGCAAGGAAATTGATGTCCATAATTCTTCCCAAGTCTGGAGGTGCCCATAGGATTGGAATAAGCGGTGTCCCTGGTGTAGGCAAGAGTACTTTTTTGGAATCGTATTGTTCTCATTTGTTGGCAGAAAAAGAAGATATTAAAATTGCAATTTTAGCTGTAGATCCTTCTAGTGAATTGACCAAAGGAAGCATTCTTGGAGATAAAACGCGGATGGAGTCTATAGGAAAAGACCCTCGTGTTTTTATACGTCCAACAGCGTCAAACGGTCATTTAGGCGGTGTAGCAAAAAGTACATACGAAGCTGTAGCCTTGTGTGAAGCTGCAGGCTATAATTATGTGTTCATAGAGACCGTTGGCGTAGGCCAAAGTGAAACGGTAGTGAGTAAACTCGTGGATTCTTTCTTATTTCTGGCTATGCCCGGTACGGGGGATGAACTTCAAGGAATTAAGAAGGGCATCATGGAAATGGCAGATATTATTGCGCTAAATAAATGTGATTCTGGTCGCGAAGTGGCTGCCAATCAAAACGCCATAGAATTGAAAAGTGCACTTCAGCTAGTTTCAAGAGTAAAGGACGATTGGCAAGCTCCAGTAATTCAGATTAGTTCTTTAGAAAGAAAGGGAATGAATTTGGTTGAGGAAGAGCTAGACAAATACTACCGACATTCAACTCTGAAAGGGCGTTTTAGATTGAATCGTATAAAGCAAAGTGAATACTGGTTTGAGCAATCTTTGGGTGAATTGCTGTTTGAGAAATTAGGAGAGAAAAAAGATTGGAATCAAAAGAAAGCCGGTTTTCTTGAGAAAGTGCGAAACAATGCGCTCACCCCATTTGAAGCAAGCGAACAATTTATAGCACAAATTCTAGATTAAAACGAACGAGCCGCTTCGTGTTTGATAAGTAATATTGCCGCTTTTGTGGGAAATATATCTCCTGCAATTTCAGCATTTATTAACTCTTTAGCTAAGTCGGAAGCAGAAGCTTCGGAGCCAAGCGTACCTGCGATTTTATTAATTAGGCTAATAACTTGACTTTTTGCACTGACTACATGATTCCATGCTTCGTCGCTTAGATAAACTTGTTGGGTGATGTTGTAATCGAATTCTTGTCTAACCGCTTCTACGAGTGTTTTTCTGTATTGACCAATAGTTAGTTTGCCAGGCATAACGCGAATGACAAGATGATTTGGCGTGATACGCTCTAAGAGCATAACTACTCTTTCATACGCCTGCATGCGCATTGGAAGCGACTTTTTCTGAAGGTCTTTCCTTAAATAAAAGGCACGACGCTTCTCCTCGTTGTCCACAAAGTTGGATAACAATAAATAGGTGAGGAGCAACATTAATGCTGCAGGAAAAGTGTATTTAAGTATTTCAATAAATGCTTCCATGAAAATATGTTAAGGCCTACAAATATCGTTATTTTTGCCTTCCCACAATAGCAAATTACTATGAAAGGACTTTCAACACGCGCTCAGGAAATGGGTCTTCCTATGACCATTGAAATGGCAAAAAAAGCAAGGGAACTGAGTGCTACAGGAAAACATGTGATTAGTTTGTCTTTAGGAGAGCCAGACTTTGATACACCAGATTTTATCAAAGCGGCGGCAAATGAAGCAATGGAACAAAACTATACGCATTACATGCCTATTCCTGGATTTGCGGATGTTAGGGCCTCAATTGCGGCAAAATTTAAAAGAGACAACCACTTAGAGTATACACCGGATCAAATCGTTGTAAGCACTGGCGCAAAGCAAAGCTTGCTCAATGTGTTTTTGACCTTGGTTAACCCCGGTGAAGAAATAATTATTCCAGCTCCATATTGGGTGAGCTATATGGATCAGGCAAAATATTGTGAGGGTGTCGTTAAAACGCTTCCCACAACAAAGGAGAGCGGCTTTAAGATTACGGCGGCACAATTAGAGTCGGCCATCACAGATAAATCCAAAGTCTTGATTTTTTCCTCGCCAAACAATCCGTGTGGAGCTGTATACAGTAGGTCAGAGCTAGCCGCTATTGCCCAGGTGGTTGCAAAGTATCCCAATTTATACATTATTTCAGATGAGATATATGAACTGTTGAATTATGGTGAGGTAGAGCACGTTAGTATTGCGAGCTTTCCTGAGGTCTATAATCAAACCATAACGGTAAATGGATTGTCAAAAGGTTTCGCTATGACGGGATGGCGAATTGGATATATTGGTGCGCCAGAGTGGATAGCAAAGGCCTGCACAAAGTTTCAGTCTAATTTCACTTCAGGAGCAAATTCTGTAGCTCAGCGGGCATGTAAGGCTGCTGTTGAGGCTGATCCTTCAAAAGTGAAATACATGGTGGACACATTTGCCCAGCGCAGAGAGAAAATGGTTCGCTGGATGAATGCAATTCCTGGATTTGAATTAGATACTCCTCCTGGCGCCTTTTACGTGTTTCCTAGAATAACAGCTCTTTTGGGTAAATCCTATAAAGGAAAACGTATTATCAACTCTTTGGATTTGAGTTTTTTCCTATTAGAAGAAGCCTTGGTAAGTACAGTTCCAGGTGATGCTTTTGGTTTAGCCGGTTATATTCGTTTTTCTTATGCAGCTGCAGAAGCTGATCTTGAGGAAGCCGTGCGCAGAGTGCGAGAAGCAGTTTCAAAATTAGAAGACTAAAGACCGTTATGAAAATTGAAGTTGCTCACGGAGAAATTATTGACAAGCACACCATACTTGTAATTAAAAGTGAGCGCATCTCAGAAAAAGAAAAGCTTGCACATGTTCAGGTCGAATTAAAGGCACTTTCGAAAGCAGTGAAGTACGTTTATAGTTGCGCGGAGAACTCATCAAAACTGCATGACTTGGTTGAAAAGCTAAAAAAAGTCAATGAGCAACTTTGGGAAGTTGAGGATGAATTGAGAAATTTAGAATCAAACGAGGACTTCGGTGAGGCCTTTATTCTTAAAGCAAGAAGTGTATATTTTTTAAACGATGAACGCGCGTCATTGAAAAAAAATATTAATGCCATTACAGGGAGCGTTATTGTGGAAGCAAAATCCTATGCTGATTATTCTGTGAGGAAACGGGATTCCGAAGAATAGTGTAAATTCGATTATAGAAACTTCAAGATTTGAGTTTTAAGCAACGTTTTAATGCCTTCAGAGAACGGGTGAATATTCTCCTGTACGATAGCCGTGATTTTGTACTTGGTGCTTTATCAAGGATCTCTTTTCTTGTTGCTCTTAGCACCATTATATCATTAGTAATTTTTCACGGCTTTAATCTTAATGATGCACAAAATCATATCATAGGTTTAATTGTACGATTCTCTATAGGTTATTACTTATTGAAATTTCTGATAGAGGTTATTTACAATTTCCATCCGTGGGCATTTGTGAAGGCCAGAAAATGGGAAGCTATTTTAATGGCATTCCTTGTGTTGGATATCTTGGTCATTAACATTCAAGGTGTTGAATTACTGAGCTTCCTCGGAGATGCAATAGGCGTAAGTAGTCTTCATAGCGGCTTCGTGCTTTTGTTACAGTTTTATGTGATGATTATTGTGTTTTTGGAATTTGGGAAAGTTGGAGAACGACTTCCCGATTTCAACCTGACGCCACCGGCATTACTTTTAATCAGTTTCATATTGTTAATTGCCTTGGGTACTGGTTTGTTAATGCTGCCGGAAATGAAGGCAGGCAGTGGGTCTTTAGATTTCGTCACTGCATTATTTACGAGTATTAGCGCCAGCTGTGTGACGGGGTTGAGTTTAATAGATATTTCTACTGTTCTGAGCTTTAAAGGGCAAATGATTGTGATGATACTCATGCAATTGGGTGGACTAAACATCATTTCATTCGCTGCCTTATTCGCTATTCTTAGAGGCGGATTTGGAATGCGCCAGCAAAACTTCATGAGTGAAAACCTTGGCGAAAGCATGTTACAGAGCGGTAAGCTAGTAGGTTCAATTTTTCGTCTCACATTAACCATAGAATTAATTGGTGCAATCTTACTAGGCATCATCTGGTTTCCGAAGTTTGATTCTTTAGGTAACACCTTATTCTTTAGCATATTCCACAGCATTAGTGCCTTTAATAATGCAGGGTTTTCTTTATTCTCCGATTCACTAGCCACTGAGGGTAATGCCTTTTTACCGGCCGTCCATTGGGTAATCGCTTTTCTAATCATCTTGGGCGGAATTGGGTTTGGAACACTTTCGGACGTTCTTTCACAACCGTGGCGAAACCAACCGTTAACTAGAAGCTGGAGAGGGTTGAGATTAGGTACTAAAATTGGTTTGACCGTTGCCGGAATTTTATTGGTCACCGGAGGGGTGATTCTTTCACTTACGCTGGGTTACAATGGTGAAATGGGCACACATATATCAGCAAGTTTCTTTCAAAGTATTACTGCACGAACGGCTGGGTTTAATACCATAGACATAGGAGCTATGGCCATGCCAGCATTACTTTTTATGATGTTTTTAATGTTTGTTGGAGGTGGATCTGGATCAACGGCAGGAGGAATAAAGACCAGCACATTTGCTTTGGTGTTTTTAAGTGCTTATGCTACGATTAGGGGTAAAAAAGATATCAACCTGTATAAAAATAAGATTCCTTGGGAGTTGATGAATAGAGCTTTTGCCGTTTTCCTTTTCGCGATAGTCTTTATTTTCCTGGGAATATTTGTTTTGACAATCTTAGAACCGGATATCGCGTTTTTAGACTTGGCTTTTGAGCAAGTAAGTGCATTTTGTACGGTAGGTCTGAGTACAGGAATTACCTCCGAGCTTAGCTTCGGTAGTCAAACGGTGATCATGCTTAGCATGTTAATCGGAAGGGTAGGTACCTTAACCCTAGCATTCGCTTTGAGTGGTAATCGACCAGAATCTAATTCCTTTTCCTATCCTAAAGGCTACATGCACGTAGGCTAAAATCTACTTGAAACGCTGGTCTTAATTTTTATCTTGAAAGTCTAGGTTCTTCAATCCGATAAACTTCAATAATTTTTTACCATTGATTTTTAGCGTCTCTTTGATGCCGGTTGCCAATTTTTTTGACGTTGCATCATCTGGTCTTGAGACAAATTTTGAATCTCTGTAAGAGACTCCCTCTTCTGGTTTGGTATAGAAGTATGTATAGAAGCTTTTTCTGCTTTCGTCCTCTGGAATATTGATTTTTCTATAGCCGTGCGGACTGTTATCATCCGTATAGAAAATGACCGCAGTATTGAACGTAGGCGGGACTTTAACCATACATTCGGTCATCTCCTTGTTCCACAACTCTAAATCGCCACCGTATTCTGCTTTCCAATTTTTATTGAGATAAACTAGCAGGTTGATTCGGCGCCACAAACCTAATTTTGGGTTCATGTTAACGTCAATATGGATATCCACATAAGAGCCGTTTTTCCCTTGATGCACACCAGATCCCAATGCATCTGTGGTGGTATGCAGACCTTCTATTCCCGTAATCTTTTCTAACTGTTGGTACCATTGACTTGAGCTGACAGCTTCTCGTATCTTGGCAAAAGAAGGATGCCACCTCTCAAAATGATAATCTTCACTTTTATCCTCATTCAAGCTTTTACGCTTTACATTGAGATCTTTAATTGACGGGAAATTTTCAAATAAGTCATCGGCAATTTCTTCAGTAAAGAAATTCTCCATCACTAAATATTTGCACGGTTTGGCGTTGATGTAAAGCTGGTTCAACTTAGCTGCGTGCTCTGAATTTAGGTATGCTTCGTTAATGATTCCTGTTGCCATTATAATCTCAATTTGGATTCAAATATAAGTTTACGCGTTCTTCTTGCGAGTGACATTCGTCAGTTTTGAATAAACCAACGAAAATAAATTGGGAAAAAATCGTTTGAATGGTATTGAAAATCTCTCGTAACCGCCAATCACTATATGCTTTGGTAATTTACCTCTTGCAGTTTTCTTTAAAAACTTACGAGCGAGTACTTCTGGCAGCATGCCTTTTTCTTGAGCACTGCTATTCACTCCTATAGGCACACCATTGGGACCTAGACTTTTTACCGTTACAGACGTATTGATAAATCCAGGGCTCAATATTCCGGCATGTACACCTGAATTTTGAAGTTCATATTCAAGACTTTCAAAATATCCAATAACTGCAAATTTACTTGCTGCATAGGCTGCCAATTTTGGGCTACCAAAAAAGCCTAAGATGCTTGAAACAGTCCAGATTTGTCCTGTATTACGGGACAACATATGCGGTAGAACAGCTTTTGTCAATGCGACTGCGGCCCAGAAATTCACGTCCATTACCTGTTTTTCAATCTGGAATTCCATTTCATCTACGGAACCTAAATGACCAATTCCGCCGTTGTTAATCAAAATGTCTACATGTCCTTTGAAATCAAGCGCTTGCTTAGCCCATTGATGTGCTTGTTCATGATTTTGTAAATCAAGTGGAAGCACACAACAATCTTTTGGGTTAGGCAATTGATTTTGTAATTCTTTTAAAAGTTCTAAACGTCGTGCAGAAACAATGAGGTAGGCACCTTTTTGTGAATACGCCTTTGCCAATGCCAGTCCAATACCGCTGCTTGCTCCAGTTATCCAAACTACCTTACCTTTCATTGCGTTCGTTATTTGCGCTTTCTTGGTGCGCCCTTAAATTTAGAACTTCCTTTTGATTTAGAATGAGAAGACCTACGCTTACTTTTATAATCACTGTCTTCACCTATTCTTTTTCTTCTAGGACGGTCACCACGGGCTTTTAGTCGGTCTTCAAAATCTCTTCCAAATCTACCCTGCTCACCATCTTTCCTACGATTACGTGGTCTCTCTTCAAAATCACTTCGTCCGTCAGAGCGTTTGTCAAAATCTCTATTATTTCTGTTATCAAACCCACTTCTTTGGTTTCTGCTACCTCGCCTGTTTCTATCTTCACGGCGACCGCCTCCGTAGTTGCCGCGAGAGCTTCTATGTGGTTTTGCGTTTTCGCCTTCTTCAAAATAGGCATTGATGGTGTATGAACCTGTTTTGGCTCCTGCTAGACGGCTGGCAATTTCAACAGCGTATCGCTCCTCAACATCAATTCGTGAGAATGTTTTGTCCATGTCTATTTTACCAATGCGAATTTTTGTTCCTTCCATTACGTCATTGATAACGCCCATTAATCGCGAAGGATTTACTTTCTGACGATATCCTAGGTCAACCACAATGGTCTTAAAGCCTGCTTCTGCTCCTGATTTTGAATCGCGCTGTCCACGTTCTTTTATTTTTTTAGCGGTTTCATTGATGTTTCTTGCACCGCGATACCTGCTTAATATGGCGCTTACTTCATGGCCTAAGAATCGTTCAATTAGATCTGCTTTGCTCAAATGTGCAAGCTTGTCCATAGCTTCTTCCACCAGTGTAGGATCAAGTTCATATACGTGATCCATTTGTTCTAATTCATTTATGGCTTGGCGCATTTTAACTTCGCAGATGTCTTCACCAGAAGGAACCAATTTGGTTTCAAATGTTTTGCCAATTAATCGTTCTAGGCTTTTGACTTTACGCATGTTACGCCCATGAGTAATCACTATAGAAATTCCACTTGAACCTGCGCGACCCGTACGACCAGATCTGTGCACATACACTTCAGGATCATCAGGGATGTTGACATTAATTACATGAGTGAGGTCGTTAACATCTATACCACGAGCTGCGACGTCTGTGGCTACCATTACGTTTAGCCCTCTATTTCTAAATCGTTTCATGACATCGTCCCGTTGTGCCTGGCTCAAATCTCCATGTATAGCTTCTGCGCGGTAGCCGTCATTCACTAATTGTTCGGCAATGCTCTGAGTTTCTCTTCTGGTTCTGCAGAAAACTATACCGTACATATCTGGATTGAAATCCAGTATACGCCGCATGGCTTCATAAGTATTCTTGGAACTAACTACATATAATTCATGTTCTACATTCGAAGCACTAATGTTCCGCTTACCCGCAGATATTTCTTTGGGGTCGCTTAGGTATTTTTTTGTTAGATGCTTCATACCCTCGGGCATGGTTGCAGAGAAACAAAGCGTTTGTTTGTATTCAGGAGTATTTGCGAGAATAGCATCTAATTCATCTTGAAATCCCATACTTAGCATCTCATCTGCTTCATCTAGCACTAAAAACTGTACGTCTTCTATTCGAAGTTTTCGTCTTTCAATTAAATCAAGAGTTCTACCGGGTGTTCCCACAACTATTTGAGGCTTTGCCTGAAGGGACTTGATCTGCTTTGATATTGGAGAACCACCATAAACTGCGGTAACTCGGACATCCATGAATTTCGCATAAGATTCTATGTCTTTTGCAATTTGAAGACACAGCTCTCTTGTTGGTGCCAATACGATGGCTTGAACATGTGGAACATCTTCTTCCAATTGATGTAAAATCGGCAAAGAGAATGCCGCAGTTTTACCTGTGCCTGTCTGTGCGAATGCTATTAGATCTGTAGTTTCTTCGAGCAGATGTTCGATGCTCATTTTTTGAATAGGAGTCGGTTCCACGAATCCTAAAGCTTCTACACCACGAATAATGTCCGGGTGAAGACCGCTGTCTTTGTACGTTTCCATAAAGGGGGTCAAAAGTGACCGTTAAAATTGCCCAGTTCCGCTGGGTGCGCCTACTTGAGTGTCAGCGCTTCCTTACAATTTTTAGCCTACATGGAAGATGGACACCCTTAAATCGGGTGCAAACATACAAAATAATAATGCGGTCAATTATTTAGTGCCTGTAGCACGTATAACCCATGATTCTCCGGAGTGATAGAGTCCCTCTTCAAGATTTATTTTTTCTTCCCAAACTTCAACGTGGTTGAAATTTTCAAACAGAGCCTTCACTTGACTTACGGTGAAGCACATACTTTCTGTTTGAGGGCCTCCACTTCCCATTCCGATGTTTTTTGTAGAAAACGCCTCAAAAATCAAATTTCCTTGCGGAGCCAAAAAGTTATTCAGGCGAGCATAAACAGATTCTGCCTTGGGAGAGGGTAGATGCAAATAGGTGTAGGCTAGGACATCCACTAAGACGGGACATTGGAAGTTAGAGGCGTCCGCAATGGTATAATCAAGTTCCACTCCATTTTCTGCGGCTAAAGACAAGGCTTTCTCACGCCCTTTTTTACTTTGATCAAACGCAATAACATTCCATCCTTTTGTCAAAGCATGTACAGCATTTCGTCCTTCTCCTTCGCCTGGTAGCAGAATACCCGCCGTTCGGATTTTACTTAACTCCTGAGCAAAGAATGCATTGGGCAGCTTTCCGTATGCATAAATTCTTTTACTGAACCTAGAGTCCCACATTCCTTGTGAGTTTGTTTCATTCGTGTCCATTGGTAGTGGTTGGTTGGATTACAAATCATTTAAATTCAATATAGACTTTTTATTTTCGAAGTTGAGATTTAACGACTCCATTTTTACAGATTTTCATAAATATTTTTTTCTCTGTAGAGTTGCAGAAAAGATTCATAGAGTTATATTTGCACGCCCGAATAAGTGGGATAATAGTTAGAGTTATGAAACGTACATTTCAACCTAGTAATAGAAAGCGCAGAAACAAGCACGGATTCCGTTTGAGAATGGAAAGCGCAGATGGCCGCAAAGTTTTGGCTTCTCGTCGCTCTAAGGGGCGCAAAAGATTAACCGTAAGTGATAAAGGAAACTACAAAGGTTAAGATGTTAAAAACCTTTTGATAATATATGAGGTGTTGCTAATCGCAACACCTTTTTTTTGGCCCTATGCCAACTAAATTTGTACAAATCTTAAGTTCATGCCGAAGAATTCATCCATTAAGCACGTTTTAATTATCGGGTCTGGACCAATTGTAATTGGTCAAGCGTGTGAGTTTGATTACTCAGGATCTCAAGCTTCACGCTCACTCAGAGAGGAAGGGATTACCGTTACTTTAATCAATTCAAATCCAGCAACCATTATGACGGACGAGGTGGTTGCGGATAATATTTATTTGAAGCCCCTCACCTTTGAGAGCATAGAAGAGATTCTCAAAATACATCCAGATATAGATGTGGTACTTCCAACCATGGGTGGACAAACCGCTTTAAATCTATGTATTGAGGCAGATAAGCAAGGTATTTGGGAAGAGCATGATGTGAAAATTATTGGTGTAGATATTGATGCCATTAACATTACTGAGGATAGAGATGAGTTCCGCAAGTTGATGGAACAGATAGATATACCAATGGCCCCTTCTAGAATAGCGAAGAGCTTTTTGCGTGGTAAAGAAACTGCTCAAGAATTTGGTTTCCCCCTTTGTGTTAGGGCCTCTTTTACTTTAGGTGGTGCCGGTGCAACTTTTGTACACACTGAAGAAGAATTTGACACCGCATTGAGCAGAGGTTTGGAAATTAGTCCCATTCACGAAGTGATGATTGATAAGGCCTTGCTGGGTTGGAAGGAATACGAGTTGGAGATACTTCGTGATGAAAATGACAATATCATCATCATTTGTTCCATAGAGAATATGGATCCTATGGGAATACATACAGGTGATTCTATAACTGTAGCTCCTGCGATGACATTGAGTGATACCACGTATCAGAAGATGCGTGATATGGCCATCAAAATGATGCGCAGCATTGGAACATTTGCCGGCGGTTGTAACGTTCAGTTTGCTGTGAGTCCGGACGAAAAAGAAGACATCGTTGCGATTGAAATTAACCCTCGAGTTAGTAGGTCCTCTGCATTGGCCTCTAAAGCAACGGGTTACCCCATTGCAAAGATTGCTGCCAAGATGGCTATTGGTTACACGCTTGATGAACTAATGAATCAAATTACCAAGACCACTACGGCTTATTTTGAGCCTACTTTGGATTATGTGATTGTTAAAATTCCTCGCTGGAACTTTGAGAAATTTGAAGGTGCAGATACCCGATTAGGCATCCAAATGAAGGCGGTTGGAGAAGTAATGGGTATTGGCCGCAGCTTTCAGGAAGCCCTACACAAGGCAGCGCAATCTTTGGAGATTAAACGAAACGGATTGGGCGCAGATGGCAAAGGTTTGAGTGACCAGGATGAAATTCTGCATAAGCTTGAATACGCATCTTCTGACCGATTATTTGTCATTTATGATGCCATTCAAATGGGCATTCCTTTGCGCACGATTTATGATATCACGCGCATTGATATGTGGTTCTTGAAGGAAATCGAGGATCTATCAAAAGTTCAAAGTCGAATAGAAAAGCACTCGTTAGATTCTTTACCTAAAGAATTGATTCAAGAGGCAAAAATGAAAGGTTTTGCGGATCGTCAAATTGCGCACATGGTTCGCGCTTTGGAAAGCGAGGTGCACCACAAGAGAACTGAATTAGGTATAAAACGAGTTTGGAAACTAGTAGATACCTGTGCGGCGGAATTTCCTGCGCAAACACCTTATTACTATTCCACTTTTGAGATGCCGTTTGTCAACTCAGATGGGGTTGAGGTAATTGAAAACGAAAGTGTGGTTAGTGAGAAAGAAAAAATCATGGTTTTGGGCTCAGGTCCAAATCGTATTGGTCAAGGAATTGAATTTGACTACAGTTGTGTACACGGCGTATTAAGTGCTAGGGAAGAAGGGTATGAAACGATTATGATTAACTGTAATCCTGAAACAGTTAGTACCGATTTTGATACAGCGGATAAATTGTACTTCGAGCCTGTTTTCTGGGAGCATATCTATGACATTATACTTCATGAAAAGCCAAAAGGAGTGATTGTCCAGTTGGGTGGACAGACCGCGCTGAAATTGGCGGAAAAAATGAGCAGATACGGTATAGAGATTATTGGAACGTCCTACGAAGCACTCGATTTAGCTGAGGATCGAGGTTCATTTTCTACACTTTTAAAAGAAATTAATATTCCTTATCCCAAGTTTGATGTGGCCACTAATGCAGATGAGGCACTCGATATCGCAGAGCAGCTAGGTTTTCCCATTTTGGTCCGACCTTCCTATGTATTGGGAGGCCAGGGTATGAAAATTGTTATTAATAAGGAGGAATTGGAACGTCATGTAATTAATCTTTTCAAGGAGTTTGAGGGGAATAGGGTTCTACTAGATCATTACCTTGACGGCGCTATTGAGGCTGAGGCGGATGCCATTTGCGACGGTGAAGATGCATACATCATTGGAATCATGGAGCACATTGAGCCTTGTGGTATTCACTCCGGAGACAGTTCGGCAGTTTTGCCACCTTTTAATTTGGGTCCACTTGTAATGCAACAAATAAAAGAGCATACGATCAATATTGCTAAGGCGCTGGATACTAAAGGATTAATAAATATCCAATTTGCAATCAAAGATGATATCGTGTACATCATTGAAGCTAACCCGCGTGCTTCTAGAACAGTACCCTTTATTTGTAAAGCCTACGGTGAGCCTTATGTGAATTATGCAACCAAGGTCATGCTTGGAACTAAAAAGGTGAAAGACTTTGATTTTAATCCTCAGATGGATGGGTTTGCCATTAAAGTTCCTGTGTTTTCTTTTAGTAAGTTCCCTAATGTCAACAAAAAGCTTGGACCCGAAATGAAATCCACTGGAGAGGAGATTCGATTCATCAAAGACTTAAAAGACCCAGTCTTCAAAAAATTATACAGCGAACGCAGTTTGTATTTGAGCCGTTAGTTGTTAACTACATTATTGAAATCCCGGGGTTCAGCACCCCGGGATTCTTTTTATCTTGAAAAAAAATTGATGCAGTGATTAGATTTATCGCATTCTCTATTCTGGCTTATTTCATATTCAAATCTCTAGATAGACTTTTTCGTGTTAAGCCAACGCAACGTACAAAAAAACCGTCTGCTACAGGAAATTCTGAAAAGCGCAGTAAAGTGAATAAGAACGTAGGAGAGTACATTAACTACGAAGAGGTGAAGGACGACAAAAAGCTTTGAAATTAGGAATAATAACATATTATTGGCCCCCGGCAGGAGGTCCAGGAGTTCAACGCTGGCTTAAGTTGAGCAAATACCTTGCGCGTGAAGGTGTGGAGATTTTCGTTGTGACTATTGATGCAGAAAAGGCAACATATCCCTTGCGAGATGAAGGGCTCTATGCAGATGTGGACAATGGAATTAGAGTAATACGCACAGGAACAAGCGAAAAATTTGGTGCATATAAGAAAGTGACTGGTAAAAAGAAGGTTCCTTTTAGTGGGTTTTCAGGAGAAGAAGCTCATGTGGGATTAGTCCAAAAAATTGCCAGATTTGTTCGTGGGAATTTCTTTGTTCCAGATGCTCGAAAAGGTTGGAACAAACACGCATATAGAGCTGTAACTAAGATTATAAAAGAGCAAAACGTTAAGCACTGGATTACAACATCACCACCTCATAGTTCACAATTAATAGGTTTGCGAATCAAAAACAATTTCGGTGTGAATTGGACGGCTGATTTCCGTGATCCGTGGACAGACATTTATTATTACCGCAAATTTTATCCAACCCTTTTAACACGGGTTTATGAGCGTGCTTTAGAGCGAAAGGTGTTTGCCTCTTGTGATCAGCTAATTAGTGTAAGTCCTGCATGGAGTAAGTTGTATGCAGCAAAGGGAGCCCAACCAGAGTCTAAAATTCATACAATCACAAATGGATTTGATCAAGAAGATTTTTCTGGTCATCATGAAGTTCGGCCAGCGCAATTCACCATCACCTATGCTGGTACACTTGCTGCCCAGTATCCGGTTGAAGATTTTATCAAGGCATTGAATCTTCTTGACTTTAGTATTCATCTAAAGGTTATTGGTTCATGGGACGGATTGAGTAAGAAACGGTTGGAAAAGTGTAAAGCACATGTGCAGCTAGAATTTATTGACTATGTGCCCAAGAAAGAGTTGAACTCCATAATGATGGCTAGTCATCTTTCATTGTTTTTGCTGCCAGAGGTAGATAGTGCAAAGGGTCATGTGCCAGGTAAATTGTTTGATTACATGGGTGCAGGTAATCCAATATTGGGTCTAGGTCCAATTCAAGGTGATGCGGCCAAAATTATTCGTTCAGTGAACGCGGGTGATGTATTTAGTTATGAAAACACCCAAGGAATTGTGGACTTTATCCAAGCTCATAAAGAAAATTGTCCGCGCTTAGATTCAGCATTAACTCATAAATACGAACGGAGTCTTCAGGCTAAAGCAGTTCTCCAAGCTATTTTTGAATAAGATTGGATTCAAAGAAAAACCGCCAGCATCGCGCTGGCGGTTCTATTTAAAGTATTTCTTGTTTGGTTTACTGTTTTCCCTCTTTGTACGTCGTCCACCCAAAGTAGGCCAGTAAGAGCAAAAGAATGGCAGAGCCAGCCATATTAACCTTTTTCCCAGTATAGTAGGAGTCTGGCTTAAATTCAAAGACGATTTCGTGCTTGCCTGCGGGAACTTTGATTCCCCTGAGTGTATAATTCACGCGAATGTGATCTATTGGCGCACCATCTAGGTAAGCTTGCCAATCGTTTCCAGATCCTTCATAGTAGATTTCAGAGAATACCACAAACGCATCTCCACCTTCAAAACTGTACTCCATGTATTTTGGGTCGTAGCTGGTGAGCTTCAGTTTAGCTGGAGCGAATGTGGTTTGGTTCCCGAGATAATCGCTGAAACGAGTATCCACAATTGCCGAAGTCTTAGGATTGAAGTTTGAAAGTGCTGCCATCTCAGCATCGGCGTTCGCGACAATATTTACAGTATTCACGGACCAAGCGTTCCCGCATGCATTTGGATTCCGTTGTGCTTGGGGTTGTCCGTTTCCTCCTTGAGTAATAATGTATTTGGCATTGAGCATATTAAAGCATGCCATATTTTGCTTATTGAGCTGGTTGTCAATGAGGTCTTGATAACGTTGTAATTTGGCACCGTGGTATCCGCCAATACTCTTGTGGTGGTAACTCGTGTAACTATCGTTGGTGAGACCCGCCAATGAATTCCACACACGGAAGTGTGGGTCAGTATCCTTTAAGATAGTTTGGTTTGCAACATTTGGCGCATATTGTGCTTCCCACTGACGCTTCGTTTGGAAGTCGTCTAATTCTAACTGATCGCGATTGAATAAGAACAAATCTCCGAGGGTAATCGCTCCTAAAACAACAACCGCAGCAACTTCTTTTAGTTTACCAATATGCCATACATACAGGGTAAGTGCCGTAAGTCCACCAAAGAATAAAGAACGCATTGCAGAACTGGTAATAATTCCCCTTCTGTCGCTAATGAGCTGGTCTAAAGAAAAGCCTTGCTGTGTAAATCCAGCGTCTCTGGCACCTTCTAGATTCATGACAAAAGGTGCGATTAGCCCAAATAGAAGTATAAATGCACCAAAAAGCCCCGCACCCCTTTTAAAGGTTTCAAATCGTTTTTTCTTATCAAACTGCATCCATGCGTTTAATCCATAGAGTCCATAAAAAGGCACTAAAAAGAATAGAATAACCATGGCCATGGAAGGAACCCGAAACTTGTTGTACAGCGGGAGGTAATCAAACAATAACGCATTAAATGTTTCAAAATTGGAACCCCAGCCCATGAAAAGGGAAAGTACGCTAGAAGCGATTACCCAATTACGAATGGTTCCACCTACTGAAAAGAAGGCTAAACAAAAGAGCATAAAAACACCAGCTCCCACATAATAGGCACCGTTACCCATACTTTCTCCAGTCCATTTCATAAAGGCTGCGCCCATATATTGATTCGCCTGTGCTTCTGCTTTACTCGCATTCATTCCCTGTTGACGGAAGGCCTTAAATAATTGATCGTAGGTTTCAGTACCCATTTTAGAGTAATCTACCATCATGCCACCACCTGCGGCATTTGGGATAACCATGGCAACAGTTTCATAGATTCCACTTGACCATGACATTGCATAATCAAATGAAAGGCCACCTTCTCCTTGGTTTTGGTTTCGTTCAGTCAATTCTGAGATACCTCCTCGCATACTCTCTTTGGTATAAACTTTGGTACCCCACATATTCGCAAGATTCGGTCCTATACTCAGCGCCCCTGCCAGCAGCATGACTCCCGAGAGCTTTGCAAATTCTGGTAATGCCTTTTCTTTGAAATACTTAACAAAGTAATTCACCCAAATCACTGCCATGAAGATTCCCGCATAGTAGGTGATTTGGAAGTGATTGCGATGAATACTAAGCCCAGCAAAAATGGCTAGTAATATCATTGCTTTCCAATTCTTCTTCTCAAAAATTAATAGCATGGCCATGATCATCATGGGAATAAATGCCGCAGTATTTACTTTGGCATTGTGACCTGCTGCATATCCAATGATAAAGAATCCGCTATAGCCGTAAGCAAATCCGCCTATAGTACTGAGCCAATGGTTCACGCCTAAGCCACGTAGGCCTATGAATCCACCTATCATTAAGTAAAAAATAATGTAGGTAGATGAGGTTTTACCTCCGATAGTGCGCACTGCAGAGGTGATATATTCAAAAATATTTCCGCCGTATTTGGTAGAGATTTGTGCCGCAGGCATTCCACTGAACATAGAGTTGGTCCAAAGCGGTTCTTCACCTGTTGCCTCTCTGTAATCTCTAATTTCTTTGCTTTTCGCCCAACCCAGTTTGATATCGTCTTGGTCAAGAATATCGCCATTGAAGTATGCAGGGCTAAGGAAAGCTACATTTAATCCTAAAAGAATTGCCATGGGTAGAATCCATGTTCGCAATATGGGCATCCATTTCTTCATGATAATTATGCTCGTTATTTAGACCCTCAAGCTACCAAAACTTGTGGAATAATAAGGTGTGCTAACCTTGATAATCCCTTGATAAGGTGGTATTTTTCCGGCTCATTTGAACTCATAAGTATGGCCCGCAGAATTAGCAAGGCAGAAATAAGTGAAATTTTAGAGCAAGGTTGTGACGAAAGAGTGCACCTTATTGAAGGCACCAATCGAAACAAATACCATTTAAATCCTGTGCAATATGAAACCTTATTGCAACGAGGATCGTGTACTGCAAATTTATTGACTCGCCGTTCTCATGGCGTTGCTAAGGCCTTTTTAGGAAAGTATGATGAACTCAACTATGAGAATTTGTTAGAAAAGCAAAGTAATAGGCTAAGGGATTTAGTAGGAAGTGAGTTTAATGATCCATTTGATATTTACTTTGGCCCTTCAGGTTCAGATTTAGTGTATTACCCCTTGATGTTTCAAGGAATGCTCAACCCAAATAAAAAGTTGATCAATATTGTAAGTTGTCCGGAGGAATTGGGCTCAGGCTCAGGCTATGCTTCAGAGTCAAGGTTTTATGCCAATTTCAATCAGTTTGGAGATAAAATTTCTAAAGGCGAATTCGTTAATCCTGAGCATATTAGTGAGGTTCATTACTTAGATGCAAGAGATAAAGAAGGAAATATACTAGACCGAAGTAAATCAGTGAAAGAAATAATCGATGCAAATAAAGATGCAGCGGTGGTGGGCTCTCTTGTTTTTGGTTCTAAATCAGGGATTAAAGATGATCTTGATATTATTGATCCAGACGACGGTACCATGTGGGTTGTGGATTTATGTCAATTCCGAGTGGACCCCAAACTTATCCATTCTTTATTAGAAAAGGGAGTTATGATCATGTTGACTGGCTCCAAGTTTTTTCAAGCACCTCCTTTTTGTGCGGCAATGTTAGTGCCAAGAAAATGGAGCGAAGAACTTCAACAGGTAGATGCTTCTATTATAGAACCCTACGGTAAGTTATTTTCTGCCTATGATGTGCCGTGGTTTATGCAAAATATGCGCGAATATTTGCCTGAAAAGGAAAATAAAGCACTCCGTTTGCGGTGGGAAATAGCATTGGATGAAATGGAGGCATACAGTTATTGGTCGGTTGCTCAGACGGACGATATTATCACTAGATGGGCTATGGGAGTAATGGCTCGTTTAGAAGATTCAACTTACTTTAAGCTCATGCCAGATCAGCTTAAGACGAATATGTCCATAATTAGTTTTCAGGTTTGGGTAAATGGGAATGCGTTGAACAATTCTGAACTTAAAGATCTCTTTAAGGCCATTACAACATCTACTCATGAAGGTTACAAGGACGGTATCAAAAAAGTGTTCTTTGGTCAGCCGGTACAGTATGGAGATCGAAGCTTTATTCGTTTGGCAATAGGTGCCTATACAGTTCGTGCTTTTCTCGAGGAGGATGCTATAGATCTACACAACGATTATCGCACAATTGAGATTATTGAAGAATACGCACAAAAAATGTTTGGTTGATTTCAAAATTAGAAATATCAAAAATCATTGCTGACTTTAATGCTGTAGTGGATCAAAAGGATACCAGTGTGCTTGTTGCACATCTACCTTCTTTACATGAACGCTTGAAACATTTAAAGTCAAGCTTCCCTGCAACTTGTATTCATACCATTGCTATCAAGACTAATCCACATGCTCAAATGTTAAAAGCACTAGTGGATGCAGGGTTTGGTTTGGAGGCAGCTTCAATGGAAGAAGTTCATTATGCGTTAAATGCTGGATGTCCCATAAATAAAGTGGTTTTTGATTCTCCAGTAAAAACAAGGCGTGAGATTGATGAAGTGTCCCGTTTACTCGGAATGCTAGTCAATGTGAATTCTATTGAAGAATTAGATAGATTTCCGCTCGACTCTACATGTCTCATTGGCATTCGAATTAATCCCCAGGTTCACACTGGCGGACCAGAAATATTTGATGTAAGCCGCAACGAAAGTAAGTTTGGTGTCGCAATAGAGAATAAAGATGCTATTATTCAAGCTGCAATGGCATATCCCGTACATGCTTTGCATATGCATAGCGGTTCGCAAATGAAAAACTTAGCGGTCCAACGTCAAGCCTTGGAAAATCTTAAATCCTTGGCTGATGAAATCAATAAAAGGCAGCCAGGAAAAATACATACGCTTGATATTGGGGGAGGACTGCCTTCGGAATACATATCACCGGATAGTAAGATGAATGCTTATGGCTCCATGGTTGCTGAGGTTTTTGCGGATTCTTCCTATCAGCTCCTTACTGAATTTGGTCAATGGGTTCACGCGGAGGCTGGTCTAGCAGTTTCCAAAATAGAATATGTTTTAGACAAGAGCCGGGTATTTATACATCTTGGTGCCGATTTTTTTATGCGAGATGCGTATGGTGTTACTCGATCTTTTCCAATGCACGTATGGAATGAGCATGGCCAAGAAGTTAAAGGCGTTATGCAACCGTTTGATATTGCAGGCCCTCTTTGTTTTGCTGGAGATTACCTAGCTCACGGGGCGCAATTACCTCAGGCTACAGCAGAAGGTCATTGGCTAAGCATTTCAGCAACGGGTGCAAATACTTATGGTTTATGGTCGAGACATTGCTCGAGGAGCGTTCCAAAATATCTGTGCTGGGATGGGGAAAAATTACGTATTTGGAGTGAACGCCAAACAATCAATTATTAATCTTACTTTTGGAGAACAAGTCGAAATAAATGAAGAAATTATTTTCACTCTTAATGGTTGTTTTTAGTGTGTCCTCATTTGCACAAATAATGACTATTAACGTTGACGAAGACACTTGGGCAGTATGTCCAACAGACTTAGTAGACGTAAATGTTAGCAGAACGTCTCCTTCAAATAACTCAATCTCTTTGAACGGTACTTCTTCTTACTTTGAAATACCTTTTTCCGCGAATACCTCTTTCGGTAATGCCAACTTTACAGTAGAATTTTGGGTAAAGTCGAATCAATCGGCTCCGCTTACTGTTCTAGCCTCTAGTCAAAGCGCAGTTGGTGTGGGATGGGCTGTATTAATGGATTTGAATGGCAATGTGACTTTTGCGGCCTTGGACGCTACGGGAACAGCTAATTCAATGAGTGGTGCGCTTTCCTCTGTTAATGACGGTAATTGGCATCATGTTGCTGTTTCATGGAATAGAGGAACAACAGACGCAACCATGTTTATAGACGGTGGATTTGAGGTCTCTCAATCCTTTCCGTTAGGTGATATTACTTCAAATGCTTCTACTATACTAGGTTATGGAATTAATCCACTAAACGGAACGGCCCTTTACACCAACGCTGAATTTGATGAATTCAGAATGTGGTCGGAAGCAAGAAGTATTGGGGATGTTCAGTTAGTAATGTCCACGCATTTAAACCCTGGGTCATTCACGACTTTGGCGCAAAATTTTGACTTTAATGAATTGACTGCAACTAGCGGTTGGTTAGATTGTGCAGCAGGCTTAGTTGCCCCATTTAGCGGAACTTCTCCAGCAATTAATGTGTCGGGCGGGCCATCTATGACATTCAATTTTGCATTCACATGGAATGCGGTGAATACGGGTTTGACTCAGAATGGTCCAAATTTTCAGGAAACATTTGATAAGAATGAAATTATTGTAGTCAGCACCGGATATTGCAAGTATGAGACTTCGGATTCAGTTTTTGTAACAGCGCTTGATTGCGATACTTTGCCTGATCCAAGGGATGTTGCTGCCGTGTTCATGCCATCTGCGTTTACACCAAACGGGGATACAAAAAATGATTACTACATCGTAAAAGCAAATGCTATCAGCTACTTTGAGATGCAGATTTATAACCGTTTAGGAAATATATTATTCTACAGTAAGGACATTAACACAGGTTGGGACGGCACCTTCGATGACAAAACCTGTTATGAAGGTGTCTATGTTGCGAAAGTTATTTACAGGGACCTTGAAGGTATAGAATTTATTAAGTACCAGCAGTTTTCTCTGATGAGGTAAAAGCCTAGGGTTTTACTTCTTTTCCTTGTTTTGCTCCGCTTACACTTGCGTTTAATTCAAAACCAATGATCAACCCAAAGGCGTTTATGTAAATCCATAGGAGCATGATAAGCAGTGTTCCAATGGAACCGTAAAATTTATTGTAAGTGGAGAAATTCTCAACGTAATATCCAAAGCCATTGGAGGAAAGAATAATGAGTAGCGTGGCAAGTATACTACCAGGGCTAATGAAACGCCAATCTCTGCTACGTACGGGGCCGTAATTATAAACGAGTGAAATAGCTATCAGAACGGTAAGTAATAGAATCAGTAGGCGTACCCAATAAATAATACTTGTGCTGTATTCTAAGATGTATCCTTGATCTGCGAGCCATCCTGTAAAGCCTTGTGAGAATATTAGTGCCACTATTGCAATTAATACGAGCAGCGTTAAGCCAATAGTTAGTAAAAAGGCACTCAAATATTGCCACCAAATTTTTTTAGCATCGCTAATATTTGAGCTGATACCAAGATTGGAAACTAGAGAAAGCGTACCGTTAGTGGCAAAAAGTGCAGCAGCAGCAAAGGTTACGGACAATAGACCGCCGCGTTTAATGGTTAGGATATCATCAATTGTGGCAAAAGCCATCTCATGCGTAGATGGGGGGAGAACATCACTCAATATGGAGTATAATTCTGTTTGAAATGCTTCTATTGGCAAATAGGCAATTAAAGTGAAGATGAAGATGATTCCAGGAAATAGTGCCAAAAAGAAGCTGAAACTTACTGAACCAGCCCTAGTGGAAATGGCACCTTCATATATACCTCGAAAGAAAAAATAGAGTACATCCCATATGGAGAGACCGTCAAAAAAAGGCGGTTTGATCCTACCTAAGGTCTTTCTAATTGTATCATAAAAAGAGTTTAAAATGTTCCTCATAATTCTGTGCAAGCCTTTAAACTTAAGTCTAAACTAGCAATTTGATGAGTAAGTGCACCAACGCTTATAAAATCTACCCCACATTCTGCGTAGCTCACAATGGTTTCTTTTGTTATCCCACCACTACTTTCAATTTCCGCACGTCCTGCTATCAGTTCCACCGCTTCTTTGGTTTGTTGAACAGTGAAATTATCAAGCATAATTCTATCGACCTGTGCTTCTATGGCTTGTAAAACCTCGCTTATATCTCTAGTTTCTACTTCTATTTGCAGTGACTTGTTATTTAGTTCCAAATAGTTGCGAACCTTTTTTACCGCAGGAAGTATTCCTCCAGAGAAATCAATATGATTGTCCTTCAGCATTATCATATCATAGAGTCCCATTCTGTGGTTTCCGCCACCTCCTAGCACCACAGCCCATTTTTCCAAAATGCGAAGTCCTGGAGTAGTTTTTCGTGTGTCTAAAATGGTACATGATGTATGAGCTACTAAAGCGGCGTATTCGGAAGTGCTTGTTGCAATTCCAGAAAGACGTTGGATGTAATTTAAAACGAGTCGTTCGGCTTGGAGTAATTTTATTGAATTGCCTTCCACCTCCAATACAATGTCACCTGTATGGATTCGGGAACCGTCCTGAATGAATACGTTAACAACTGCAGTTGGATCAATGGTTGTAAAGAGGTATTTTGATAAGGCGACTCCAGCAATAATTCCATTTTCTTTTGCAAGCAGCTTTACTTTACCTTTTGCATTTGAATTTAAACAGCTCAGTGCGCTGTGATCTCCATCCCCAATATCTTCAGCTATTGCCAAATCAAAAGATGGTTGAAGAGCCTTAAAATCGGGAATCCATTTCTCTGAACTCATATTTATTTACCGCCTACATTGGTGCTTCTCATTGCAAGTTAGCATCTTTGCCTTAGCTATGAAGATTGTATTTCTTGTTATTGGTAAAACTTCTGAACGATGGATGAAGGAGGGAGTAGAAGTGTATTTGAATAGACTTCAACACTATCAAGACACGGCCTTAATTGCACTGCCAGATGTGAAAGGCGGTGGGAAGATGCGACCTGATATTCTAAAGGAAGCCGAGGCCAAGAGCTTTCAAAAATTCATTGTTTCTTCTGATCTTGTGGTATTGTTAGATGAGAAAGGTCGTCAATACGATAGCAGAGGATTTGCCAATCAAATTCAAAAATGGCGAAACTCGGGCCCTAAAAGGCTTGTGTTCCTTGTAGGTGGAGCCTATGGTTTTTCTTCTACCATGTTTACACGGGCAAATGCCGTTTTGAGCATGAGTGCAATGACGACTTCTCATCAGCTTATTCGTATTGTTTTCTTAGAACAACTTTACCGAGCAATGACGATATTGCAGGGCGAACCTTATCACAACGATTGATCTAGAAAATGGCAGCGAATTCCTTTGAGAGTATATTAAACGCATTAAAGAACGGAGATTACCAGCCTGTCTATTTTTTTGCCGGTGAAGAGTCGTTCTATGCGCAACAATTGCTTGATTATTTGGAGCGTAATGCCTTGGACGAATCCGAAAGAAGTTTCAATCAGACGGTTTTGTATGGCAAAGAGACCAATATGCTTCAAATATTGGAAGAGGCAAAGCGATTCCCTATGATGAGCGAAAAAATGGTAGTCATCGTTAAAGAGGCGCAACACCTCAAAGCTACAGATTGGGAATTACTAACGGGTTATTTAGACCAGCCTCAGCCATCAACTATCCTTGCCTTTGGCCACATGCACAAGAAACTGGATAAGCGATCAAAAGCAGGTAAAGCCATAAAAAGTAAAACTGTCTTTTTGGAGAGTGATCCTTTGAGAGATTACCAAGTGATTCCTTGGTTAGAGGGCCATCTTAAAAAAAAGGGATTTCAAGCGGGAACTGAGGTGGTTGCTGCTATGGCCGAACAAGTTGGTTCAGACTTAAGCCGATTGTTCAAAGAAGTTGAGAAACTGGAGGTAGCAATGGGCGATAATCGTCAATTGACGGCTCAGGATATTGAAAGGCATATAGGTATATCCAAGGACTATAATAATTTTGAACTCGTTGCAGCCATTGCTCGAAGAGATATAGCGAAGGCGTTTAAAATTGCGCACTATTTCTCTAAGAATCCTAAAGACCATCCAGTGCAGATGATAACTGGCGTATTATTCAATTTCGTGAATAATCTTATTCAATACCACAGCATGAAGGGAACGACGGAGAAACAAATTGCCACAGCCCTAAAAATACATCCCTATTTTTTAAAACAATTTGCGGCAGCTTCGCGTCATTATAGTCGTGCTCATGCGCACTTAATGTTAGAAGAATTGCTTGAATTTGACCGCAAATGCAAAGGAGTAATACCTTCTAGCTCAAACGAATATGAGCACTTGAGAGAATGGCTCATTAAGTGTGCGCTTTAGACCTTACATTTGCCTAACCTTCATTGAAATGAAAAAACTACTCCAATTCCTTCTATCCTGCCTTTTGACGAGTTCAGTCTATGGTCAAGGGAAAATTTTACGGGGATTTGTTTATGAGAAAGATGGCGGTGCGCCAATACCTTATGCAAACATTGTCATAGAGGAGGATAGGCTGGGAGCAACTACTGATTTCAACGGATATTTTCAAATTTCTGACGTGCCTGTGGGTTTGAAAGAAATAACAGTGAGTTACTTGGGGTATGAGATTCAAAAGGTGGAGGCTCGAGTTTTTAAGCATAAACCAGCTTCTATAAAAGTATACCTTGAAGAGAGCGTAGAAATGCTGAATACAGTGGATATCAATGTAGCTCGGCTGCAAAGAAAAATTAAAGTCAACACCGCTGTAGTAAGTTTAAATCCAAAAAATATTGAGACCTTCTCAGCGGGTGGTGATCCAGATTTGATGAAAGCCTTAGCCGTTCTTCCTGGGGTGGTAACCACCGGAGATCAAGGTGGTCAATTGTATATACGTGGTGGAGCACCAATACAAAACCTGGTTTTACTAGACGGAATGATTATTTACAACCCCTTTCATAGTATTGGTTTTTTCTCCGTTTTTGATACAGATGTATTGCAAGAAGCAAAGGTTTATACGGCTGGTTTTGGTGCTCAATATGGTTCTAGGAATTCGTCTGTAATGGACATCACTACCCGTGATGGTAATCGTTCCAAAATAAAAGCAAAGTCCTATGCCTCAACCTATATGAGTAAATTACTGTTGGAGGCGCCAATTGGTAAAAAAGACGCCAATGGCATTGCTAACAATAGTTTATTCATCAGCGGTAAAACTTCTTATTTGCGCCAAGCTGCTCCGGTTTTTTATCCGTACGTGGAGACTAGGTTTGGGGGACTGCCTTTTACCTTTAATGATATCTACGGAAAATTTACGACTCAGAATTCATCCGGTTCTAAAATGAGCGCGAAAGCCTTCAACTTTAGTGATGCTGTCATGTTGGACAGCGCTCAAGGGATTAAATGGAACAGCACTGGATACGGCATCAATTTTTTAGTAGTTCCTCCTGCATCTGCAACGCTAATAGAAGGAGACTTTGCACAGAGTACCTATTACATTGAAAGTACAGAAAACTTAGACCAACCAAGAAGTTCGTCCATAAATGGGTTTAATGGAGGTTTAAATTTCACCTACTTCTTGGGCAAGGCAGATGAGATTAAGTACGGTATTGATTTGATTGGTTATAATACAAGATTTGATTTCACCAACTCTTTGGGGCTGAAGCTCAATCAGGAGGAAAACACTACGGAATTAGGCGGGTATTTCAATTACCGTAAAGTAACTCCCTTACTTGTTTTGGAGCCAGGGTTGAGGTTGCATTATTACGGTTCACTTTCAGAACTGAGTATAGAACCAAGATTAGGTATCAAATACAACATTACAGAAGACTTTAGATTCAAAGCCTCTGGAGGCCGTTACAGCCAGAACTTAGTAGCTGCTAATTCGGACAGAGACGTGGTAAATTTATTTTATGGTTTCTTGAGTGGCGCCACAGATCTACCTAATTCATTTCGTGACAGACCAATAACATCAAAGCTTCAAAAGGCGGCGCACGGTGTAGCAGGCTTTGAATACGATATTGGGAAGTATTGGGATATCAACCTAGAGTCTTACGTGAAGGATTTCTCACAAATCACCAATATCAATCGCAACAAATTGTACAACGATATTCCCGTGTATAGCGATAGACCAGAAATTTTAAGGAAAGATTTTATTGTTGAAAGAGGACTAGCCTTTGGTTATGACGCAGTAGCTAAATACGAAAGGGGACGTTACTACTTATGGGCTGTGTATGCATGGAGCAAAGTTACCCGTGATGACGGGGTTCAAGTGTACAATCCAAATTTTGACCGTAGACACAATATAAATTTGGTTGGAAATGCCAAATTGGGAAAAGAAGAAAAATGGTTTTTATCTGTTCGTTGGAATCTCGGAACAGGATTTCCATTTACCCCAACCCAAGGATATTACCCAGGGATTGACTTCTTGGACGATTATGGAAATCCAGATATAGATTTTGATTACACCACAGCGAATGGTGACCCGAGCGTTCTTTATGGTGATTTGAATAGTAAAAGGTTGCCTACCTACCACAGATTAGACGCTTCCTTGAAATATGCAACTAAGTTAGAATCCGGTTCTTTCGAATTGACTTTTGGCGCAACAAATATTTATAATCGCGAAAATATTTTCTTCTACGATAGGGTAGCTGCGGAACGTGTTAATCAATTACCGATAATGCCCACTATAAGTGCAAGTTTTGCCTTTTAATTCGCCTAGAAAAGAGGTACTTTTGCTCTGTTTTGTTTCAAAATTATGGCCAGTACTAAATACATCTTCGTTACCGGCGGGGTAACATCTTCATTAGGAAAAGGAATTATTTCTGCATCACTGGCTACCTTGCTTCAAGCCCGTGGTTACAGGGTTACTATTCAAAAATTAGATCCTTATATCAATGTTGACCCCGGTACACTGAATCCTTATGAACACGGCGAATGTTATGTTACCGAGGACGGTGCGGAGACCGATCTGGATTTAGGTCATTACGAACGATTTCTTAATCGACCGACTTCTCAAGGCAATAATGTAACCACAGGTAGAATTTATCAAAGTGTTATAGATAAAGAGCGACGCGGTGACTTTTTAGGGAAGACCGTGCAGGTTATACCGCACATTACCGATGAAATTAAAAGTCGAATAAGAATTTTAGGAGATACTGGTGATTTTGACATTGTAATTACTGAAATTGGTGGTACAGTAGGTGATATTGAAGCGCTGCCTTACATTGAAAGTGTTCGTCAATTAAAGTGGGAATTGGAGAAAGATTGTATGGTGGTTCACCTTACGTTGCTTCCATTTTTGCGCGTAACAGGTGAATTAAAAACAAAACCAACTCAGCACAGTGTGAAGACTATGCTCGAGAGTGGGGTGCAGCCGGATGTATTAGTCTGTCGTTCAGAACATTCTGTGGATGAGGATATACGCAGAAAACTCGCTTTATTTACCAATGTACGACCAAGGAATGTCATCGAGTCTCGCGATGCGTCTACTATCTATGAGGTGCCCATCATGATGTATAAGGAAAAGTTGGATGAAGTAGTGCTTGATCATTTTTCAATGGAAAGTAAAACACAACCCGACTTGAATCGTTGGAAAGATTTCTTATCCAGATTGCAATACCCAAAGCGAACCGTAGAAATAGGGTTAATTGGTAAATACGTAGAGCTAAAAGACAGTTATAAATCAATAACAGAATCGTTCATTCATGCGGGCGCCGCTAATGAGGTTGAGGTTAAGGTTCGATGGATACATTCTGAACATCTTACCCCAAAGAACGCAACAGACCTTTGCAAAGGCCTAGACGGAATCCTTGTAGCACCTGGTTTTGGTGAACGAGGATTTGAAGGGAAGGTAGCTACAGTTCAATATGCTAGGGAGCAAAAGATCCCTTATTTTGGAATTTGCTACGGTATGCAAGCAGCAGTGATAGAATATGCACGTAACGTCTTGGGATGGAGCGATGCGAGTACTACAGAGGTTCATCCGGATTCAACAAAACCGGTAATTGCCTTAATGGACGAACAAATGCACATCACAGATATGGGCGGTACTATGCGTCTTGGTGCACAAAAGTGCTCCTTGGAAGATGGTTCAAAGGCTTTTGAGGCCTACGGTGAAAAAACTATTTCAGAGCGTCACCGTCACCGCTATGAATTTAATAATGAGTACAAAGAAGAATTGGTTGCTGCGGGATTGCATACCTCCGGAATTAATCCAGATAGTGGATTGGTAGAAGTGATTGAGGTACAAGATCACCCATTCTTCATAGGGGTGCAATATCACCCAGAATATAAAAGCACAGTGCTTAATCCGCATCCACTTTTCGTTTCATTCGTAAAAGCAGCGGATGAATACCGCCAAAACAAATAATATGGAGCAAAACAAAGGAATAGATAAAAATCAAATCACAGGGATTCTGCTAATTGGTGCTATAATGCTAGGATTTGGCTGGTGGCAAACTAAAAATGCTCCGCCGGTTGAACCTGCTACAGAATCAACGCAGGATGTTGAACAGGTTTTAGAAGAACAATTAGCGAGTGAATCTCAGCAGGTAGCGGATGTAGTAGTTGCTTCTGAGCCTGATGCTTTTTCTCCAGAGGAAATAACAATTAGTAATGCAGAACTAAGTTTAACCTTTTCTTCCGCTGGTGCAATATTGACCAGTGCAGCTTTAGCAGATTATCATACCTATGACGATTCCGCAAAAACCGAAGCACTAGATTTAATTAAAGGAAATAGCCAAGTTTTTGATATTCGACTCCCTGGTGGTGAGGCGCTGAGTTCAAAGAAATTTGAAGTACTATCAAGTTCTGCCCGGTCACTTGTGTTTTCTGATGGCTCCACTAAGGCAAGCATTGAGTTGGCAGAGGTTGGTTATGATTTCACCTTTATTGTGAGTGGAACCGCTGAATCTAGTGGTAAGCCTGAAATTTATTGGGAGCGGAGTGCTCAGCGTACAGAAAAAGGAATCACCACTGAACGTCAATATTCTAGCTTTGTGTACCAACTCAGTGAGGATGGGGATGTAGAGCATTTGGCAGGACGTGGTTCGGATAAAAGTGAGACTACGGATGCAATCAATTGGTTGGCACAAAAACAACGATTCTTTTCACTGATCATTCACCCTGAACAAGGATTTTCATCTGCGGATATTGCAACGCTAAATGGTGATGATGAGAATGAAAACTTAGTTAAGGAATTTAGTGCCACTGCGCGTTTGAATCAGACGGTTAGCGGTGCATATACCTTGCCTTTTGCAATGTATGTGGGCCCAAATCAGTACCAGCTTCTGAAAACCTATGACCAAGGATACGAGAAGGCTATCAATTTTGGTTGGGGCATTTTTGGAGCAATTGGACGCGGCGTGGTGGTTCCCATTTTTAATTGGTTAGAAGGTTATGGTTTTGGCTATGGTCTGATCATCTTCATTATGGTGTTAATCATCAAGTTAACATTGAGCCCGCTGACCTTTGCTTCCTACCGTTCTATGGCCAAAATGCGCGTTCTAAAACCAGAAATAGATGCAATCAATGAGAAGTTTAGTTCTGAAAAAGAAAATGTGCAAAAGCAGCAGGCCATAATGAATTTGTACAGAGAAGCTGGAGCAAGTCCATTAGGTGGATGTGTACCTGTAATTGTTCAAATGCCAATTCTGTTTGCTATGTTCCGCTTTTTCCCTGCCTCAATTGAGCTTAGAGGTGAAAGCTTCTTATGGGCCAAGGATTTAAGTACCTATGATAGCATTATTTCTTGGTCTACACAGATTCCATTGATTTCAACATTCTTTGGCAATCATTTGTCTTTATTTACCTTATTGATGACGGCGTCAACAATTCTCTATACTTGGATGAACCAACAAATGACTCCGCAAACTGGCTCTACAGATCAAATGAAACAGTTGCGAGTGATTATGTATTTGATGCCACTCATGTTCATGTTCGTGCTGAATAGTTTTCCGTCGGGCTTGACTTATTATTATTTCCTATCCAATATTATCACATTTACTATGCAATGGGGAATACGCAAGACTGTAAACGATGAGGCAATCCTTGCAAAAATTGATGCTAAGCGAGCTCAGCCGAAGAAAGAAAGTAAATTCCAACAACGCATGGCAGAAATGCAGCGTCAGCAGAATAAGAATAGATCGCAACGTAGAAATAAATAAACTACGTTAATGACCAACAAAAAAGCCCTGCGGGAACGCAGGGCTTTTTTATCATTCAAAAAATGCTACTTAATCAACGTGTGTAACGCTACCGTTTACATAATCATATGCACCCGAACCGTCTTGACGTAGTTGCCAAATGATAGTAGCTACGCTGTAATCAGCCTCCATTCCTACGGGAAGGGTTGGTTTCTGGATTTCAAATTGAACCGGCGAGTAGCGCGTTCCAAAAATGTCTCCTGCTGCATAAGAAGATCCAAGAGCGTTCAGGTCAGCTAAATTCATTCCCCAAACACCAAGACTAACACCTGTAGTATCTGCAATTGAGGCGTCAGGGCTATTTATCCAACCTTTTACTGCGGTTGTAGCATGTCCGAATAAGGCCTCATCGTGCGTATAAACAGTTCCTGCTTTAATCATGAATACACCTGAAGTAATTTCTGCTGCATCTTGTGACCACATGGAAGGCGTTGTGCCAGAGCCTGTAGTAACCTTAGGCAATGAGCTTACTTGATTCAAATCCACACCACCGCCGTAATCTTTGGCGACCACGCCGTTTAATAGCAAATAGGATTGAATCATGTACACTTCGTTGATTTTTGTTTCAAGACATTTGATACGAGGATATACAATTAACTTACCCGCACTGTCTGCCACCTCTGCTTCTACCCCAAAAGCCACATCATTCATCAAAGCAGCACCCGCAGCAGCGGTTGGGCTTTGACCAACATCTGTGTTATTAACGTAAAAATTTGGAACACCTGAAGTAGGAAAGTTTCCGTCAAAGGCTGCTGATGCAGCGTTTCCATTCGCAAACCAATCACCTACATGATTAGCAATTAGAACTACACTATCTCCCATGATGCCATCAACCATGGCCATGATTTCAGCGCCGTTTGGACAATATTGACACCATGCCCCAGTGGTCTCAATAACCAAAGGACGTGCTAAACTTGATACCGAAAGTGAATCTCCTGGATAAGTCATTGGAGCTGGTTCTGAACCTCCTGTTTCACAAGAGCTCAGTAATACAGTGCTTGCAAGCACACTAAGGGCAATTAATTTTTTCATAATTCAGATGAACCTTTTTTATAACCCTACGAAAATAACTTATTTTCTATTACCTAGGGTGGTCGAAAAGTAAACGGGCAGGTGGTCCGAGTATCCGTATTGATAAAAACTGCCTAGCCACCTTCTTTTAGGCTTGAGTTGTCCCCATTTATTATCTATTTCTTGGATAAGAGGTATGTCACAAACCTCTGAATAAATATTAAAATTGGCTAGTGCGCCGTCAATAACACTCCACCTGCCTTGATATTTATAACTCCCCTTTGAATTTATTGGCATTGCAATTGCCCAAGGGTCGGAGAAATATTCTAAAAGCTCATTTTTTACAAGGTCGTTAAAATCGCCCATTACAATCGTGCGCCCACTACACGTGTCTAATGCAGAAGAAATGAAATTCCAAGCGTATTTACGTTTCCATTCGCTTGCGGCAGCACCACCTCTTTTTGACGGCAAATGAACTACAACTAAATTATAGAAATTTGAATCCACGTGATACCTTATGAATAAGGCATCACGTGTCAAGAGAGAATCTGTTGAATAGCGTATTCGTTCACTATCCATGATTTTTACTTCCTTGGTTTTATAAATAACCGCGCAATCAATACCTCTATGATCAGGACTGTCGTAATGAACGATACCCCAAGGACCTAATTTTCTTAGTGCCTTATGTTGAATCAAATCTTCAATAACCGTGCGGTTTTCTATTTCACAGAGCGCTATTATGGGAGACTCATAGTTATTTTTTGAAAGAGCATATAAGGCTCTTGCACTTTGCCGAATGCATAATCTATATTTGATACTATTGTACCTCTTAGTACCAAGAGGAGAAAATTCTTCGTCTTGAAATCCTTGGTCCAAAATTGTGTCAAAAAGATTTTCAACGTTATAGAACAGCCAGGGCTGGCACTTACTTTGTAGGCTGAAAAGAATGAATAAACAGATATATTTCATGCCCTACTAAGTTGATACTAGGGGACATGGATTACCTAATGTTGTGAATAACTACAATTTGTTATCCTGAAAATAAAGCAGTGATGAATCGCCGTAACTTAAAAAGCGGTAGTCGTTTGCTAGAGCGTGTGCGTAGATTTTTCTCCAGCTTTCTCCTATTCCTGAGCTAATTAACATCAATAGAGTAGATCCTGGTTGATGAAAATTAGTGACTATGCCGTCTACACTTTTCATCGTATACCCGGGTTTAATCATGAGTTTAGTTTGCAAGGCCATGTTTGAAATTGCATTCATTTCCAAATAACCAAGTAATCCCTTAAACGCATCTCGCGTGGAATGCTTTGAATTCAACTTATAAGCATCAAACTGTCCCAAGTCCTGTACTATTCCATTTTCCAAATAGTTTACTCCAATCCAATGACAACTTTCAAGCGTGCGGAGGCTTGTAGTTCCTACTGCGAATTTGGGACCTCTATGATTCAAATAGCGCTTGAGCCAGGATGTACTTAATATAATTTCTTCCCCATGCATTTCGTGGTTATCGACGTCGCCGTCACATAAAGGTTTAAATGTTCCAGCACCCACATGCAACGTTAAATCAAGTCGTTGATGTCCCTGCAGCTCCAATTGATTTAGAACCCCCGGAGTGAAGTGAAGACCTGCAGTTGGAGCGGCTACCGAGCCGTCATTGGCTGCGTAAACGGTTTGGTAACGTTCGGTATCGGATTCTTCGGCGTCTCTATTCATGTAGGGCGGAAGCGGTATTTGACCTGAAATATTTAATACCTCGGAAAATGTATAATTCCCAGTCCAATTAAAGTCAATGATAAATCCTTGTCCTGAACGCTCACCTTTTTGGACTGTTAAAACTAAATCGCTGCTCAATTCTAATTCTAAAGGGTGATTTTTCCACCGCTTTAGGTTTCCTACTAGACATTCAAACCTAACACTTTGGCGGGCTTGCATTGCGTCTTCAATACTCTGCTCGAAAGGATTTAAACAGAATACTTCAATAGGCTTGGCTCCGGCGGTTTTTGTGAATCGTAACCGGGCCTTGATGACTTTGGTATTGTTGAAAATCAATTGACTATTGGCTGGAAGTTGATGAGGTAAGTCAATGAATTTTTGATCGGAAATACCGCCATTAAAAACCAACAGTTTACTTTGATCTCGTTGGGATAATGGATGCTTAGCAATACGATGATCGGGAAGGTGGTAAATGAAATCCGATTTTTGCATTTGTTCTTTTTCAGTTGGACAAAAATAAGGTTCCCTACCTTAGCAGCGTTACAAGGAGGAAGCAATGATATTACTGCGTCCCTCTCTAGAAACAGTACGTAGATGAAGCGCAAAATTTTTATTTCAACCTCTAATGATATCTCCACAGATAACAGAGTCAATAAGGTAGCTGTACTACTGGAGGATTTGGGATATGACGTGGAATGGATTGGGCGCGAAATGAAAGATTCTGTTGCATTGCATCGTTCTTTTCGTACTCGACGAATGAAGTTGTTGAATAGCAAGGGAGGGCTCTTTTATGCTGAGTTTCAGATTCGATTGTTTTTTGAATTATTGTTTCGTTGCAACCGCAAATCAATGTTGCTTTCAAATGATCTAGATACCTTACTGCCCAACTTTTTGATAAGTAGGTTATTTGGAATTCCAATGGTATATGATAGCCATGAATATTTTTGTGGTGTTCCTGAAATTCAAGGCAGATGGGTACAGCGTATTTGGCGTGCAGTTGAAGGTTTTATATTTCCTAGGTTAGAACATATTTGGACCGTGAATGATAGCATTGCTGAACTTTACTTCAAAGATTACGGTATTCGTCCCAAGGTATTCAGAAACATTAGCCCCCAACCAAAAATTCAAGCTAAAAGCAGATTAGAACTGGGTTTGCCCCAAGAGGTCAAAATAGCAATTAATCAGGGTTCTGGTATGAACATAGACCGCGGTTTGGAAGAAGCGGTAGCGGCTGTTTCAGGAATGGAAGGTTGGTTATTGTTGTTAGTGGGTAGTGGTGATGCCATTCCAAAGTTGCAAACTTTGGTAAGGCAAAAAGGGCTCAATGAAAAAGTACGTTTTATTCCTCGTGTGCCGTACTCAGAATTGCTCCAATACACACAGGTAGCCGACGTTGGTCTTAGTTTAGATAAGGATACTAATGTTAACTACCGGTACTCATTACCCAATAAGCTATTTGATTATATTCATTGTAACCTTCCTGTTGTAACCTCAAAAGTGGTTGAAGTAAGTAAAATAGTAGAGAATTACGGAATTGGGCAAACTGTGGATCCAGAGAATCTTCCTGCTTTGCGAGAAGCGCTCCATGAGGTGTCTTTAAAATCGTACGAGTCCAACCTTAAAAAGGCTCAGAGGGAATTGAACTGGGAGAAAGAACAAGAGGTTCTTAAGGCATTCTACGCCCAATTTTTATAGGATGACTGCACAAACGCATGAATTTGTATACATCATAGAAAAACACCGGTAAATAGCCGGAACTAAGCGCTTTTTTAAGCGGTTTCCCCAACAACCCATTTAAGAGACGCAATAGTTGATGTACCCCTGAACGTTGTGCAATTCTATATGCTCTAAACAACTTAATGTCTTCATCAATTTTACCGGCCATAATAAGCTTTGCAAGTCCATCAATTGCAGCAGTGGTTTTATCCATAAAAACATCGTTTTCGTCAATACCCATGTGATAAGCCGAATTGTCAATGTGCATAATTGCGATGTTTCTGTATTTGAGTTCCAATCCAAATAGGGTGTCCTCATGACCGTATTCGGTGACGTCCTCATTGAATAAAAGTTCAAGGAAAACGTCCCTTCGGATTAAAAAATTGAAGGCGGAAAAACTGGCGTATGGATATAGTTTTCTAACCGCTGCTGAATGTTCTTCTTTTAGTTTTCCAACCTTTACCCTTAGTTTATCACTCTTGAAATTGGGCTTGTATGCCGTGCCACCAACTATTACATCAGCCAATGTAGCATGTTGACAATAATCTTGAAGAAACGTTTGGTTGGTTGGAAGAGCATCGGCATCCAAAAAGAGCAGGTAATCTCCTTTCGCCTTTTGACCTAAATCATTCCGATTGATGCTGCGACCAATTTTTATAGGATTGTGGATATAAGTGCAATCAAAATTAGTCTCCCATTTTTCTGCATCAATATGCGTGGACTGAAACTGGTCAGAAATAATAATTTCTATAGACCAGGAGTCGGGGAGTCCCCTGTTTTTGGATTCGCACAAGGAATGCAACAATGGTTGTACATCATCTCCATAAGAAGCAATACAAACGCTAAGTATATGCTCTTGCCGGTTCAAAGCTTAGACGTTAGAAACAACAGAGTCCTCCAGCTTACCGCTACTTACTTTTAGCGTCCGATTGGAATACTTATGAATCATTTGATAATCATGGGTAGCCATTAGTATAGCTGTATTTTGATCCGTAAGTGACAATAGAAGTGACATGATTTCTTCAGAAGTTCTTGGGTCTAGATTTCCAGTAGGTTCGTCAGCTAGTATCACCTTTGGAGCATTGAGTAAGGCTCTTGCAATAGCAACGCGCTGCTGTTCTCCTCCGGATATTTCAAAAGTACTTTTGTGTCGTTTATTCTGCATACCCACAAGGGAAAGCACTTCTATGATTCTTTCAGATCGTTTTGCTTTATCCTTCCATCCAGTAGCCCGTAACACAAAATCAAGATTAGCCTCTACACTGCGATCGCTGAGTAGTTGAAAATCCTGAAACACAATTCCAATATCTCTTCGAAGCGCCGGAATGCTACTTGTTTTTAACCCGTTAAGTTGATGCCCTGCAACTTCTCCAGTACCCTCGTTTAGAGGTAAATCGCCATATAGCGTTTTCAAAAGGGAGCTTTTTCCAGATCCAGTTTGGCCAATCAAATAGACAAATTCACCGGTATTGATTTTGAAGCTTACATCAGATAAAACCAAATGATTTCCTTGGAAAATAGTGGTGTTTTTTAATTCAATGGTTGCCATGCTTGAAGAAAAGTATTCGAAAGATTCAAAGGTATAAGAAATACCAAACCAATGCGCCCTAGCGTTTTTTAGATGTGAATAACTCGGACGAATTCACGGTAATGCGCTCCAAGCGGGCCATATGCAAAGGTTATTTTTAAGCATAAACGAGAACGATATGCGTACCCGATTTTTTCTGCTTGTTTTTTTATTCATTGGCTTCCATGTAGTTGCCCAGAAAACTGTGGCTGAGAAAGGCTTTGAATCTGTATTTAATTCCAGCAGGTCATTATTTAACGACGGACTCTATGCTACTGCGAGGGTAGGCTTTGATGAGCTTTTAGAATCGGATCTACCCACTCAAAGCTTTATAAAGGAGGAAAGCAGTTTTTATAGAGCACTGTGCGCATTGTATTTGATGAATGAAAACAGCGAGAGTTTTCTGACGTATTTCTCTCAAACCTATCCGTTAAGTCCAAGATGGCAAGAAGCACATGTAACGGCGGCTAATTATTACTTCAATAATCGGAGATATAAGAAGGTGGTTCAATGGTTAGGAGCAATAGACGCTTCGGATGTATCAAAAACTTATAAGAGCGAATATTATTTTAAGCTTGCCTATAGTTACATGATGACTAAGGATGTAAATAAGGCCCGAAATCTATTTTTTCAAGGCTTGAGTTATGAGGGTGAATACAAGAATTACCATCAATACTACTACGGGCATATAGCCTATGAAGCCGAACAATATAGTACGGCATTGAGTCAGTTTACATTGCTTTTGAATGATGAGAAATTTGGAGGCGTCGTTCCGTATTACCTCAGTCAAATTTATTACAAGACTGGAGAAATTGACAAGCTCCTTGCGGTAGGGGAATCCCTACTTGCTCAGGCTGTTGCTTCTAGAGCAGCTGAAGTCGCCAAGCTCATAGGTGAAGGATACTACCAAAAGTCAAACTGGAAACAAGCTGCCTTATATCTTGAAAAACACCAAGAGCTCGGCGGAAAACTAAAAGTTCAAGATCAGTATAAATTAGGAT
Source organism: Cryomorphaceae bacterium (assembly GCA_038139395.1). Lineage (GTDB taxonomy): Bacteria > Bacteroidota > Bacteroidia > Flavobacteriales > Schleiferiaceae > UBA10364. Next base: position 38,755 of record JAYOSU010000006.1, read on the forward strand.
TCGTCCTCTACAAAACTAACCGGTACGAGGAGGCTATAAAGGCGTTTAATAAAATCCACGATAGAGGAGATGATCTAGGCCAGAGTGCCTATTACCATCTTGCGGACTGCTACTTGAAAACAGGAAAGCAAACAGAGGCTCAAGGTGCTTTTTTTAAGGCTAGCGAAAGTGGTAGTGATTTACGCTTGCGAGAGGATGCATATTTTAATTATGCCAAACTAGCCTATGCAAGTGCTACTCCATTTGAGCAGCCCTTGGATATTTTTAAGGAATTTTTGAAGAAATACCCCAACAGTAAATACCGTGCTGAGGCAAATGAATATTTGGCAAACCTCTATCTAAATTCCAAGGATTATGAAAGTGCCATGAAATCCATCTCTGCTGCAGGTTTAGATCAACCCACCATGCAAGGTGCGTATCAAAAAGTAGCTTATTTTAGAGGCGTTCAGCACTTTAATGCTATTCAATATCCAGCTGCAAAGAGAATGTTTGAACGCTCTTTGCAATATCCCTTGAACAATGTACATACAGCGCTTGCTCATTACTGGTTGGCGGAGATAGCTTATAGGGGTAAAGATTTTGATGGGGCACTGAGAGAGTTGTCAAAGTTTGAATCGATTCCGGGCTCCGCTACGCTAAGTCAATACAAGCGAAGTTTATACAATAAGGCATATGCTTATTTTTCGCAAGGAAACTTTGAAGCGGCGGCAACTACTTTTAGGCTATATCTGAATAAACAACGCCCGGGCAACAAGTTGGCCAATGACGCAGAATTGCGATTGGCGGATGCGTATTTCATGACCAGCCAATACAATAATGCCATCAACTACTATGAAACCTATTTGGGACGTGATGTGCCAGATGCAGACTACGCTACATTCCAGCAAAGCCTCTGTTTTGGTTTGGTAGAAGATAACCAACAAAAAGCCTCAAGTTTAGAAAGTTTAGTGAAGCGATACCCCAATTCTGTGTATGCCACGGATGCTTACTTTGAGCTTGGTGAAACGTATATGAAGATGGGTCAAGAAAACGAAGCGGAAACCATCTTCACTTCATTTATCAATGATTATCCGAAGTCTAGATTTATTAAAAACGCACACATTGCCCTTGGATTAATATATAGGACCCAAGGAAAGGGCCAAAAAGCCTTGTCACAGTTTAAGAGTGTTGTAGAGGACTTTCCCAATACAGCAGAAAGCCGGGAAGCTTTGGGGCTAGCTAAGATTCAATTTGCGGAATTGGATCAATTAACTGGCTACGTAGACTGGATACAAACCTTAACGGGAACGGATATAGGTCAAGGTCAGTTGGATTCAACATTATACAATGGTGCCTACGATCGCTACAGTTTTGGCGATTGTTCGGGAACGCTCAAAGGAATGAAAGAGTATTTAGACAAGTTTCCTGATGGTATTTTTAGAGTACCGGCAAATTATTATTTAGCGGAATGTGCATTTAATCAGGAACAAGATGATGTTGCCAAAATAGCTTATGAATTTGTGGCTGCCTCCGGGGAATTGAGTTTCAGAAAACATACCGTTGAACGCTTAGCTTCACTGTATTATGCGGAGCAAAATTTTGAGAAGGCCTTCTATTATTACGAGCAAGTGCTGGGTTTAGTAGGTAATGCAGATGAAGGCAGGAGGGCCCGCTTAGGCTTGATGCGCTGCGCCAAATCTTTAGGCAACACAGCAGTAGTGATGCAATATGCGGAGAGCTTACTGCAAGATGAAGCGCTCCCCACGGACTGGCAAACAGAGGCCTTGTTGAATGCGGCGCGAAGTTCATACAATCTAAAAGACAGCGCAAACGCCAAGTTGTATTATACCCAGGTCAAAGCTGAAATAAAGGGCGAAGCTCAGGCGGAAGCGCTGTATTATTTGGCTGAATTTGATCATATGGTTGAGAAATATGAAGCATCTAATGAACAGCTGTTTTGGATGATTGAAAACCTACCTACCTATCCAAAATGGCGGTGGAACTCTCTGCTTTTGATGGCTAGAAATTACGCCGGTGTAAGGGATGATTTTCAAGCCAATTACACCCTGGATTTCATTATTGAAAATGCAGATTTTGGAGAATACGCCAATCAAGCAAGTGCATTTAAGGCTGAATTGGCATTGCAACGAGAAAGAGAGGAGAGTAATGCTGTAGGTGTTGATAGTCTGATTATGGATGACTTCCAAGAGGAATTGATGGAAGATTTAGATGAATAAAGCAATGAGTTGTATGAAATTCCCATTAAGAATAGTAACTGTTGTGGCGATTTTATTTGGTGCCAATACCACGGCATTTGCCCAAGGAGAATCGGGAGATGAGGTCAAGAGTGTCGAGATAAGGGTGGTGGAGGAATACCAAGCTCAGGTCCGCAGTGCACAGAAAATATCCGAACAACCGTCGTTTTCAGATACTACTTCTGAAAAATTACCCGTCAATGTGCGCATTAGCCCCAAGGCAATGGCACTAGATTTTGTTCCGGCATCCATACCCTCTATTCGACTGGGTCGGGTCAAACTCCCTAAACTTCCTACGCAGCGCGCAAGTATAGGTGGAGGAAACTTTTCTAGTTCCTACGCGAGCTTCATCCTTAGTTCACCAAGAAGTAAGAAAAATGTATGGGGTGTACGAGCGTTGCATCAAGGTTCATTGGGTGGAGTTCCTAATAGCTATGGTAGACAGTCGCAATATGAGAATGAAATTTTGGCGGATTTTCAACGGGCTACAAAAAACTACAATTTCAAAACACAGGCTTTACTCAAGGCGGATTATGTGAGTTACTATGGCGCCAACAATCCAGTGCTTCCAGACAGCACACCGGGAAATTGGCAACAGCAATTTGGAATTTCACAACAATGGTTGCGAACGTCCAATCCAACTAGTAAAGTAATCGCTGCTTATAGAAGTGGTGGATTAGCTTACCGCTATACAAACGGCGGACACTCTACTAGCGAACATCTATCCAAAACGCACCATTTATTTGAGATTTATACGGATAAACAAGACCTATTACTCGATTTAAGCTACCAATATGCTTCGGTCAATTCTTGGGCCGATTCAGCCGCGTCCAATTATCACAATTTTTCTGTTGCCCCATATACAAGAGGTCAAGAGGGAATACTGACCTACGAGTTTGGTCTTAATTTTTCTGGAACACAGACCAGCGGTTTGGCAAATAACAGATTTGAATATTATGTATATCCAAAAATAAACCTGCAAGCAGAGCTTTTAGATCGAACGCTCGCAGTATTTGGCGGTTGGGATGGCTCTTCAAAACAAAACTCCTTACAAAGTATGATTGTTGAGGTACCCTTCTTAACTATGGATCAAGAATACAGACTCTCTGGCTCAAATAAGGGATATGTTGGGATGCAGGGAGCCTTAGTAGGAAAGTTACAATACCGCGTAGAAGGATCTTTAACGACTATGAATGATGCACTTATGTTTGAAAGAGATTCAATTCAAGTTTTTACCAATGTTCATGGATCAGATCTTCCTGCCTTAAGGGCCGTGTATGCAGAATACGTTGTAAAATCTGGAGTTCGTGGGGAATTAAATCTTCCCTTAAAGTATTTCGTTGCATCCACCTATGCAGAAATTAACGCATTCAGCGGTGAAGATTTTCTTGGTCAAGAAGGCCGGGTAATCGGTGCTATGCTAGATTACTCCATTAACGAATTGTCCATTGGCTCGAATATTCGTTATGTAAGCGGTCGGTACAGTCACATGAACTATTCCGCATTTCCATTGGATTCTTATGTGGATTGGAGTGCTACTATTGAATATGAAATCAATGAAAATTTGAGCGTCAGTTTACGCGGGTATAACCTGCTAAATCAGTCCTACATGATGTGGCAGGGATATGGAGTTCGGGGCACTCGAGGTGTGTTTATGCTGAACTATCAATTTTAATCCATTTGAACGGCGTTTTTTGCGCTGTAAGCCCCAAAGGTGTTAATAAAAATGTTGGTAAGTGCACCCGCTAAAAATGGGATAAAAGGGTAGAAATGGACCCTATAAAGTTATCTTTGTTAGGTTAGCAAAAAAGCAAGAAAACGCAACCGTTATGAGCGAAGAGCAGAAGAACTATGATGGCGGGTCCATTCAGATACTTGAAGGTCTAGAAGCAGTAAGAAAACGTCCCGCCATGTACATTGGTGATGTGGGTGTTAAAGGTCTTCACCACCTTGTGTATGAAGTAGTAGATAATTCTATAGATGAAGCCTTGGCAGGTTATGCATCTGATATCTATGTCACCATCAACGAGGATAACAGTATTACTGTTAAGGATGACGGTCGTGGTATTCCAACAGACTTGCACCCTAAAGACGGAAGATCTACACTGGAGGTTGTAATGACGGTGCTTCATGCTGGAGGTAAGTTTGACAAAGATTCTTACAAAGTATCCGGTGGTTTACACGGTGTTGGTGTTAGTTGTGTGAACGCATTGTCTACAATGCTTCATGCAGAGGTTCACCGCGAAGGTAAAAAGTACGAAGTTGAATTTTCTAGGGGTGCAGCGCAGTATGCTACTCGTGAGGTTGGACCAACGGATTACAGGGGTACCATAGTTACCTTTAAACCGGATGACGAAATCTTCGAAGAATTAATCTATCAATACGACATTCTTGCCAAGCGCATGCGCGAGCTGGCGTTCTTAAACAAGGGAATTTCTATTACGCTCAAAGACTTACGTGAGACGGATGAGAAAGGTGAGTTTATTTCAGAGCTATTCCACTCTCAAGATGGCCTTGCGGGGTTTGTGAAATACATAGATGCCAATCGTGAGGCCATCATGCCTCAAGTCATGTGTATGGAAGGTGAGCGTGACGGTATTCCGGTAGAGGTTGCCATGCACTACAATACTTCGTATAATGAAAATATTCATTCGTACGTCAACAATATAAATACCCATGAAGGTGGTACACACCTTGCTGGTTTTAGGAGAGCATTGACTCGTACCCTAAAGAAATATGCAGACGAAAGCGGACTCTTAGCAAAAGAGAAGGTGGAGGTAAGTGGCGACGATTTTCGTGAGGGGCTTACTGCTGTTATCTCAGTTAAAGTAATGGAACCACAGTTTGAAGGGCAGACAAAAACTAAACTTGGAAACAAGGAAGTTAGCGGTGCAGTGGATAAAATCGTTGGTGAAATGTTGACCAATTTTTTGGAAGAGCATCCTAATGAGGCCAAAATTATTGTTCAGAAAGTATTGCTTGCCGCTCGTGCTCGTGTTGCTGCCAAAAAGGCAAGAGAGATGGTTCAGCGCAAGGGCTCAATGTCTTCTATGGGTTTACCTGGTAAGTTAAGTGACTGTTCTGAAACTGATCCAGAAGTATGTGAAATATTCTTGGTTGAGGGTGATTCGGCAGGCGGTACTGCTAAACAAGGTCGCGATCGTAATTTCCAAGCAATTCTTCCACTTAGAGGAAAAATACTGAATGTTGAAAAAGCGATTTCACATAAGGTTTTTGAAAATGAAGAGATTAAGAATATGTACACTGCGCTTGGTGTAAGTGTGGGTACTGAAGAGGATGAAAGAGCATTGAATCTTTCAAAATTGAGGTATCATAAAATTGTAATTATGACTGATGCCGACGTGGACGGTAGCCACATCTCTACGTTGATTCTTACGTTCTTCTTCCGTTACATGCGTGAGTTGGTTGAGTTGGGCTACGTTTACATAGCTAATCCGCCACTTTATTTGGTAAAGAAAGGAGGAAAGAGTTCCTATGCTTGGAATGACGACCAACGCGACGCATTGCAGTTTGAATATGGTGGTGATACAGGCCAAGGTGTAGGTGTACAGCGTTACAAAGGTCTTGGTGAAATGAATGCGGATCAGTTGTGGGAAACTACAATGAACCCAGAAGAACGCATCTTAAAGCAGGTAACCATTGATGATAGCGCAGAAGCGGATCGTGTGTTCTCTATGCTTATGGGAGATGAAGTGCCCCCTCGTAGAGATTTCATTGAGCGCAATGCGAAATACGCTAACATTGATGCCTAATAGGATTCATAGCATAGTAAAGGCCTCCTTAATTGGGGGCTTTTTTATAGCTGTTTTGTCCTTGCTATCCGCTTGTGAGAGAATGGACCATTCAGATAAGATGGTCTTTAGATATAACGAGCCTTCAGGTATTCCAACCCTAGATCCCGCCTTTGCACGAGATAAAAGTACCATTTGGGCCGTGGGTCAATTGTATGATGGTCTATTTTATCTAGATGAGAACAATGAGGTTCAGCCGGCCTTAGCCACGGGATATGTGATGGAAGGAAGTACTTATACATTCCCTTTAAGAAAATCCTATTTTCATTCAGGTCGCAGAATTAAAGCTCAAGATGTCCGGTTTTCCTTGAAACGTCTTTTGGATCCTAAAGTCGCCTCTCCTGGCGCTTGGGTACTAGAGCGGGTAAGCAATATTGACGTACTCAATGATAGCACTCTTGCTATTACCCTGGATAAACCATTTGCAGCATTTCCTTCAATGCTAACCATGCCTTATTGTTCCGTAGTGGACTCTATTATTGCAGCAAAAGAATTATTGGCTACCACTGGAGGCGGAAGTGGTCCGTTTAAGTTTCATAAGTGGCATTACGGAGAAAAAATGGTGTTTCATAAAAATGAGAACTATTGGCAAAAAGATGATTCGGGCAATTCATTGCCCTATTTGGATGGAATAAGTATTTCTTTTCTTCCGGATCAACAAAGCGCATTTCTTGAATACCTAACGGGCACATTTGATTTACTACCGAATATTGACCCCAGTTTCAAAGACGATCTTGTAACTCAAACAGGCGAGCTGCGCAATAGGTATCGTGAAAATCATGTGTTGAACCGAACGCCATTTTTAAATACAGAATTTTTACTCTTCAATTCAGAATATGAGTTGCCGTATGAATTGCGTTGGGCTATAAACGCTGCCATCAATAGGACTCAAATGATGGAATTGCTTAGAAGCGGTATTGGTCGCGAAGCTACAGGTGGAATAATCCCTTTTGGTTTGCCTGGACATCAACAGGATATTGGTATTAGCTTTAGTCCGGACAGTGCGAAAAAGGTGTTGGCTGCTTATGATGAATTGCCGGAATTAACACTTACAACAAGTGCAAATTATCGTGATATATGTGAGTTTGTTCAGGGTAGTTTAGGTGATTTAGGTTGGTCCATATCTGTTGATATTGTTCCATCGGCAACGCTTAGAAGTGCAAAGAGCTCTGGAAGCTTGGCATTTTTCCGTGCTTCTTGGATAGCTGATTATCCCGATGCAGAAAATTACTTATTGCTTTTTTATTCTAAGATGGGCGCGCCAAATGGACCTAATTACTCCAGATATTCTGTTGCGGCTTATGATAGTTTATATGAAAGCTTGTTGAATGAACAGAGTGCTTCAGTGCGGACTGCTCTCGCCCAAGAGGCAGACGCACTTTTGATGAAAAACGCTGCCTGTGTTCCTCTTTATTATGATGAGGTCATACGTGTTCATTCTAAAAACCTGAAAGGATTAAAGACCAATGCGCTCAATGCTCTTTTGCTCAAAGAGGTTATTCTTCAATAGGTGCACTAATGGTAGTGACCAACGGATAGTGATCGCTGTAGTCAATGTGTTCGATGTGCTGATCCGTACATTGAAGATCTCCGGAATGCAATGTCCAATCTATTCGAATAGGCAAAAATCGTCTTTTTAAAGGTTCAAAGCTCCCCATTTTGCCTGTACCATGCCAAATATATGGGTCCTCCATTTTTTGCAATAATCGCGCATATAGATTGCCCGAAGGTACACTGTTGAAATCGCCGCATAGAACCAGAGGATGTGGACTTTCCTCTACCCACCGTAAAATGGATTTTGCTTGTAACCCTCTTGCACGTTCTGAGCGGATGAGCTTATTTATAATATCCTTTGTGCGCACAATAACGTCATCTGCATTGGGCTCTACGCTCATGTCACCGTCGCTTACTCCTGTTGAACTCAAATGGACATTGATAAACCTTACCGTATCCCAGGGAAGAGCAATGTCTGCTAAACCCGCACTGTATTTAGGATATCCGTCACCAGATAGTTCTTTAAATTCGAGTAATTCCTCATAAACAATAGGGTATTTTGAGAAAATGCCCACACAGTATCCACTCCATTTAGGTGCAAAAAAGACATTCGAAAATAATGTACTTATGGGCCATTCTGCTGGTTTACGTATCTCCTGCATGCAGAGAACATCAATACCTTCTTGCTTTGACCATGCGGCAATTTGACTAGCAGCGTTTTCTGATTGATAGAATGCGCGAACGTTGTATGAGGCAATACGCACAGAACCATCTGGGGCGTCAATAGGTTTTGTTACAGGCAGCTGAGCCATAGCCGGTAAGAATGTAAGAGCAATGCCTATTATATGGGGTAAAACCCGCCTGAATGAAATTCTTAGCGTAAGAATAAAAAATAAAATATGCGGAACAATAAGCGTAGGGAAAATGAGCGCAAAAAGGCCTGATCCTGAAAATAAATCGGAAGGAATTAAAGAGGCTAGTCCGCAAAAAATAGTGGTTAGTAATAACAACCTATTGATCCACTTTAGGAGAAACCTGCGCTTTTTCACTCTTTATTGGAAATCTTGAATAGATATGCTTTCTCCTCTTTGGTGAGGCTGTCGTATCCTTTCTCTTTGATTTTATCTAAGATTTCATCCATTCTTGCCGTGTCTTCTTGACCGGAGGATTTTGATTTTTTTACCTCTTCATATTTGACATAACTGCTTTCTCCAAAGCTAAACCCGCGGCGTCTCTTTTTAGATTTGGGTCGGAACAGCATGTTACGAACGGCGTCTATAACCTGGAATAGATATACGTTCCATTCGTGACCCTGTCTCATGCTTCTTATGAAGAAAAAGGCTACAATGGCTCCACCAAGGTGCGCAATATGACCTCCTGCATTTGATCCCGTAAGATTTAATACGTCTAGTGTGACAATACCCGCAGCGAGCATCCAATATTTAATTTCAAAAATGCCCCATAATCGCACAGGCATATTTGGCATGTATAATGCCCCTGCAACCAGAATAGCAATGCAGCCGGCGCTGGCGCCAACCATAGAACTTTCCCCTAAAATGGGGCTCAAATTGTAGAGAATTATATAGAGTAACCCACCGCCAATTCCGCCGTAAATGTAGAGGGCCAAAAGTCGTTTTTCTCCCAAATATTCCATTAGGATTTTACCGGAGAAATAAAGCACAATCATGTTAAAGAGTATGTGTCTAAAACCAAAATGTGTAAACATATAGGTCAATAACGTCCATGGACGTAAAAGCAGCCTCCACGGATCTGAAGGAAGCGCTAAGAGGTCATCGGAGATATTAGGGATTAGATTAAAATTTCCTGTTAGAAGACTCGTAAAGGCGTTGGTTAGCGTATATAGTATAAACACAGCTATATTCAAATAGAGTAACCTAGTTAGGTAATCTCCTTTGAAGGCATCATGTTTCGCTTTGTTGAATAAGTCGCTCATTGGGGTGAAGCTGTTCGCTCTAAAGGTATCGTGTTTTTCGCCATCTGCGTATTAACAAAAAGCCAAATAGCATACCTCCTAAATGTGCAAAATGCGCTATTCCACTGTTACTTGTTGAAAAGCCGTTGTATAATTCAAGTAAACCGTAGCCAATGACAAAATATTTAGCCTTGATTGGAAAAAAGAAATTCAAGTATATCACTTGATTGGGGAAAGTCATACCGAAAGCAAGGAGAACGCCAAAAACAGCGCCTGAAGCACCAACCATTGGCGTATTAAGCAGCCTATTCAATGCACCCATTGTGCTGTTGGTATAGTTGTAACCTTGATCAATGAGTGCCGCGCCTTCTGAAACTATTGTTTCTAAATTTTCCGGGTTAATACTCGCTGCCAGCGAATAATATTCGTATCCGTTCACAGCAATTTGAAGCGCACTTGCTCCCAGCCCAGTGAGCATATAGTAGATAAGAAATTTTTGTGAACCCCAATAATTCTCCATGGCACTACCCAAAAACCAAAGCATGATCATATTTGAGGCAATATGCCCAAGGTTCCCATGCATGAACATATGGGTTACCAATTGGGAAGGAATGAAACGATCACTCGCTGGATAGTACAAGCCAAGCCAATCGGTGATGTCGATACCAAAAGTGGACCGGAAACTTATCATTCCCATAAAGAACAAGCCATTAATGATGAGCAAGTTCTTCACTACTGTTGGCATTAAGCTAAATCTTTGCTGTGCGATCATAAGTATTTAACAAGGTCTTCTTGTTGTAGTTCGATAATTATTTTTTTGCCATTAGGAGCGAAGCTTGGATTGGAACTGCTAAAAAGCTGTTCGCGTAAAACCTCTTGCGCTTCCGTGTTTAAAGAATAAGAGGCAGCTTTTATGGCTAATTCTAAGGCAAACGTTTTGAGAACCTTGGATTCACTTACATCCTGCATGGTGCTTAATTCTTCCATAAATCGTTCCAATGCTTCTTTAGCCTTTTCAGGTGCCAAAACGACAGGAGCACCCGTAATTTCCATACTTTTTTTATCCTGACTTACATTCCAGTCAAACCCTGCAACCGCAAATTGACCGGCATACTCTTCAATCAGGAAAGCTTCTGAAGGGGTAATGTTTAGTTGAACGGGAAATAGCAATTGCTGAGAAGCCAAGCTTGCTTCTTTTAATTTGCTCCAGATACGATCAAATTGAACCCGGATTTGAGCTTGTTTAATATCAATAAGAAGCAGTTTACTTCCTAAAATGGTGACCATGAAGTTTCCCCAAGCTAAGATTTTACCCTTTTGTTTTCCTTCATCGATTCGATCTTCATCTGTCCAGAAATCTTCTAGTGATTCTTTCAATGCACCAACTTCTAGTTCTGGATTTAAATTCAGTTTTTTTTCGTTTTTGATTCGCTCGTATTGCTCATCTGGCGTTCTAAGTTGTGGGCGGCTGATGTTGCTGTTGGGCTCAAAAGGGTTAAAATTTGGATTTACTCGAATCTTGGGTTCCTCCGGGATATGTCCTTTTGGCATGGGCGGGACGGAAAAGCTTAACTCCGAATTAAAATCAATGGCGGGTGCCACATTGAATTGGCCAATTGCATGTCTTGCTGCACTTCTTAATACGGCATAAATAGTGCGTTCATCTTCAAACTTTACTTCAGTCTTAGTGGGATGAATATTTACATCTAAACTATTTGGATCAACCTGCAAAAAAAGAAAATAACCTGGATGATGTTCTGCGCTTAATACCTCTTCAAATGCTTCGCGAATAGCATTGTGTAAATAAGGCGATTTCACAAATCTATCGTTCACAAAGAAAAATTGCTCCCCTCGTCTTTTTTTTGCGTATTCCGGTTTAAGAACAAAGCCTTCTACGCGCACAACGTCGGTACTTTCTTTAATTGGCACTAGTTTTTCATCAAATTTTCGACCAAAAATTGCGCTAATTCGCCTCCTGCGATTTTCCGGTAGTAAATGAAAAAGGATTTTATCATCATGTTTTAGAACCCACTCTACATCAGCATGAACAAGGGCGACTCGGTGAAATTCGTCTATGCAATGCCTTAATTCAATTCGATCATTCTTTAAGAATTTCCTTCTTGCAGGAACGTTGTAAAACAAGTTGCGTACCTCTACTATACTGCCTGCAGGTCCAGGATAAGGCAGGTTTGCTGTAATCTTTCCGTCTTCTAACTTGAGATTAGTTCCCATACCAGTATCTGCGGTTTTCGTCTTCAACTGAACATGCGCAACTGCAGCAATAGAAGCCATTGCCTCTCCTCTAAAGCCGCGCGTTTTTAAATTGAATAAATCCTCCGCAGAAGAAATTTTTGAGGTAGCATGTCTCCTAAAACAAAGTTCGGCATCTAAGCTGTTCATTCCACTGCCGTCATCTGTCACGACTATCGCTGTTTTTCCAGCATCTTTTAGACTAAGAGTGATTTTAGTGGCACCTGCATCAATACTGTTCTCCAGTAATTCCTTAACCACAGAAGCTGGTCGCTGAACAACTTCACCCGCAGCAATTTGATTTGCAACGTGGTCGGGTAAAACAGAAATTAGGGCATTCATAAAAGAAATTTAGCAGCAAAAAAAACCACGAGAATTAAAAAGAGAAGGGAGTACAAGAGTCTTTTCGCATAACCGTCGCTCTTTCCTGCGCTTTGTGCTCTGCGCAGGTCCCAGTTGTCCCGAATTCGTTGCCTATACTTCTCTTTGTTATCAAAAGGAATCTCATCCTCACCCTCTGGTCTTTCCAATAATTTTAGGCGCTCCTTTCTCTCGTCGTGAAAGCGTGCTTTGTGTTGAAAACCGCGAGGTTGATTGCGTGCGAAAAATCCCATATTGTCTTAACTTCTCGATTCCCAAAGGTAATAACCTAAAGTCACTTTTGCGACCCCATGAAACGTCAACTAACGATTCTTTTAACTCTAATTTTCCTTATCTCTTTTCCTGCCAAAGGACAGGTGGATTCAGTGCGTCTTAGGGTGGATAGTTTATTGAATACAATGTCTGTTCAGGCAAAGGTTGGACAGCTGTTTATGGTTGCTGCATATAGTAATAAAGATGAAGGGCATCAAGCATATTTGGAAGCATTGGTGCGTGATTATGGTCTTGGTGGAGTAATTGTAATGCAAGGAGGACCTGGACGCCAAAGGCAGCTAATCAACCGATTGCAACAAGCTTCTTCATTGCCGCTTCTCGTGGGTCAAGATGCGGAATGGGGTCAGGCCATGCGTTTAGATAGCACCTATAAATTCCCTACTTCGCTTACTGTTGGCGCCCTTCAAAATCTTGGTATCGTTGAAAAACTAGGCGAAGCATTGGCCTATGAAAGTCATAAAACCGGAGTGCATATGAGCTTTTCTCCCGTGCTTGATGTGAATACGAATCCAAATAATCCAATTATAGGAGCGCGGTCTTTTGGCTCAAACGCGAATGAAGTGAGCAAAAGGGGGACAGCGCTTATCCAAGGAATGGAACGTGCAGGTGTGCTAGCTTGTGGGAAGCATTTCCCCGGTCATGGAGATACACAATCGGACAGTCATAAAACACTTCCCATTGTTGACAGAACCTTAGATGAATTAAAAGCGGTGGAGTGGATTCCTTTTAAACAAGCGCTTCAAAACGGGGTGGCATCCATGATGATTGCTCACCTAAATATTCCATCATTGGAACCTACGGGAAAGCCTACGAGTCTGTCTTCCAAGGTTATTGACGACGTACTGAGAAAAGAGTGGGGCTACAACGGGCTCATTCTTACGGATGCCTTAAATATGAAAGGGGTGAGCGAATTTGCCCCGGTGGGAGCGCTTGAAGTTGAAGCTTTTAAAGCAGGAAACGATATTTTATTGTTTGCTATGGATGTTCCAAAAGCCTCTGCAAAATTAGTGGCGGCTTTTGAGAATGGAGAACTTTCTGAAGCCGAACTCGATAGGCGAGTTGCCCGAATCTTGATGGCAAAAGAAAATTCTCAAGCTTGGTTTCATTGGAAGATGGCCAGACAAGGGACGCTAAAAGAAACGTTAGAAATTGAATATCCAGATAGAACGGCTGCTCACGAAGAACTTAGTTTTAGGCTTATTGAGGGAGCGGCTACCCTTTTAGAAGCAGGAACTCCTGCATTCCCAATTAAGCGTGTAGACGGAAGGTTTGCGCACATTGCAGTTGGAACTGATCCGGAAATAGAAGTTTTAAATGAATACTTGGACCGATACGCCCAATTTGATCACTTTGTTAATGTATGCCCAAAGGGATTGCTTCGTCATGAGGCCATCGTTTTATCCTTTCATCAAGACTCGAAAAATCCTTGGAAGCGGTATAAATTAAGCGCATCTGAAAAAGCCCTAATTGCAGGACTACAAGCTGCGGGAAAACCCGTATACGTTCTTCATTTTGCCAATCCGTACGGCTTATTGACCTACCCGGATTTAGGTGAAAACGCTAGAGTATTGGTGATGTATGAAAACAATTCTATTGCACAAAAATTGGCTCCTCAATTTCTTTTTGGAGCGCGAGGTACCAAGGGGAAACTTCCTGTAGATCTCAACAAATGGGGTTTTCAAGGTAGCGGAGAAGATAGCAAGACTATCAAAAGATTGAGTTATGGATTTCCTTCAGAGGTAGGAGTGAAGGCATCTAAATTATTGGATATTGATTCAATCATGCATTTTGCCATTGCTCAAGAAGCAACGCCTGGTGGGCAGGTTTTAATTGCTAGAAGAGGAAATGTGATTTATTCCAAAGAATTTGGCCATCATACTTATGAGCAAAGTACACCAGTGGAGTGGCAGCATTTATATGATATAGCATCTATTACCAAAATTACCGCAACGCTTCCGGGAATTATGAAGTGGTATGAGAAACAACCGCTTCTGTTGGAATCAACGGTAGGTCAACAGCTGCCTGAATTTGCGTTTTCTAACAAAGGTGCACTTGTTTTAGAGGATATATTAGCACACCAGAGTGGTCTTGCTGCGTGGATTCCTTATTACCTCAGAACCATCGCGACTGACTCTGCAAAAGCATTTTGGTATACTTCTCCAAACGCACAAACTATTGCTGTCACAAAGGATTTGCACCTGCGCGGTTCGGTGAAGGATACCATGTTTACCATGCTTGAAAAAAGTGATTTGAAAACCAACGATTACCGCTATTCAGATTTGGGCTATTATTTATTCCAAAGAATGCTAGAAAGGCATAACAACGAAAATTTAGATTCGTGGGCACATTCTACGTTTTATACTCCTTTAGGTGCTTCTAGACTAACCTATAATCCTTTGAACAAAGGTTTCAGTTTGGATGAAATTGTTCCTACAGAAGAAGATCATTATTGGCGAAATACAAAGGTTCATGGTAGAGTACATGATATGGGTGCGGCTATGATGGGTGGTGTAGCAGGACACGCAGGGCTGTTTGCTAATGCCAATTCATTAGCGAAAATGATGCAGATGTACTTATGGGGTGGAACGTACGGAGGTATAAAGTTCTTTCAGCCGTCAACGATTGAAAAGTTCACTTCTTGCGCCTTTTGCGAGTTAAAAAATAGGCGTGGTTTAGGTTTTGATAGACCACAAATTGACGACGGTCCTGGGCCAAGTTGCACCTGTGCTTCCAACGAAAGTTTTGGCCATACGGGATTCACTGGAACCATGGTATGGATGGATCCCAAAGAGGAATTGCTCTATATCTTTCTCAGCAACAGGACCTATCCAGATATGGAGAATTGGAAGTTGAGCAAATTTGATATTCGAACAAATATTCAAGAGGTTATTTATAGCGCGCTGAATTAAACAAGTATTTTTGAAGCATGAAGATAGGTGTCGTATGTTACCCCACATTCGGCGGCTCCGGGGTAGTCGCAACCGAACTAGGAATTCAAATGGCTAAAAAAGGCCATGAGGTTCATTTTATAACCTACAGTCAACCTGTTCGGCTAGATATTTTTGAGCCAAATATTTATTACCATGAGGTAAATGTTCACGACTATCCATTGTTTGAATATCAACCTTACGAATTGGCCTTAAGCTCCAAAATGGTGGATACGGTGCTCACTGAAGGTATAGATATTCTGCACGTACACTATGCCATTCCCCATGCTTACGCGGCCTATATGGCAAAGAAAATTTTACTTGAAAAAGGAATTTATATTCCTGTGGTGACCACCTTACATGGAACAGATATTACGTTGGTAGGAAAAAACCCTTCGTATAAGCCTGCGGTCACTTTCTCCATTAATAAGAGTGATATTGTGACCTCTGTAAGTCAAAGTTTAAAGGAAAATACACTGCGTTCTTTTGTGGTAAAAAATAAAATTGAAGTCATTCCAAACTTTGTTGACTTAAGCCTTTACCAAAAGGATATTCCCTGCCAACGTTCACAAATAGCACCCAATGGGGAGAAAATCATTTCGCATATTTCCAACATGCGGACCGTCAAGCGTATTCCTGATATCATAGATATTTTTTATAAAATCCAAAATAAGGAAGATGCCATCTTGTTGATGATAGGGGATGGACCAGAGCGAGAGAAAGCCGAGCAGCAGGCCAAAGATTTAGGAATCTATTCCAAAGTGAAATTCTTAGGGAAGACCACTGAAATCAAGAAGTTGCTCTGTATGTCCGATTTATTTCTACTTACCTCTGCTACAGAAAGTTTTGGTTTAGTAGCCTTGGAGGCTATGGCGGCTAAAGTGCCTGTTATAAGTTCAAATGCAGGGGGTATACGTGAGGTAAATGTGCATGGCGTTACCGGCTACTTAGCTACTATTGGCGATGTGGAAACTATGGCAAATTACAGTCTTGAGCTGCTTCAAAACCCTGAGTTACACGAGGAATTCAGAAACAATGCATATGAACGCGCAAAGGAATTTTCTATGGATACTATAGTGCCCAGATATGAGGAAGTGTATAATCGTGCACTTTCAAGTATCCAAGAGGGTAAAGAGAATAGACTGAAATAAATCCGTTGATTTTCTTTTACGCAGCACTTCTATCCACCAACCCTTTTGGTCTTAAATCCTTCTTTTTCTAGAAAGTCACGTGCTTTATCTCTCACATTTCCCTGAAGAATAATTTCTCCATGCTTGGCACTACCGCCTACGCCACATGATTGCTTGAGGCGCTTTCCCAATTCCAGAAGTTCTTTATCTGGACCCTCAAAGCCTTTAATTATAACGACCTGTTTTCCTCCGCGTCCTTTTTTTTCAAAATGAAGCTCTAGCAATTGTTCTGAAGGATGAATCGATTCGTCTTCTTGATCGCTATCATAATTAAATTCAGGATTTGTGCTAAATACAAAACCTCCCAAGTCCTCTAAATTGATTTTCTTTGGTTTATTCTTTTTTGCCATAATTATGAGCCTAGTCATTTCAAGTACTACCAATCCAAAAGTAAAGGACATTGTTCAATTACT
>JAYOSU010000007.1:0-23161 GCA_038139395.1 Cryomorphaceae bacterium
GGCTCGGGGCTTGCTGCTATTGATTGCTTGTTGAAGTTTTTGAAACCCGGTGACGAAATAGTTGCTTGTAACGATCTGTACGGCGGCACGTACCGACTGTTTACAAAGGTTTTTTCGGAATACGGCTTGAAGTTCACATTTGTAGACATGTCCAATGACAATTGGGACACGGCGATTAGTTCAAACACCAAAATGGTATGGATGGAAACACCAACGAACCCTATGCTTAACGTCCTGGATATTGCTGCTGTTTCCAAAAAAGCAAAATCCGCAGGAGCCATGATGGTTGTTGACAACACGTTTGCGACGCCGTATTTGCAGAAGCCGCTTGACCTTGGGGCAGATGTTGTTATGCATAGCGGAACCAAATACCTTGGCGGGCACAGTGACGTTGTACTAGGGCTATTAGCCACTTCCAACAAAGAGATAGCGGACAAGATGTACTTTATTCAAAATGCCTCTGGGGCAATTTTGGGACCAATGGATAGTTTTATTGCCTTAAGAGGTATAAAAACACTACACGTTCGCATGGATAGACATTGCGAAAATGGCGCTGCAGTGGCAGAGTTCTTAGCAGCTCACCCAGCGGTTGACAAGGTGTATTGGCCAGGATTAAAAAACCATAATGGACACGAGGTTGCAAAGCGCCAAATGAAAAAATTTGGTGGTATGGTAAGCTTCACTGTAAAAGGAGCGGGTTTTGAAAAAACCGCAGATGTTGTGAGCTCATTTGAGGTGTTTACCTTGGCAGAGAGTTTAGGGGGAGTGGAGTCTTTAGCTGGACATCCGGCGTCCATGACACATGCATCCATTCCCAAAGAAGAAAGAGAAAAAGTAGGGGTAACGGATAATTTGATCCGTTTATCTGTAGGCATTGAGCACATAGATGATTTGATTGCAGACCTAGCAGGAGCCCTAGACAAATAGAACAAGATGAATAATAAATTTGCGGTTATTGGCTTGGGCGTATTTGGCTCAGCAATCGCCAGAAAGTTATCAGAACGCGGGGCCGACGTAATGGCTATTGACGAAAACGAGGAACGCGTACAGCTCATTTCTCAAGACGTGGCATTTGCGGTTCAATTAGACGCAACGAATTCTGCGGCCTTGGAGAGTCAAAACCTTAAAGAGGTTGACGCTGTGGTCGTTAGCATAGGGTCTAGTTTTCAGGAAATGCTTTTATGCGTATTTCAACTTCAAGAGATTGGTGTAAAGAAAATTATTGCGAGAGCCCAAGGTCCTGTCCAGTTTAAAATTTTAGAAAAAATGGACGTAGATGAAATTCTAAGTCCTGAGCTTGAGGTTGCCAATAACGTTGCTGAGCAATTGACTAATCCCGGCGTTAAACTGTGCGTAGAGTTGCCGGACGATTATGAAATCATTGAGGTAGAAGCGCCGTCTAAAGTAATTGGTCGTACTCTTGAAGACATCGGCCTTCGTAAGAAATACAACCTAAATATGGTTACGGTGCTTAAGAAGACGGTTAAAAAAGACGGCGAAGAAGAGCACATAGAACACCATATTTATGGTGTTCCCGGACCGGACAGTACGGTTAGCGAAGGAGACATTTTGGTTCTTTTTGGTTTAGACAGTGATATAAACAGATTCATTGAAATCAACGCTTAGTGCATAAAGGCAACATCATAATTACGGGTGTTAGCTCAGGAATAGGCCGTGCTATTGCCCGAGCTGCTTTATCTGAAGGATATGTAGTTCAGGGTATTGGTCGTACGGCTCCAAGCGGTATGGAAAACAATTCAAAATGGAGGTTTACCGCTTGTGATTTAACGGATTTAAAGTCAATAGATGGGTTAGAGCTTTGCTTAGGTGAGAACAATATACTCATCAACAACGCCGGTACGTTAGGCCCTATCATGTCCGGTGAAAAAATAGACACAGCGTCTATTGATTACTGTTTCCGGCTCAATGTTACTGCCCCAATTCGTTTAACAGCAAGGTTCTTGAGCGAATCAACCGGGGAACAACAGGTCTACTTTACAGGATCAGGAGCAGCTGAGCATCCAATATCTGGTTGGTCTGCATATTGCGCTTCAAAAGCATCCATACATATGTATGCCAGGGTATTAAGTCAGGAACATCCAAACATCCCCATACATGTTTTTAAACCAGGGAAGGTGGACACCCCAATGCAAGAGACCATACGAAACACAAACAAGGAGGATTTTCCCGCGGTTTCTGCGTTTATCGCAGAACATGAATCGGGTAATTTGATAAAACCGGAAAGCGTTGCAGAAGAATTACTGCACGTAATACAACTAAAAGAAAAACCTGAAGTGGTTTTTTCTACATCACCGATTTAGCACTTTAATATGAGAAGAGTAATTTTTGCGTTAAGCACCATATTTATGGTAATGTCTTGCCAGAACAATCCAACCCCAACCACCCAGTTTGTGAGACAAGATATTGTTGGAGAATGGACCATGACCCAGGTTGCCTACAGCGGTGAAATGCCAAATCCGTTAAACCCGTCGGCGTTGGTGCAGTTCTCAGGCTTGGGCACTCAGCTATCGGGGAAAGTGAATATTTATGAAATGCCGGACACGGGTAACATTGATATTTCATTTGTAGCAGATTTGAGCTCGATTCAAGTCCCGGTGTCTTTGGAAAGTTCGGGTTCATGGACGCTTACTAATAATGACAGTACCTTAGTTTTAGATAACGATAGCGTGAGCTTCAATTTTGTTATGGTAAGCGGGTTGCCCAATGAACAAGTTTGGACAACTTCGTTTATGCAAATTCCAGCGGATAGTAGCTATTGGGCAGATATTGATTTAGAGTTGACATTGGTAAAATAAGAGACCCGCAGAGATGGCGAGAGTTTTAACAGGAATTCAGAGTTCCGGAAGACAACATTTAGGAAATATTTTAGGAGCTATTCTTCCGGCAATTGAAATGAGTAACGACCCTAAAAACGAGGCGTATTTGTTCATTGCAGACCTTCATAGCTTAACAACGGTAAAAGACGCAAAACAGCGAAAGGACAACCTGATTGCTACAGCAGCGGCATGGCTTGCTTGTGGTCTAAATCCAAATAAAGTGGTGTTTTATGCTCAGAGCCATCTTCCAGAGTGTACAGAGCTTACGTGGTATTTAAACTGTTTTACACCATACCCGATGCTTGCTAATGCACACAGTTTCAAAGACAAGAGCAACAATCTTAGCGATGTGAATGCCGGTCTCTTTGACTATCCTGTATTAATGGCGTCCGACATCTTGTTGTATGACGCTGACATTGTCCCCGTTGGAAAAGATCAGAAACAGCATTTGGAAATAACCCGCGATTTAGCGTCTAGTTTTAACCACCAATACGGCGATACTTTTGTTCTTCCCGAATCTAAAATTTCAGAATCAGTTATGACGATTCCCGGAACAGACGGACGAAAAATGAGCAAGAGCTATGGCAATGTGGTAGACGTGTTTTTACCGAAAAAACAATTGAAGAAACAGATCATGGGTATTCAAACAGATTCCACGCCTCTTGAAGACCCAAAAGACCCAAACACGTGCAATGTGTTTGCATTGTATAAGCTCTTGGCTACAGAAGACCAGGCGAAGCAACTTGCAGAACAATACAGAGGTGGCAACTTTGGATATGGGCACGCAAAGACTGCGCTTCTTGAATTGATATTAGAAAATTTTGGTTCGGCTAGGGAGAAGTTTGATCATTATATAGAAAACCCTGAAGAAGTTTTCTCCGCCTTGAAAATGGGCGCAGAAAAAGCGCGTCCTATTGCTCAGGCTACATTAAACAGAGTGCGCAACAAACTTGGTTTTTAATACTGTGAGAAAGATAGGAAGCTATATACACCATACATGGTATTACTTCTGTGCGCTGATTTCTATTTTGATTACGTTGCCGGCGTTGTTGATTTTTGCTCGTCCAGGAGCAAAGTATTCCATATTCTTTGAGATAGGCAAGGTGTGGTCTTGGATTTATCTTCTGTTAATGGGTATTCTTCCCCGTCCAAAAAAGTATTCATTACAGCACAAAGGCCCATTCGTTTTAGCAGCCAACCATTCGTCCGACATAGATATTCCCCTAACGTTTTTAGCATCTCCTTCGCCGGTAGTCTTCATGGGAAAAGCAGAGCTTCTCAAGCTCCCTCTTTTTGGCTACTTCTTTAAGCAAACTTCTATTGCTGTGGACAGAAGTTCTTTTCGCGGCAGGAAACAAGCTCTTTTAGACGCAGACAAACGCATTAAAGACGGCTATAGTGTTTGCATTTATCCAGAAGGAGGAATTCCGTCACAAAAACATCTAGTGGGTCCATTTAAGGCCGGAGCCTTTAAGCTTGCCGTTGACAACCATGTTCCCATTGTGCTCATGAGCATTTACCAAAGTAAGTTCCGATTAGGCGATTGGGGAGAACCCTCATCATTAGGACCGGTAGACACCGCTGTTATTGGCGAATTTTGGCCTAATCCCAAAGCTGAAAACCCTGTTCAAGATTTGAGTGACCGCTGTTATTTGGCTTTGGCTAAAGATTTAAAAAACTGGGGTCATGAAGGGAAAGTTGCCCTACCTTTGAACGAATAAGCAATGACAATGAGCATTAGTCTTGAACAAATCAAACATTTAGCGCACTTAAGTCGTCTTGAATTCAGCGAGGAAGAGCTGAAAGAAATGCAGGGCGATATGGGGAAAATATTAGATTTTGTAGCACAAATAGATGCTTTAGATCTTTCTGGAATTGAGCCGTTGACGCAAATGAGTGATAGCGTGAACGTGATGCGCGAAGATCAAACCAAGGGAATGATTGAGAAGGAAGAGGCATTAAAAAATGCCCCAGACGCAAACTCTGATTATTTTCGAGTGCCCAAATTCGGGAAGAAAGTTTAAAACCTTTTTCTTCTAGCAATTGTTTTGTCTTAAAGCCAATCACTATGAACATTGCTGTAATTCAGGGAAGCCCACGTTCAGAATCAAATTCATTTAAGGTAGCACAGTTTCTTAGCGAAAGCCTTATGAGTAGGCAAGGTGTGAAAACCACCTTGGTAAACTTGAAAGACCTAAATTTTCCCAATTTTGACGACCACGGTGAGCTGGATCAAGCTCATCAACTACAAAAAGCATTGTTGTCCGCAGACGGCATTTTGTTTGTTTTTCCTGAGTATAACGGCGGAATGCCCGGCGCCATGAAGAACGCGTTGGATTACTTTCGTGCAGAATATAATTTAAAACCTATGGCTGCCACCACAGTAAGCGCTGGTCCTTTTGGCGGCCTGAATGCCTGGCACGCTTTTCATTCTTGGGCATTGTACGTGGGCGGCATCCTGCTTCCTAACAATTTAAAAGTGAGCAACGTATCCAGCCTTTTTAACGAAAAGGGTGAGCCCGTGGAGAAACATTTTAATTCAAATTACCCCAAGTTTTTGGATGAATTTTGTTGGTTGATAGAGAAATTAACTGCGGATTAAATGTCTTCCGCTGATGCGCTTGTCCATTGCCGCGCTTGGTTTTCTAGCCAAGGCTGGAAGGCATTCCCTTTTCAAATCCAAGCATGGAGCTCTTATCTAAACGGCAGTAGCGGCATAGTTAACGCGCCTACGGGAAGCGGTAAAACATACTCGCTTTTGCTGCCGGCCATAGCAGAGGGAATCGAGCGTTCAAAAACAGACGCTGCGTCCTGTGAAGGCGTTCAACTCATTTGGATTACACCAATTCGTGCGCTGGCAAAAGAAATTAATCAAAGTGCAGAAAGAGCGCTTTTTGCCCTTTCTTCAAACTGGGAGGTAGGTGTGCGAACAGGCGATAGCACACAGAAAACCAAGCTTGCTCAGAAGAAGAAGCTGCCGCAGATTTTGATTACTACTCCCGAGAGCATTCATGTAATGCTTAGCAACAAGGGTTTTGATAAACTATTTAAGAATCTTAGGGCTGTAGTAGTAGACGAATGGCATGAACTCATGGGAAGCAAGCGGGCAGTTCAATGCGAATTGTTTTTATCAAAATTCAGAAGTCTTAGCCCGGAAATGATGACTTGGGGTATTTCCGCGACGATTGGAAACATGGAGGAAAGCGTTGAGGTACTGATGGGCCCTAATCAGATTGATTCTTCCGTAATAATAAAGGCGAATGTGCAGAAAAAACTCATGGTGGAGCCTGTATTACCAAACGAAGTTGAAACGTTGCCTTGGGCAGGTCATTTAGGGATTCGGCTGTTAGACAATGTGGTGCCTTTAATACATGAGAATAAAAGCACACTTATTTTCACAAACACCAGGGCTCAGGCAGAGATTTGGTTTCAGCAAATTTTGGAGACGGACCCAAGTTTGGCCGGCATCATTGCCATGCATCATAGTGCTATTTCCAAAGAGCTGAGAGCATGGGTAGAGGAAGCGTTGTATGATGGTAGGCTCAAGGCGGTGGTCTGCACTTCTTCTTTGGATTTGGGGGTGGATTTTCGTCCGGTGGACTGCGTTGTCCAGATAGGTTCCCCAAAGGGAGTGAGCCGGTTTGTTCAGCGTGCAGGTCGTTCTGGGCACAGGCCGGGCGAAGTATCAAAAATTTATTTTGTGCCTACGCACGCTTTGGAGTTGTTAGAGTGTGCGGCGTTGCGCAAGGCCATAGATACTGAAGCTAATGAAGATAGAATACCGTACTTAAGAAGCTTTGATGTGCTTATTCAATACTTGGTAACTCTTGCGGTTAGTGATGGTTTTAGGGCAACAGAGTTGCTTCAAGAAGTAAGAGCTACAACTAGTTTTTCGAGTTTAAGCGATGAAGAATGGGACTGGTGCTTGGACTTTATTGTACGAGGTGGAGAAAGCCTTGAAGGCTATGAAGATTTTCACAAAGTGGTTGAGGAAGAAGGGCGCTATAAGGTGTTGTCTAGAAAGGTAAGCACAAGGCACAAGTTTAACATTGGAACCATTGTTAGTTCAACAATGATTAAGGTAAAGTTGCAAAAGGGAAAATACCTTGGCCAAGTAGAAGAATACTTTATCTCTAAATTAATCCCGGGAGACGCGTTCTGGTTTGCAGGAAGGTCGTTAGAACTGGTTAGACTAAAGGGAACAGAGGCCACTGTAAAGCTTTCTAAGCAGAAGAAAGGACAGGTGCCTTCATATATGGGTGGCCGAATGCCCTTGAGCGCAGAATTGGGTTACTTTCTTAGGGAGAAGATAGAGGAGTCGGCATTGTGCGATACGTTTGAGGATCCGGAGCTTGCGGTTGTACAACCCATTATTTCCCTGCAAACAGAACGCAGCATTGTGCCAACGCAACAACAATTCCTTTTGGAATACTTGGAAGACCACGAAGGGCACCATCTCTTTGTGTATCCTTTTGAGGGCCGCTTGGTTCACGAGGGACTTGCTTCATTGCTTTCTTTCCGCCTTGGACACTTTAAAAAGCAAACATTCAGCATTGCCATGAATGATTATGGTTTTGAGCTGTACAGCGACCAGTCTATTCCTATAGAGGAAGCCTTGGACAGCGACGTGTTTTCTACGGAACAGTTAAATGAGGATTTAGTCAGCAGCTTAAACGAAAGCGAAATGATGCAAAGGCGGTTTAGAGACATTGCACAAATTTCAGGCTTAGTTTTTACGGGGTACCCAGGAAAGAACATGACCACAAAACATTTAACCAATAGCACCAAGTTAATTTATGAGGTGTTTCGTGAATACGATCCAAACAACCTGTTGCTTAAACAAGCATATGAAGAGGTTCACGAGTTTCAGCTTGAAGAGGCCCGCATGCGCTCTGCTTTAGAGCGTATAGCGATTCAAGAGATTGTATTGCAAAAAATAGAGAAACCAACCCCTTTGGCGTTTCCAATTTTAGTAGACAGGCTTCGGGAAACCATGGGAAACGAGACATTAGTAGAGCGTATCAAGCGAATGCAGCTTGACTTCGGATAAAACACAAGGGTTTAAACAAACAATCCCCGCGAAAGCGGGGATTGTTAAATAGATATCGATTTTTAATTATTGAAATTTCGAAGCGATTGCATTATAGCCTTGTGTTAGGCTTTGACGATATTGCTGGTCTGCCTGGCTGGTGCGGATGAGCATTTGATAGAATTGAAGATCTGTGCTCCAGTCGTTGCGCATTCGTTTTCTATCCGTTCTGCTGAGGCCTTGGTAATAATCCAATTCGTCCTCTAAGAATTTCACAAACTCATCTGTTAGCGCTCTAGCTTTTTCTGTGGCACCGGCGCGGTAGTACGAGTCTATAATACCAAACAAGAAGTAGTTATATCCGAATTTTTCTGCCGGCATCTTTTCCATGGCAAAGTCAAGTACTTCTATCGCTTTTTCGCTTTTGCCCTCCTTGACTAATTCATTGGCGAGTCGGCCAAGTATGGTTCGCAGGTTATAGCTTAATCTACGGTTGGTTTCATCAAGATATACATTAGGAAGTTCCATGTTTCCGTAGGCAAAGTCATTCATGACGTTGTCGTACATAATATCAGTGTCTACTTTACCGTAATCTATTCCTTGCGAATTGTTTGGTGAATAAACCGGCACAAACCGGTATGCCATCCCTTCTAATCGGAAGTAATCATTTAACCAGAAATAGGCCTTAGGGCTGTTTCCAACAGTAATGGAAAAGTAAATAGGTCGCGTCCAGTCGTTATTTGCAATGAGGTCGATTACCATTAAATCCCTTTTGGTAATCACATTAGACTTCCAGTTCCAATCAATGTAATCTACAACTTGCGCGCTGTCATTAATATCCACCACATTGTTTGCAAAGACCGCGTCTTTGTCAATATTGATTCTCAATTTTTTCTGTGGATAAAGAGGAAGCTCTTTGTTGCTGGCAGCTTTGAATTTAACCTGGCTGTCGTCTCTTTTAGTAAACTTCACAAAGTCCTTGACGTCCCACCTGCCTTTAACGCCCATTTCACGGTAGTACAGCACATCTCGGGTTCCCTGGACGTATTGATTCCATTCAAAACTAAAAGGAACAGCCTGTCCTTCATAAGCAGCACGACGCTGTTGGTCAATGTACCAATCCGTGTTTAAGAGGCTTAAGTTTACAACCCTAACATCTGTTCGGTAGCCTTCAACTTCCTGAACATACCACAACGGGAAGGTGTCATTATCGCCATTAGTGAAAAGAATTGCATTGGGTTCACAGCTGTCTAAATATGCTTTTGCGATATCTCTTGCTGTATATCTGTTGCTTCGGTCATGGTCGTCCCAATTTTCGGCCGCCATACGGACAGGAACCGCTATCATGGTAACTCCAATCACAAGGTAAGAGGCTACCATAGGGCTCATTTTTGTACGCAATGTGTCCCAAAGCCCCAACGCACCAATTCCAATCCAGATGGCGTAGGCGTAGAAGGAGCCAACAAACGCGTAGTCTCGTTCCCTTGGCTCATAAGGTTTGTGGTTGGTATAAACCACAATTGCTAGTCCAGTCAACAAGAAGAATAACGTCACTGCCCATGCATCTTTATTGTTCTTTTTGTATTGGTAGTATAGGCCAAAGATTCCAAGCAGGAACGGCAACATAAAGTAGGTGTTTCTAGAAGGGTTGCTTTTCCAGGAGTCGGGCAGGTTATCTTGGCTTCCTAACCTCAGTGAATCAATAAAAGGTATTCCTGTTATCCAGTTCCCTTTGGTGAGCTCTCCTCTATGTTGAGAGTCGTTCTGTCGCCCTGAAAAATTCCACATGAAATAGCGGAAATACATGGTTCCAACTTGATACTTAAAAAAGAAACTTACATGTTGAGCAAAAGTAATCGGAGCTTTTGGATCTTTTATATCCATTAGGTTGATATAATTCTGCTTGTATTGTGGATCGTCGTTCCAAATCCTTGGAAAGAAGGTCTTGTACTTTGAATCATAATTTGGCGTGCTCGCTTTTTTGTCGTCCGTAAGTAAATAGCGCGCTTCTATTTTTAGGTTGTCTCCATTGTTGGCTAAATAATCTTCGGCTTCTTTACGAAGCTTAAAGGCAGTAATTTGTTTTGGACCCTTCATTACCGCAAACCCTTTTTGATAAACAGGTTTTCCGTCACCAAAAGGCTCCTTGCTGTCGTAAGGCGCGTTAAAGCTTTTTCCGTAAAGAATGGGCCAATCACCGTATTGCTCTCGATTATAATATGCTAATAGGGACATTGCGTCTTCCGGGTTGTTTTCGTCTATAGGCGTGTTTGCATTAGAGCGAATGGCAAGAATGATGAAGGTTGAATAACCCATTACAATGAGCATTACCGCTAATACCGCTTGTTGAGCAAGTGGCTTCTCGTTTCTATTCGTCCAAAGAATTCCAAACAAAACCACAGCAATCAAAATGAGCGAGGCAGCTATTGTTCCAGAGTGGAACGGAAGACCAAAGCTGTTCACAAAGGTTATTTCTAGCGTGCTGAATAGGCGCAAAACAATGGGGATGATAAACGCGAATACAAGACCCAAAATAGCAATGCTGACACCGTTTGCCAGAATAAAACCATTACGTGTAGGGTTCGGGTATTTTTTAAAGTAGTAGATCATTCCAATTGCCGGAATGGTCAGGAATACTAATATGTGAACCCCTACAGAAAGCCCTACTAGATACGCTATTAATAGCAGCCACTTGTTTGCATTTGGGTCTGTGTCCACAGCCTGTTCCCACTTAAGCACAGCCCAAAAAGCCACCGCGGTGAAGAACGAACTCATTGCATAAACTTCTCCCTCTACAGCAGAGAACCAGAAGCTATCGGAAAAAGTGTATGCCAGAGCACCAACGGCCCCTGAGCCTAATACAGCAACTATTCCTGCGTTGTCTAACTTCTCTCTTCCGCCCAAAAGCTTTGCAGAAAGTGCTGTGATTGTCCAGAAAAGAAACAGAATACTAAAGGAGCTAGATAGTGCGCTGAGCGCATTAACCATAAGTGCTTGTTTTTCTGGTGAACCAGCAAACTGACCAAATAAATTTCCCATTAACTGAAAGAACGGCGCTCCAGGAGGGTGTCCTACTTGGAGCTTCACAGATGTAGCAATATATTCACCACAGTCCCAAAAACTAGTTGTGGGTTCGATAGTCATGAAATAGGTAATTGTCGCAATTGCGAATACCACCCATCCAGCGATTGTATTAAGCTTGTTGTAATTCACGTATTCTGCTTGTTATCGGGCAACGTATTGCACCGTATTAGGTAATCAGGCTCGAAAATAAGAAAAACCACGCCCTTCAACCTTGAAATGAATGTTAAACAGCAAAATTTTCCTGTCTGTCTTTTTGCATTTTCCCTTTTCGACTATATTTGCCGTCCCTTAAGGGAGAATTGCCCGATGGTGTAATGGCAACACTACGGTTTTTGGTACCGTCATTCTAGGTTCGAGTCCTAGTCGGGTAACTCAGAAAAGCCCTGCACGTTGTGCGGGGCTTTTTTTGCGCTACAATTCACCAAACACAAGGAGTCGCTTGTATCATTTATTACTTAAAGGTATAAACGCGTTAACCTATCGTATTCCTCAATTGTTTTTTTAATCTTCGTCAAACAAAACCATCAAAGTAAATGAGACTACATCTTAATGCTGCGCTGCTTTCAGCGTTGCTTCCCCTTTCATTTCTTCAAGCACAGGATTCGTTGACAATAAAAGAGACTTGGTACCATAAATGCCCTGATGCGGATCGTATCAATGGTATTAGCTCAGAGCGCGCTTACAAGGAGTTGGTTCCTTATAAAGTTATTCAACCGGTAACTGTTGCTGTAATTGATGGCGGAACAGACATCACACATGAAGACTTGAAGGATGTACTTTGGGTTAATTCGGGAGAAATTCCAAACGACAGCATTGATAACGACGGAAATGGATATATAGACGACGTTAATGGATGGAGCTTTCTAAGTGGCCCGGGCGGAGAAATAAAGGCAGAAACCCTTGAGTTTGTCCGTGACATGAACAGGCTTCTTGAAAAAACTGACCTAAGCGCAATAGAGAAAAAACAATTAAAAAAGTATCAAAAGAAGCTCAAAAAGAAACAAAAATCTATAGCGAAGTCTATTGATGTTGTTCAAAAATTTAACGACGAGTATCGGGCGATAGAATCGCATTGTGACAGCATGCTTACCGTGGAGTGTGTGGAGGCATTTAAAGCGTTAGAAGACAATGGTTTTTACCCCAATATTGTTTCAACAGCGGTCATTAACATGCTTGGTAATGGTATGGAACAATGGGAAATCGAGCAAGAAATCACAGGCCAATATACCCGTCTTAAAGAGCAATTAGAGTACAACTTTAACCCGGATTATGATCCGCGTTGGATGGTTGGTGACGACCCAGAAACAAACGACAATCCATATTACGGTGATAACAGGGTCTATGGGCCTAGAGCCTCACACGGAACTCATGTTGCAGGCATTATTGGTGCGAAGCGTAATAACGGTATTGGAATGGATGGTATTGCTGTTAATGCGAGAATCATGACACTTAGAGCCGTGCCCAATGGCGACGAAAGAGATAAAGATATTGCAAACGCAATTCGTTATGCTGTGGATAATGGCGCAAAGGTGGTCAATATGAGTTTTGGCAAGGATGTAAGCTACATGAACGATGAGGTGGAAAATGCAATCCAATATGCAGCAGACCATGATGTTTTATTGATCCACGCGGCAGGCAATGACGCTCACAGTGTTGATAAGTACAAGAATTATCCTAACGGTTGGAATGAGGCCACAAACAATAGGTACGACCATTGGATAGAGGTAGGCGCATCGCGCTACGGCGACTATGAAAACTTGGCGGCGCCATTTTCAAATTACGGTTATCAAGTAGATGTTTTTGCTCCAGGCTATCAAATTTATTCTACCGTTCCAGAAAGCCGATATAAAAGCAATAGCGGAACCTCCATGGCATCACCGGTGGTTGCAGGTATGGCAACATTAATAAGAGGAATGTATCCTGAATTTAACGCGGCTCAAGTAAAGCAGATTATTGTTCTTTCCAGCGTGAAGTATGATGAGAAAGTAACTGTTCCAGGAAAGAAGAAAAAGAAACACTTTTCTACGCTTTCCGAGTCTGGAGGGGTGGTTAACCTATATACAGCACTATCGCTTGCTCAAAGCATTCGTGACAGAGTCACGGGCGAAAAACAGGAATAGAATAGCACTTTATTTTAAAGACTTCACTTATATAATTGGCTTAAGACAAACCCATGCAAATACTCGAGGTCAATTTTCTTTTTGCTAATTTCACTATTAACCGAGGAGCACAAAATGTATGAGCACTGATAATTTAACCAAATATTTTGCTGCAGTAAACAGACCAGAGAAACCTATGGTCTCCATAATTGTACCTGTTTACAATATGAAGCCTCACCTTGATCAATTCCTACAGTGTTGCATGCAATTCTACACGCTCTTTTCTTACGAGTTGATTTTTGTAGACAACAATAGCAACGACGGCAGTCGCGAACACCTTGAAAAACTTGGTGCACGCGTTGAAACAGAGACGCGACAAGGGGTGAATTATGCGCGCCAACATGGATTAGACTTAGCTAGAGGTGAAGTCATATTAACTATGGATGCGGACACTATATATCCACCTGATTATATAAATAATATGGTTCTAGAGCTCTATGCAGACGCTGATGTATCTCTTGTTTGGGCTACTTCGATAGGATGTTTAGATCCGGCGAACCCAACGTTCTCAGAAGCAATCAAGCTAAAGATTAAATCTTTGTCGCACCGCTTACTAACGAATAAAACCGCTCAGGCAAAAGCTGTTGGGGCATGTGCAATGTGTTTCATGAAAAACACGGGCGTGTATTATCCGTTAGATCTCAAAAATCTCGCAGGGTGTGACGATGGTATGGTGGCTGTGCAGCTCATGCGAAAAGGAAAAATCAAGCGCATGAGAAAAGGGCTGTATACCACCAGAGGCTTGAATAAGCGAATAGGCTCCGGTACTTGGCCTGATTAAAAATTGAAAACCCCAAGAGCATAGCTCTTGGGGAGGAAGTTCTAAAACGCGTACCCTAGAGTAACAGAACCTACATACACATCTTCATTAAACGCGTTTTCTTGGAAGAACGTTCTGGCATCTATTCTACCGGTAACTTTCCACGATTTAATTCCGACTTGCCCTTGCAATCCATACCTAAAAAGGTGCGTGTTATAATTATTATTGGTGCTAATTCGGATTCGATCGCCTTCGGAATCGGAACCGAGCAAAATGTTCTCTGAGCCTATACGCACTCCCGCATAACCGCCAACACCTAGGCTCAAACGCTTGTCTACTTTTCCGCGTGGACTAAAATCTAGCTCTATCATCACAGGAATAGTGAAAAACGCTTGAGAAAAAGAGTTTCTTCTAATGTCTGTGACTCCTGTAACGGGCACTATTGCGGTTGTAGCTTCTCCGCTGGGCTGATCCACTTTAACGATGGTGTTGTCGTTTTTAAAACTAAAAGCGAGACCTTCTAGCTCATATCCAAAGCTTATTAAAAGAGGGCTGCCCGCTCCGCCAATCTTATTCTTTACATTGAATATACTGCGAAAAGTGAGGCTTTCATAATGATTAAGGAGGCCTTCCGTTGAGGTTGAGTTCCCGTTCATGGTTCGGAAAGAGTTTGCGCCAAGATGAAACCCGAAGTTGTTAAATTGAGTTTTATTTGACTTTTTCTTCGGCAAGGGAATAGATAGAGAGTCGGACTCCTCCTCATCAAGTTCTAGGATTTCTATATCGGCGGTAACACCGCTTTCGATGCTTTTCTCTATCTCTTCAGCTCTGTCCTCCCATTTTTTACCAAACTCTTCTCCCCAGGTTTCCATTTTTTCACCAAATTCTTCTCCCCAGGCTTCCATGCTTTCTCCAAAACTTTCCATGCGCTGTTCAAAGCTCTCGGTTAATTCTTTTACTCTTGCGTCACCTTCCTCTTCTGTTAAAGTCCCTGCTTCCACCAGAGCTTCTATCTCTGCAATTTGCTCAGCCAACTTTGCTGCTTCTGTGGTGCTAATAGTCACAATTTTTGTTATTGCCTCTAAGAGCCCTGCGCCAGCTTCCACCCCGTCTATTTCGATCGAAATTTCATTGGTGTCATTCGGAAAATGTAGTTCTTTTAAATTGGTGGTGCTTGCGTTTACGCTCAGCCCAAGTGCTAGGTAGCCTAGAGCAAGTAAAGTGGTGATTGTTGTTTTTTTCATTTGTTGTTGATTTTAGGGGTTTTTGATTTGTTGCTTAGTGCTAGTTTGTTGTATTTAATCTTTGCGGTTTCCCAATTGACTGTTCCGTTGCCAACTAATTTGGCAATGTTTGTTCCCATCATACGGGCTGTTGCTCCTGCCGTTTTACTCAAAAGACTTTTTTCTTGAACAGGCGGAATTGCAGCCAGACGTTCTTGTGAGGATTTGTTGGTAAACACTACGTGAACCTTAACAGGCTCTTGAATCCATTCGGATTGTATACGAACCAAAGGAAGTAACTCGTCGTTTATGGCGATTTCTACTTCATCTGCTTCTAAATTCTTTTCCCAAGGAAACAGGAAAGGGCTTGTCAACGGATATTTAGAAACAGGTTCTTTGATGCTTTTAGAGAGAACCTGCTCAACAGCAAACTCAGAGAAATCTATTAGGCGAGGGGTCGGAGCAGAAAGTGTTTCATTAGGAGTCGTAGCTGTACGAGGAAAGTAAACGGCTGGTTGCTTTGTTGGAAGAAAGAACAAGATCAGCGCAATGGAAGCCACAGCGCCGCTAATCCATTGCCAATGCGGGAAAACCGTTTGCTTTTTTCCTCTGCTAGAGCCGTTAAGGCCAGCTTCAACTGCTTCCCATACCGCAGGAGAAGGAAGCGAGGTGAAGCCCTCTAACCCGTCTTTAAACCTGTTGTCTAGCTTATTCATTTCTTAATTGTTCGTTCTTTTAGTATATGTTCTTTCAGAATCCTTCGCGCCTTGCTTAACTGGCTTTTACTAGTTCCTTCGCTGATATTCAGCAATTCGGAAATCTCGTGGTGCTTATACCCTTCTATTGCATAAAGGTTAAACACTGTTCTGTATCCAACCGGAAGTTGACCGACCAAAAACAGAAGATATTCTGCGTCATCTAAGCCTACTGGCTCTTCAGAAATTTCGTGTTCCCAGTCTAAGTCAAAAGGACTGCTCTTGGCCCTCAAGAAGTCTAGGCACGTCCTGACCGTAACCTTTTTCATCCACCCTTCAAAACTCCCACTTCCGTTGTATTTAGAGAGCGATGAGTAAATCTTAAGGAACGCGTTCCCGAGAGCTTCTTCGGCGTCTTCTTTTCTCTTCAAATAACGTTTACAGATTCCCATTAACACAGGCGACATACGCTGGTACAGTTCTTTTTGAGCTTTACGTTCGCCCTTTCTGCAAGCCTCGAGCAATTGCTCCATGGTTAGGTAGGTTTCTATTTATAAGACGTAAGATTTGTACCAAAGGGTTGCCTGAGGTGGAAAAAATCTTAAAAGTTAAGTTAGCAACAATAAAATATTGTCCAAGGCACTGCAGATATAAAGAACCTATCTTTATGAGTAATTATTATGGCAAGAAAACACAATCGGAGGGCAAAAAAACGCTCTCAAAGCGTAGACGTTAAGGCCTATGCTCAAAGCTTGGAACAGGTGTTCCGAAAGTTTCCTACTAGAAAGTTCAACTACAAGCAACTCGCTGCGCAGCTCGGGTATAAGCCAGCAATGGTCAAGGCAAAGATTGAAATGGCACTCAGCGACTTGGAGCGTTCGGGAAAAATAATAAACGTAGATCGCGGTAAATACAAGTTAAAATATAACGCAGTATTTACCGAAGGGGTTGTAGACATGGCCAGTAATGGAAACGCCTATGTGGTGAGCCCGGATACGGAAAGAGATATATTAATTCGCTCTGGAAATCTAAACAAGGCTTTAGATGGAGACAGGGTTAGCGTCAGCCTTTTTGCCAGAAGAGGAGGAAAAAAACTAGAGGGCGAAATTGTTGAAATCATTGAGCGTAAGGCCATAGACTTTGTAGGGACGATTGAAATGGGCGGCCATTTTGGTTTTTTGGTTCCGTCCTCCAGAAAAATGCAGGTAGACATCTTTATTCCCAAGGACAAGCTGAATGGAGCAGAGCACGGACAAAAGGCAATCGCTAGAATAGTGGATTGGCCTAAAAAGGCAAGCTCGCCTTTTGGAGAGATTATTAAAGTTTTAGGAAATGCAGGAGAACATAATACGGAGATTCATGCAGTGCTTGCAGAATTTGGTTTGCCCTATGAATTTCCGGAAGAAGTAGAACAAGAGGCCAATACATTGGACACGTCTATTCATGAGGAAGAAATCTCAAAAAACAGAAGAGATTTTAGGCAGGTTCCAACCTTCACAATTGATCCAGCAGATGCAAAAGACTTTGACGACGCGTTGAGTCTGCAGCAGTTAGAAAACGGCAACTGGGAGGTAGGCGTGCACATAGCAGATGTAAGCCATTATGTAACCCCTGGCTCCATATTAGATGACGAGGCTATTGAGAGAGCCACAAGTGTTTACTTAGTAGACCGTGTGGTGCCCATGCTTCCTGAGGTACTTTCTAACGGGGCCTGTTCGCTTCGCCCAAATGAAGATAAATACACGTTTTCAGCCGTGTTTGAGATGGATGAAGAAGCCAATGTTTTGAACCACTGGTTCGGCAGAACGGCGATTCATTCGGACCGAAGGTTTGCCTATGAAGAGGCACAGCAGATTATTGAAGGGGTTCACCCCGAAGGAAAGAAAGCTGACTTTTTCAACGAGATTAATCTTTTAGATAAACTGGCTAAAATTCTTCGAGAGCAACGGATGAGTTCTGGCGCGTTGAGCTTTGATAAAAAGGAGGTGAAATTTCAATTAGATGAAGAAAACAAACCTTTAGGGGTGTATTTCAAAGTAGGCAAAGACGCAAATAAACTCATAGAAGAATTTATGCTTCTAGCGAACCGAAGCGTGGCAGCGTTTATTGGCCGTGCCAAGAACGGCGAACCATCAACGAACACGTTTGTATACCGCATACACGACGATCCTGATCCAACCAAACTACAGGATTTGAGCACATTCGTAAGGCAATTCGGTCATGAGGTGAGATTAGGTTCAAAGAAAGCAGTTACAAATAGTCTAAATAAGATGCTTCTAAAGGTGAAAAACACTCCAGAAGCAAACATGATAGAGACCCTTACTATTCGCACCATGAGCAAGGCAAAATACACTACACAAAATATTGGGCATTACGGCCTTGCTTTTGATTACTATACGCATTTTACCTCGCCAATTCGTCGTTACCCAGATGTCATGGTTCACCGCCTTCTTCAACATTATTTAGACGGCGGAAAATCACCTCATTACAGTACTTACGAAGAATTATGTGATCACAGTTCGGAGCGTGAAAAAGCGGCTAGTGACGCAGAGCGAGCTTCCATTAAGTATATGCAGGCCGTTTTCTTAAAGCAGCATGTGGGACAGACCTTTATGGGGGTAATCTCTGGAGTTACGGAATGGGGAGTCTACGTGGAGTTAAGTGAAAATTATTGTGAGGGAATGATTCGCATTAGAGATTTTAGGGACGACTATTACACTTTTGACAGCAAGAATTACTGCATTGAAGGAGAGAGCACAGGCAAGATATACCAGCTGGGTGACCCACTTACGATAAAGGTAAAAAATGTAGATTTAGAAAGGAAACAGATTGATTTTGAGCCTTATTACGAAGAATAATGGTATTTTAATTGAAACAAAACACATTTCAAATGACCGCCGCTAAGAAATCCAATCCCGTTGAAATTATTGCAATCATAATTGGGATGCTCGCAATACTCGCTTCAGCCTACTTCATTTTCTTGACGGAGTCTAATTCGTATAGGTTGACGAACTGGGTGATTTCTGCCGCCTTCCTGGTGTATGTGGTGAACAACTTTATAAACATTAGAAACTTAAAAACCGAGGTAGGTTCTTTAACGGAGCAGAAGAATGGGCTTACATCTGATCTTAAAAAAACCAAAAAGTCCTTATCTGATGCCAAAGCAGACGTTGAGGTAATTAAAGCAGACCTTATCGACGCTCAAAATCAGCTCAAGAAGCGCGAAGAGGAGATCAATAAGCTTAAGGAGTGATGAAACGCATTCTCCTGACAATTTTATTACCGCTCGGATTGTTCGCGCAACAACCTCACAACGCCATTCACTTCGACGGCATCGATGATTATATCAGCACATCGGGCGGCAACATTGCCGGTAATAATCCACGTACAGTAGAAGCGTGGGTGCGTACCAATGCCAATTGTGTTCCGGGGGCGAGTGGTGGCAAGCAAAAAGTAGTGGTCGACATGGGAAGTTTTTCCACGGGAGCTAGATATACTTTGAATCTATTGTGGGCTAATTCTGTTCGCATTGAAGTTGGTGGTAGCGGGCTTAGTGGAACATCGGCTATTAACGATTCGGTTTGGCACCACATCGCAGCAGTGTATGATCCTTCGTCCACAAACAAGAAACATAGAATATATATTGACGGAGTCCAAGAAGCCTCAGGTAACCTCTCCACTGCCGTAAATACAGGTGCGGGCGCAGTGGTTATTGGCAGACGAATAGATGGTGTAAATCCTTTTGATGGAGATATTGATGAGGTACGCGTTTGGGACGTTGCCCTTACTGATGCAGATATCTATGCACACTACAATAAAGAGATATGTGGCAACCCAACAAACCTAAAGGCATACTACACCTTCAATCAGGGCAATGCTAACGGAGGTAACTCCTCCAACACAACGTTAACCGACCAGGCGGGAACGAATAATGGAACATTGAACAACTTTAGCTTGAGTGGTTCTTCTTCGAATTGGACGACAGGAAGAGATATGAATCCTAATTATTACGATTCTATTGCAATGACCGTCTGTAACGGAATGTGGTCTCCAGACAGCACGATGTATTGGGACAGTACTGCGGTGTATACACACACGTTTACGGATATGAATGGCTGTGATAGTGTGATTTCATATGATCTTTTGGTTCGCACTGTGGATACGACTCTTGGCACGACATTGTCTGATCCTCAACAATTTGTTTCTTATGCTCAAGGGGCAAGCTATCAATGGGTAAATTGCGACGATTCTTCCTTTGTTGTTGGCGCAACACAGCAATCTTTTACACCTACTTCAAATGGAAATTATGCAGTCATTATTACTGCGAATGGCTGTTCTGTATGGTCAAGATGTTTCAGTGTTCAGGGGTTTGGTGTTGAACAGTTAACGCAAGTGCTTTTATACCCTAACCCGACCGCCGGTATCTTGAATGTACCGTTGCTATGGAGGGGAGAAAACGTAGAGGTGATTAATCTTGCGGGGCAAGTTTTATTGTCTGAGACAGCTCAGGATAATCTTGACCTCAGCGACTTGCCTACAGGTGTTTATATGGTGCGTTGTGGCGCACATTTCGCGCGAATTTTTAAAGAATAGGGATTCTTATTTTTTTCCGAAGAATGCTTTGAGCTTCTCTAGATCAGCATCTGTTGTTTTTCTTGGTTCTTCTTCGGTCGCTTTGGCTGGGCTCACTTTATTAATTGGCGTAGCGATCTGTGCCTTTTGTTCTGGGGTCAATTCCTCTTTCTTTTTCCCTGTGGATTTCTTTGGTTGCGCTTGCTTTAGAGGGGTCCCTTTAGAGGCTTCTTTTAGTTTTTCTTTTGTTGTTATCGCCTTGGCTACAGATTTGCGTTTTCGCTTATTTTTTGCCTGTTTCGGCTCTTTTTTGCCTGTTTTTGTCTCTTTTTCAACGGTTTTAGCTGATTTTTTAGCTTTTTTCTTTTCGGCAATTTCTTCGGATTTGGTTTTCGTCGAGTTTTCGTTGGGGTCGTTATTAGGATCAACTATCTGTACCCCGCCACGAGCTTTACCTTTAATTGTTCCTTTGTCTCCGTGAAGACTTTCAGCAGGTATGAACTTGTCTCGAGTTACCCAGGTGCTTAGCGCTCCAATTGACAACAGATATTGATTTTTTTTGATTTCAACGATTTCACCTGGTTGACGTGATCCAATGAGCTTAACACGGTCGCCTACTTGAGCAGGGGTTGAAATGAGCTTTTTGATTTTACGCTCTTTTTGCTTCTGGTATTTTGATTTCTTTTGATTTTTTTCCTCTTGGTTCTGTGAGGCCCGCTCTCCCGCGTACACCTTGAATCGGCCAACTACTTGTTCTTTGCCCTTCTTTGATTGTTGTTCCGAGTATTCATTGACCAATGTTTGGAACTTCTTCCCCCAGGTAATCATGGCGTTTTGTTGTTCATTCATTGCGCTTTGGCGACGCACTTTATCTTCGAGCAAGGCAATTTTACGGCTTTGTTTTTCTTTTAAAGATTCTAGTTCGTCTAGACGCTCAGAAAGCTTTTCGCGTTGTTTAGACAACTCATTTTTCTCTTTTTGAATACCTACGAGCAGGCGGTCAATGGCAACTGTGCTCTCATCCAGCACCCCGCGCGCTTGATCAATGATGTTTTGGGTAACGCCCACCTTCTGTGCCACTTCGTAGGTGTAGGATGACCCGGGAACACCTTGATTGAGCACATACTCTGGAGTGAGGTCGCTAGAATTAAATTGCATAGATCCATTGTCTACCCGGGGTAATTCGCTTGCTAGAGCTTTAATACTGTTGTAATGAGTCGTCATTACCCCATAGGTTTTGCTTTTATTCAGCTCCATTAAAAACACTTGTGCCATAGAAGACCCTAAGTCGGGGTCGGAGCCTGAACCAAATTCATCTATGAGTACAAGCGTTTTGTTGTAGGCGGCGTTCAGAAAATAGTTCATCTTGGTCAGCTTAGAGCTGTACGTGGAGAGTTCATTTTCTATACTCTGCGAATCGCCAATATCTGCCATTAAGCCGTTAAACCAACCAAGTGTGCTATCGGGATGAACGGTCACAAGAAGCCCGCTTTGCAGCATAAGCTGAATTAACCCAACCGTTTTAAGCGTAATGGATTTACCACCGGCGTTGGGACCTGAGATCACCAAAATCCTGTTTTGAGGATCCAATTTCAAATCAAGCGGCACAACGCTCTTGCCTTTAACTTTATTAAAACTTCGAAGCACTGGGTTGATCGCTTTTATTAAATGAATACAGGGCTTATCAAGTAATTGTGGTAAGCAAGCTTCTTCATCCAGCGCGTGAAGGGCTTTAGCATTGACAAAATCAATTTGATAAAGGGCTGTGCTATAGTCCCGGAGCTCCTTTCTGTAACCAGCAACAAAGCTTGTAAGAAGCCTTAGTATTCGTGTGACCTCTCGTTTTTCTTCATCTTCAAGAACAGCTATTTCGTTGTTGATTTCAAGCGTTTCGGCCGGCTCAACATAAAATATAGTGGCTTTGGAGGACGAACCGTGAAAAACACCATTTACCTGACTTTTAAAGGCTCCTTCTACGGCGAGCACCCTTTTGTTGTCGTGAACGCTCTCTTGGGTATCCGCGAGAATACCGGATCCGGCATACTTTTTAACCGCTCGGTAAAATATTCGATCGGCGGCACTGCGTTTTTTGGCTAGGTTCGTCCTGATTTTTCCCAATGCGGGTGAGGCAGATGTTTTTACAATACCCCTACGATCTAATACCCGGTCAATTTCGTCTGGTACTGCTTTGTTCTTTTCTAAATGTGCAAGTTTATCTTGGATAGAGGGTGTTCTTTCAGCGTGCTGCTTGAAAAAGCTAAATACCTTGTTGAAGCTTTCTATCAGGTTCTTGATAATTAGAAAATCTTCTCCCTCAAGTGTAGCTCCCTGGATTTTTAAGCGCACGAGAAAGGGCTTGATGTCTTCTGAGGCAAGAGCAGGAACAGGAAAATCGCTATGATACAACCCCAACACTTCGTGAACCTCCTGCAGGTCACGCGTTACGGCTTTAAAGTCACTAGAAGGTTTTAGAAGATGGACCCGTTCTCTTGCTCTTTCCGTAACAGCACGCGAGGCAACGGCCTTTTTTACAAGGTCGAATTCAATACTTTCAAATAAGTCTTCTGGGTAGGTATTCAAAACGTCATGGTGTCCGATTTATCCGCGGTACACATCTTCATCGCTAGTAACGCTTGCGGGCCCTTCATGTTTACGGAATCCGCCAGCAATGAGAAAGGCAAGCAAACTAACAAGCAGTGTTGTTACCACATCTACAACGGTCCAAAAGATTCCTACAGGGACACTTACAAGGTCGTTCTGTAAATCCCCCCAAACCCAAAGTGCGACAAGCACAATTGCTCC
>JAYOSU010000007.1:23261-32096 GCA_038139395.1 Cryomorphaceae bacterium
CAAGGTCGTTCTGTAAATCCCCCCAAACCCAAAGTGCGACAAGCACAATTGCTCCGGTATACGGTTTGACACCCTTATGAGTTCTCCACGATGGAACCTGAGCGGTTCTTACGGACCAGTAAACAGCAAAGCCAGCGCCAAATGCATGTGCAATAAGCATGGTATATACCGCTGATGGGTTTTCGAGCATATACTGGCTCATTAATTCTGATCGACCGTCCCAATCTGCTGCGGCTAAGTCTTCCATAGGCAGTGGATCTAAGAATAATGAGAAAAACTGGTGCAGCACAGAGGTTACTACTACAGCGATGACGGTCCCAACGACGGTTAAACCGATAGTACGTAGGACGAAAAGAAACTTTTTCATGGCGATGAAATTTTAGATGAACCAGCTTTCTACTACCTCTAGTGATAAAGCGGCAATCTCTAATTTATTCTTTTTACGATAGCCGTTAAGCTTTTGGTGCAAGGCTGCCGGTTTGTTGTCGCGCAACGTCTCTATAGTATGGAATCCAGCTTGGGCTATATGATGCGACCATTCTGCGGGCACGCCTACAGATTGAAATTCTTCCGGACTAGCAACGGTATCAAACTTTTCAGGGCGCATTTGAGGGAAGAACAATACTTCTTGTATACTGTCTTGATTGGTCAACATCATGGTGAGGCGGTCAATACCGATTCCCAAACCTGAGGTTGGCGGCATCCCATATTCTAGTGCACGGACGAAGTCTTGGTCAATAAACATTGCTTCGTCATCTCCTTTTTCTGACAATTTTAGCTGGTCCTCAAAACGCTCAAGCTGATCAATAGGGTCGTTAAGTTCTGAATAAGCGTTCGCCAATTCTTTCCCGTTAACCAAGAGTTCAAATCGCTCTGTAAGTTGTGGGTCTTCTCTGTGCTTTTTGGACAGCGGAGACATCTCTACAGGATAATCAATAATGTAGGTAGGTTGAACATAATGATGTTCGCACTTTTCCCCAAAAATTTCATCTATGAGCTTGCCTTTGCCCATGGTTTCGTCCACATCAAGACCGATGGATTTTGCCGCTTCGCGTACTTCAACTTCAGTCTTGCCGTTGAGGTCAAGCCCAGTATGTTCCTTAATTGCCTCAAGGATAGGTACTCGAGCATACGGAGCTTTAAAGTCTACAGATTTGTCTCCAATAACGGCTTGTGTTGTGCCGTTTACGGCTTTTGCAACTTCTTCTAACATATTCTCCACAAACCGCATCATCCAATGGTAATCCTTATAGGCTACGTAGATTTCCATTACTGTAAATTCTGGATTGTGTGTTTTGTCCATTCCTTCATTACGGAAGTCTTTAGCAAACTCATACACCCCTTCAAAACCACCTACGATAAGGCGCTTGAGGTAAAGTTCGTTGGCAATACGCAAGTACAAAGGCACATCTAGCGCATTATGATGCGTGACAAATGGACGGGCAGCAGCACCGCCAGGTATGGGTTGTAGAATGGGCGTTTCTACTTCCATGTAGCCAGCATCATCAAAAATGCGACGCATGGTGCTAATCACTTTATTTCTTTTTCGGAATATCTCTTTTACACCTGGGTTGACCACAAGGTCAACGTAGCGTTGGCGGTAGCGAATTTCAGGGTCGGTTAACTGATCGTACACGTTTCCATCGGCATCTTTTTTTACCACAGGAAGCGGGCGTAGGCTTTTTGAAAGCACAACTAACTCCTTTACATGCAGGCTCATTTCTCCGGTCTGGGTAATGAACATATGTCCTTCTACTCCAATAAAGTCACCAATATCAAGGAGTTTTTTAAAGACGTCGTTATACATGGTTTTGTCCTCACTAGGGCAGACTTCATCACGGTTCACGTAAATCTGCATTTCACCGGTAGAGTCTGCCAACACAGCAAAAGAAGCCTTACCCATGATGCGCTTGGTCATCAAGCGACCTGCGATTCGTACAGATTCAAAGCCAGTAGCGCCCTCTTTATAGTGAGCGGACAATTCTTGGGCTTTGTGTGAAACTACGTATTCAGCGGCCGGGTACGGGTCAATACCTAAAGCTTTCATTTTGCTTAGGGACTCTCGTCTAAGTACCTCCTGTTCAGATAATAGTCTTGCCATGTTGCTTGATGAATATTAAGGCCACAAAGATAATTGGCTTTTAGTAGCTTAGCGGTATGCTTCGTAGCCGAATTTACCTACTTATCATTTTCCAGTTCGTAATGAGCTCAGCGCATGCGCAACCATATTGGCAACAAGGCACTAAAATGGCCTACGGTTCTGCGTCCACAAACCTAGAGGGCCTTGCCTCGGGTTTAACCAATGCAGGGGCCAATATTTGTGTTGGATACGGGAATCTTTTTACAGATAAAACGGCTTATGGAATAGAGTTTTGCGCTCGTTGGGCGCCGCTTACAGGTGGTTATGAGGGCAGGGCGCGGCTTCAGAAGTTAGTCTACG
Organism: Cryomorphaceae bacterium; assembly: GCA_038139395.1. Taxonomy (GTDB): domain Bacteria; phylum Bacteroidota; class Bacteroidia; order Flavobacteriales; family Schleiferiaceae; genus UBA10364. The sequence goes on from JAYOSU010000007.1 coordinate 25,702, forward strand.
GTTCTTCAGTAACCAAGTCGTCAGTTTGGCTTGGTTCTTTTGTGGAATATGAGCAAAACTTAAACACGACGATTACTGGAGATAGGTTTGGTTCGGTTAACCAGGGCATAGGTGTTGGGGTTCAATACACCTATTGGCTGACGGCCAATGCGGGATTCTATTTTTGGCCTCAAATCTCTAGAACGAACGGTGGGCCTAGCGGCTTGTGGGATTTTCAATTAATTGCTCCGATTGGTGTTCAAGTTGCTTGGTAAAAATGAGAAAGGTTGAATTTGAAGACATAGGCCTGGTATCTTATGGTAAAGCGTGGGATTTTCAAACGGAGATATTTACTAAAACGGTAGACCTGAAATTGGCAAATCGTAAAAACCCAGAAAACACAACAGAAACCACAGATCACTTCCTTTTTGTCGAACATCCTCCGGTATTTACGTTGGGAAAAAGCGGTAAAAAAGAACATCTGCTAGTGGATGAAGAACAATTAAAGAAGGACGGCTTTGAGTACTTCCCGGTTAATAGAGGAGGTGATATCACCTACCACGGGCCGGGTCAGGTAGTGGGGTATCCAATCATAGACCTGGACCATTACTTCACAGACATACACAAATACTTGCGTTACCTGGAAGAAGTTATAATCTCTACCCTTAGTGATTATGGCCTTAAAACAGGTAGGAGTGATGGCGAGACCGGTGTCTGGATGGATGAAGGAACTCCGTTTGCCCGTAAGCTTTGTGCAATGGGTGTTAAAGCTTCTAGATGGACCACAATGCATGGTTTTGCGCTAAATGTGAATGTAGATTTGAGCCACTTTGATTATATCGTACCTTGTGGGATATCTGATAAAAAGGTTACCTCTTTGAATGTGGAATTAGGCAGAGACGTAGACCTTAATGAGGTAAAAGACAAGATTAAATTTTATTTTCAAAAGCAGTTTAACTGCGCATTCATTCCTGCTAAGCACCCATTCAAATGAAGAGTCTAAAAAGAATTGTTGTCATTATTGTTGTACTCCTTGTAGTTATAAAGTTGTCCCCCTACGAATATTTAATCAAGGGCGTCAAAAACACCTACCTCAAGGGCTATACATCGGCACACTTGTATGATCGCGAGTATTTTGATCAGCGTGAATTACCCGTAATTCTTCCTAAGAAGCTTGCGGTTTCTGACTCTATTTCGCTATCAATTGATGATGAATTAAGGGGCCCTTTAGAACGAATAGGAACCAAAGGCATGTTGGTGCTTCAAAATGATGAGGTTGTGTTTGAAGAATATTGGGACGAGCATGATACGGCGGCCATTTCAAACAGCTTTTCTTCTGCAAAGTCCGTAATTACGTTGCTTACACAAATCGCAGTTCAAGACGGCTATATTGGCTCTTGGGACGACCCTGTGACGGACTATATACCAGAATATGAAATTCCGGAAGGCGTTGCCACACCAACCTTGCGCCACCTTAGCACCATGACCGCGGGCCTGCAGTTCGATGAAAATTATAAGAACCCTTTTAACAAAACGGCCAAACTGTATTACAGTGACGACGTAGTTGCAACGGCCCTAGGCATTCCTCCTGGGAAATTTGAAACGGGCACGCAATGGGAATACCAAAGTGCCTGTACGCAACTGCTCACTATAGCACTATCGCGAGCTATTGGAGAAAGCGTTTCCTCTTTTGCGAATCGTGAACTCTTTGCCAAGGTGGGCTTTGAGGTTCCCGCTACTTGGCACCTAGACCGCTCGGGTGGGTTTGAACTTGGCTACTGCTGCTTGAACGCCGCGGTACGTGATTTTGCCAAGTTGGGGATGCTCGTGAGTAACCACGGTTACGTTGACTCAAATGCGGTTATCGACTCAGCTTTTATTTTCGACGCTCAAGTGGGGTATAAATCCCCGTACTACGGTCACAGTTTCTGGATTTATCCTGATGTTGAAGCTCGGAACTATTCTTTCAGAGGCCTGAATGGGCAACTAATAATTATCCTTCCCGACTACGATATGATTATTATGCGCGTTGGAGAAAAGGCCGGGGACCGTTATGAAGGCGATTTTAGATATATCGGCCGAGAGCTTATAAAACAAGCTGAACGCTGGAACGCGAATTAAGAATTATGCTTGAGCGGCTCGTAGATATTGAAGGTCTAAACATCTCTTTTGGACAAGAGCACGTGCTCTCAAATTTTGATTTACGTATTCATCAGGGCGAGATTGTTTCTGTTGTAGGGGAAAGTGGCTCCGGTAAGTCTATTAGCGCGCTAATGAGTATGGGTTTATTAAGCCAATCGGCGTCTGTGTCCTTTGCAAAAGCTACCGTATTAGAAAACGAAATAGGCCAGCTATCTCCCACACAATGGCGCGCAATTAGAGGAAAGGAAATTGCAATGATTTTTCAAGACCCAATGACAGCTCTTCACCCATCTATGCGCATTGGCAAACAGATGGAGGAAGTTTTGGAAGTTCATACAGACTTCAATTCGGTGGAACGGAAAACTCAAATCATAGAAGCTTTGGAAGAGGTTGACATTCCGAATGCTTTACTATCGGCTAAAAAGTATCCTCATGAATTAAGCGGAGGTCAACGACAGCGTGTTGTGATTGCAATGGCAATGCTTCTGGAACCAAAACTTATTATTGCTGATGAGCCAACAACGGCCTTAGATAAGCAAGTAGAGGGTACTGTTCTGAAGCTTTTGAGCAATTTAGTTAGAAAAAAGGGCTGCGCCTTATGGTTTATATCACACGACTTAGAGGTTGTAGCTAATTTTTCAGACAGGGTCGTGGTTTTGTATCAGGGAAAAACTGTAGAGACAGGAGAGGCTAGAACGGTATTTAATAATCCTAAGCATCCGTATACAAAAGGACTACTTGCCTGCAGGCCCCCAAAGGAAGGGCGTCCATATCCCTTGCCTGTGTTGAACGATTTTTTAGGCGATGGCGAAGTTCCAAAAACAATCGAGTTAACAAAACCTCCAAGTAAAGATACAGCACTTGAAATCCGCGGCTTGAGCATTGGGTACGAAACAAGATCAGGTTTTAATACACAAACACTCTGGGTGGTTAAAGATTTGAATTTAACCCTGCAGGTTGGTGAAACCCTTGGCCTAATAGGTCCATCAGGAAGCGGTAAAAGTAGCATTGGCAGAGCGGTGGTAGATTTAGTCCCTTCTAAGTATTCGGTAAGGAACTTTAACGGTAATGAAAATCATATTCAATTTATATTTCAAGACCCCTCGTCTGCATTGAATCGCAGTCATTCGGTGGGTCACATATTAAGCAAAGTGCTCTCCAAGTATAATCCAAAGTTGCCCTCAGAAGAAAGAAAAAAAAGAGCAGGAGCGTTGCTTGAGGAAGTAGGTCTAGAGGTTTCTGACTTAATTAAAAAACCTAAAGATTTTTCCGGTGGTCAACGTCAGCGTATAGGCATAGCAAGAGCTTTAGCTGCAAATCCAAAAATTCTAATTTGCGATGAAAGCGTTAGTGCTCTGGACGTAAGTGTTCAAGCACAGGTGTTAAACTTACTGAATAAGATAAAAACAGATCGGGGCTTAAGTATGATTTTTATTTCCCACGACCCTGACGTAATTCGCTATATGTGTGATCGGGTACAGCAGCTAGGAGTAGCTAGCAAAGTCTAATTATCTCGTTTTTCGAAATCTTCTATTTGGCGTTTACTGTAAGCGCGGATGCCTAATACAATAGTCGCAATAATCACGAGGCCCCAGAAGGCGGCTTGTAATCCTATGAACCACATATTATTTAAGCTTTACGGCAGTACCATACGCAAGCATTTCTGCGGCGCCTTGCATAACCATAGAAGTACCAAAGCGAACATTGATGACCGCATCCGCTCCTAAGCGCTCTGCGTCTTTGACCATGCGTTGCATGGCTTGTTCACGGCTTTGGGCTTGTAACTTTGTATACTCTTCAATTTCTCCGCCAACAATGTTTTTGAGTCCAGCGAAGATGTCGCGACCAATGTTTCGGGCGCGCACAGTAGAACCTCTTGCTATGCCTAATATTTCAGACATTTCTTTTCCAGGAACAGTGGAGGTGGTTGTGATTATCATGGGGTATTTTCTTTATACGATCTAAAGTAATTCAATTATCCCAAAACCATATAGATATCTAGCGGAGTTTTGAGTTAAGCAACTAGTTAGCACAATAGGTCTTTAGAAATCTATGCTGTTGGCTTCCAGCGTTTATTCGACCATGATGTTTTGCCTTTCGACTAAAAAATCAAAAGACAATTCAAACAGCCCTTTCCCGTCAAATAGGCCGTTCCAGGCACCGTGTCCAGCAGGTGATCCATTTGGCTGAAGAAGGGTAGCCAATTCGTTATGAATACCCAATGAGTCATAGATGCTTTGGAGCTCAAGAGCCTCAGCATAAGGCGTAACAAGGTCTTGTGCAGTACCGTGGCCCATAAACAATTCTGGGTCTCCTGCATCGTATCTATCGTATTGGTTCAACCCATAGACGGCTTCAAAAACGTCTAGCTTTATATTCGAACCCCAGAAATAAACCAAACTCTGTACCTGATAAGACTCGTTTAAATGCGTAGTAGATAGCGTGGGGTCATCATTCAGAGAAATCTCATCTCTAAAATCTTCTTGATTTGAAATGCCAAGTGCAATGGTAGTAATGGCTCCCGCAGAGGCACCCCCTACGGTTATAAAGTCTGTATTTACCTTATACGAATCGGAATGAGCCACAATCCAACGAAGAGCGGCTTTTGCATCTCTTTGGGCAAGATACATTGCCGTAGCCTGTTTAACGGCATCTGCATTTTGCGCGTTATTGAGCACATACGTAATCCATTCTGCAGGCGCCATACCTTTATAGAACGAGATTAAATCTGTAGGCGCCATGCCTTGTATGGTGCCCAACTCTTCGGTCGTTCGATAGTCTATAGAGACAAAAACCCAACCTCTAGAAGCATAGTAATTGGCCATGTCTACAATTTCAGGTTTATGTTTTATCCCTCCATTAAACCCTCCGCCATGAATAAACATGAAAACCGGTCTATTGGTAGAATTGTTATCAGGGGAATAAACATCTAACTTAAGCGGTATTGCAAAAGACGAATCGCTTGTCGCGCTGTGCGCTAGCCCTTCACCATAAATGATATTGGTATCCATTACAACAACATAAGTAGAATCATTCTTTACCAGAGGCGCACCGTTGTTAGGGTTGTTGGGAGTCTCTTTGCCACATGCGGCGAGCAAGAAGGCTATTAAAAATTGTAAATAGGCTGATTTACGCATGTTTCTGGGATTTTTTAGGGGTGTTTATTTTTGGACGTTCAATTCTGGGTAAGGTTTAAAAACATTGCCAATAGGTTTAATTAATCGACCCCAAAACACGTTTCATAAAGCCATTTAATGCATCTTTTTTAGCTATCCCGTTTGAAATTTCTTTTTGCACTTCAATGGCTCCGTACAAGTTAGAAACGAGTTCTCCAATAACCTCCATTTCTTCGTCCTTTAGAGTGGGCACGTCTGCAAGAGATTCCAAAACCTCAATGGTTTCATGGAGGTAATCAACATCGTTTTTTTCAATAAAATCAACTAAATGCTTAATAAATGGAATTTTCATAAATCAAATTTTGATCAAAAGTAATAGGTGTCCGTTATTACATCAATTAATGCATATAGATTTTGACAATTATTAAATCGTCAAAAGCACGGATAAAAGCGGCGTGTTAAGAGCAAGGATTTATCCACGTCAAATTTTAGATAAAAACAGACGAGTAGTTGTTATAATTTTCAATCGGAATGTTGAGCAGCATATGTACCTTAGATGCATATATGTCTAGCTTAAATTTTGGTCAATGAAGAGAACAACCTTTTTGATTTTATTCTTTCTTACTGCGCATTTTCTTGAGGCGCAAATACTGAGTATAACTCCGGCGTTTCCTTCACAGAATGACACGGTTACAATTATTTATGACGCATCCGAGGGCAACGGAGCTTTAGTGGGGTACACCCCTGTTTATGCGCATGCTGGGCTTATTACAAATCAAAGTACCTCTCCGACCGATTGGAAACATGTTCAAGGTAATTGGGGAACGGCAGATCCTAAAGTGCTTATGACGCCATTAGGGAATAACCGCCATAAACTGGAATACCACATGCCCACATTTTATGGTTTTGGCGCTGGTGTAGTGGTGCAGAAAATGGCCTTTGTCTTTAGAAATGCAAGCGGAAACGTAGTTGGCAGATCTTCAGACGGATCAGACATTTATTATGATGTTTATCCGGCTAACGCGGGGCTAGTAGCCCAATTTTTAAAGCCAGAAAACACGGTTTTAATTGCTCCAACAGATTCACTAGAGTGTATTGTTGCTGCATCGCAATTCTGTGAAATGAAAGTCTATGATAACGGTAGTTTAGCCTTCCAGG
>JAYOSU010000007.1:32196-38856 GCA_038139395.1 Cryomorphaceae bacterium
GCATCGCAATTCTGTGAAATGAAAGTCTATGATAACGGTAGTTTAGCCTTCCAGGACTCTTCTAAGCAACAGTCGTTTTATTTAAGCAGTTCAACACCGGGCTTACACACGGTAGTTCTTGAGGCGATAGATCAGTCAGGCAGTGTTTTTGACACCATATATTATGCAGTTGAGCCTCCTTTAGACGTAGCTTCTCTACCTGGCGGAATGGAGATGGGGCTAAACGAGCTTAATGATACAACAGTATTTTTCAAGCTGTATGCGCCGGGTAAAAACAGGGTTTATGTTTTGACATCCATTAACGATTACTTGCCCGAATCTCAAAACGCCATGACGCGAACCCCGGGAGGAGCATGGTGGTTTAAAGAATTGACAGTTCCGGCCGGTCAGCCGTTTTCTTATCAATACTTGATAAATGGTAATTTGAGAGTAGCTGATCCGTTTTCAACGCAAATTTTAGACCCTTGGAATGACGGCTACATATCCTCTTCCACCTACCCTAACCTGCCTGCTTATCCCGCAGGAAAGACTACGGGGAATGTCTCTTTGTATCAAACGGCTAAATCGCCATATCAGTGGAAAAACAACACTTTCCAAGCACCCAATAAAGAAGACCTAATAATCTATGAATTACTTCTTAGAGACTTTGTAACCACTAGAAATTACCAAACACTTATAGACACGCTTGATTACATTTCTAGAATGGGAATAAACGCCATAGAGTTGATGCCGAATTCTGAATTTGAGGGAAACCTTTCTTGGGGCTACAACGCGTCTTTTCATATGGCCTTAGATAAATTTTACGGCACGCCAGATAAGTTTAAGGAGTTCGTAGACAGCTGTCATTCTAAAGGTATAGCGGTAATTACTGATCAAGTGTTCAATCACGCTTACGGCCAGAACCCAATCGCTCAAATGTGGTGGGACAGCTCCAATAATAGGCCCGCCGCTAACAATCCCTATATGAATCAATACTGTCCACATCCTCCAAACTGTTGGGGTAATGATTTTAATCATTATGTACAGCCCACACGAGATTATATGGACAGGATTAATACGTATTGGATTGAAGAATTTAAGATCGACGGCATTCGATTTGATTTCACCAAAGGGTTCACCAATAATGCCAATGCGGATAATTACGATGCTGGTCGGATTGCAGAATTAAAGAGATTGGCAAATCAGCTGTGGTCTGTTGACAATGACTTTTATGTTATTCTTGAGCATTGGGGACCCAATAATGAGGAGAAAGAACTTAGTGATCACGGTATGCTGCTTTGGGGGAACGCGGTGCACCAATACCAAGAGGCTGCTATGGGGTATACTGCCGACAGCGACTTCAAATGGGGGATTTACAAAGAAAGAGGCTGGGGCAATAAGCATTTAATTACTTATTCAGAAAGCCATGATGAGGAAAGGTCTGCATATAAAATCAAGACTTTTGGGAATTCTAGCGGAGGCTACGATACTAAAAACTTAGCAACGACGGTAGACCGCAAAATTTTGACCAATGCTTTCCTCTTTACTATACCTGGTCCAAAAATGACCTACATGTTTGAAGAATTGGCTTATGATGAATCCATCAATGATCCCTGCAGAATATGTGAAAAGTCCATACTCTGGTCGTATTATGCGAACACCCATCGTAAGAGGCTGTATAAGTATACCGCGGCACTAATTAATATGCGTAATACATATGGGGTATTTAAAACGGATAACTTTATCTATGCTCTTAATGGAGATTCAAAACGAATTAACCTTAGTGTTCCAGACACCAACGCTACTGTCGTAGGTAATTTTAGAGTAACCCCTGGAGACGTATACCCGAATTTTCAACACACGGGAACTTGGTACGACTATTTTACAGGCGACAGTATAGTGGTGACAAATGCAACAGCTCCGTTGACGTATCAGCCAGGCGAGTGGCATGTATATACAGATGTAAATCTGGGTAAAGCATCGTTGATTGGCATGGATGAAATCAATGGTTTACCATCTTCAATAGCCCTTTTCCCCAACCCTAGTAATGGAATAGTAGAACTTTTAGTAGATGCGGAAGAAGGAACGGAGGTGCATTACAGCCTTTATGATTTAATGGGTCGAGAGGTAGAAAACGGACGATATAACACCTCTCAAAACGGGACTGAAACTTTAGTGCTGACTTCGTTGCCTTCTGGGGCATATGTTTTAAAAGTGCAGTTAGGATCGGAAATACATACAGAACGCATTATGATAGAATAGGGCTACCCTTGCATATGAACGCCTGTTTTATCCTGCCTAATAACTCCTTTGCTTTCTAAGTTCTTGAGCAGCCTGCTTACTACCTCTCTTGAGGTGCCAAGCTCCGATGCCATTTTGACTTTTGAGAGACTCACTCCATGACGATTATTGAGCAAACAGCGCTTTTCAATGTATGCCAAAAGCCTCACCTCGAGTTGATTAAAAATAGCATCATCAACTAAGCTCAGAAGCTCTTCAAATCGGCGGCGGAAGTTCCCTAACTCATATATGCGCCACTCACTAAATCGTTCAGTTATAGGGTTTAGTTCAGCTAAAGGTATATTCAGGGTTTTACACGTTGATTCGGCCTCCACTGTAATGGGCATGTTTCCGTTAGGTAATTGCGAAAAGGCAGCACAAGGACAAATTTCACCGGGAGTGAGAAAATACAATAACAATTCTTTGCTAGGGTCATCTTTAGAGACCCGCATTACACGCGCACTTCCCTCGAGAATGATAGGCATGAAGTCTGCGTGTAGTCCATAGTCCAGAATAAGCGCCCCTTTTTGGTATTCAACCACATCACCAATGGTGCTAAGGTGATTTTTACACGCTTGCGAGAGCATCCCAAATTCGTTATTGTCAAAATAATTTAAAGCCATATTACTAGTAAACGGTTGAGCTAATTTTAGGCTCTTTTGTTGGAGAATTAATCAATTAAACTCTTTAGATCGTCTATGGTATATGGTTTACTCATCCAGCGGACCTGTTCCAATTCGCCCATTTCTGCCTGTATACTGTCCCTATCATGACCACTTGAAATGATTAACGTGCTGCTGCATTTTCTTTTTACCGCATAACTCATAACCTCAACCCCTGTTCCGTCTAATAAAAAATAGTCTGAAATAATAACATCCCAATGTTGATTGTCTATGGCTTCTTTAGCTTCTTTAAGTTTAAATACATGGTGAGGCTCATGATGCAGAAGGCTTAGTATAGTTTTTAAAGACTCGCCCAGTTGCGGGTCGTCTTCTACGATTAGAACGGCTTTAGACATAACTTAGAAAGATTACTGTAAATCGCATTGGCCTGAGACAATAGTTCATGATTGGTGGCGTCTACATGTTTATCGTTCTTATTGAACACTTTAATTTCGTTATAATTAAGTGTAATTGAAAGTTTTGATTGAAATAAATTCAATACGCCTTTAGGGTTCTGTAGGAAGTCTTCATATCGAATAAGGAATAAATTGTCTTGAATTTCAATTTGACTGTAGTAATTCACCCAACGCTCTAACCAGTAATTAAGGTCTTTTACTTGTTCTGATTGCCCCCCTTTTCCGTTAAAAATAAATGGCCGCTCACCCTCACCAAATTCGTGGTGTCCAAGCCAGTCCATGTATTCTCTTACAAAAGGATCTTTTTTTTGCTGGTCGCAAAACCCTTCATGTTGAACCATGAGACTATGGGCATGCTGCAGCGGTTGTCGTATTAACATAAATACGGCTAGATCCGAATTTAACTGCAATAAGGACTTTAATCGTAGCAAGGCATTATTGTTCTTTGCTAGATATATTTCTTCGCGGGCAATACTGTTTTGGTAGCGTCGGTATAGGTCGTTTTCTTCTGGGGTTAGACGGTGTTCCAAAAGTCCGTCTTCTGTGATGTAGGCGTCGTTTTTGAGCACTTTAAAGAAATATTCTTCAAGCGCCTCTACGCTAGCGAGACCAACCTTAATACCGTCACCGTGTGCACGCTCTGAGCTTTCGTTCTTCTTCCTAGGCTTATATACTTTTGCCCACAATCTTGGAGCCAAAAGAACCGGCATATTGCTATAATCTAGAGATGCAAAAGGCCCTCTTTTAGCTAGCTCCTTGGTAAGGGCGGTAGTTCCTGACCTGGCCAACCCGGAGATAAGAACCCGTGAATAAGCTCCTTTAAAAGAAGCCTCCGTCCCAACATTTTTAATCTGACTTGCGAGAAGCTTTCTTCCTATGTGATAGTTGTCCAATACTAGGCGGTGAAAAAGCTGCGAAAGTTCGCTGTAAGCGCTGTTTGATTTTTTGGTAAATATAAAAGGAACAACAGAGCCAATACTCACTGATATAAGTACCCAGCTTGAATTAAATATACTGTCGAGAAGTATTTTGGGAAGTAACCACCCTAAAGCATAGACGTCTAAAACTACAATTAGCAAGCTTCCTAAAAGCCTCAATAGCGTTAAAGTCGTTTTGCTTGACGCTGAATTCATGGCGGTTATCTTGGTAGCATCATTTGCCGGCGCAACCAATACATTGAGCAACGCTACACTGGTGGTTGCTGTTTCAAAAAAGAGGTTTTTCATCCACAAGATGCTTTGACCTAAAAGCAATCCTCCTCCTACAGCACAGGAGTAGGCAAGCACGCTGTTTCCTTTTATAGTGGAAAGAATATCTATTAAAGAAGCCTCCAGAAATGGCAAAAGAACACCGGCAATAACAGAACATAATAAAAGCACATTCAGTGGACTGAAAGAAAGGTGCAGCAGCGCCGTAGACTTGGGATATTTAACCTTTCTGTTGCCGCGCAAAACGTAAAAGAGAGACGCGGCAATAATTATTGCAACAAGAACGGCGACCCATAACGGCAACCCGTGTAAGTTGTTGTTGTACTTGCCGTTTGATTTGGCCCCAATAAGTAAAGGGTTGAAGGTAATAATGATGGCGAGTGCTGTAAAAAGAGGGGCATAAAACCCCCAGGAAAAAGAGGAGGAAGCAGATTTGTTTTTGGTTGGTTCGGCAACATATTTAGGAGCTTTAACCAAACTGTACCACAAACGATACCCGAAAGAGAAAGCAATTAACACCAAGATAAGTACGATTAAAACTGCCGCCCCTACACCCAGGCCTGGACCAATATAAAAAAATGTGCTTGACAAAGACTCCATGTTTGAGCCTGCAAAATAGGCTACTTCTTGTGAATGGCGATATCTTAGCCATTCAGAAATTCAGGTTCTTTAATAATAGATGAGTAAAACGTTAATTTTCGTGAAATTTTAAGCCATATATTCGTTTAGAATATTTAAGCCCTATGTCCGAATTACTCCATATATCCTCCACCATGTTTTTTAAGTTCGCTTTGATGGTGGTGTATAATTTAATCCAATTAGGGATTGTAAGTCGTCACAACAGAACCACGCGAACCAACGTGAGCAGCTTTTTCATCATCGCAGTTGTGGTATTTTTTCTCTCCTATGTCTTGAGCACCTTCGAAATGCAAATAGGACTAGCCATCGGAATGTTTGCGATTTTTGGCATAATCCGCTATCGGACAGAACCTCTTAGGCCGCAAGAAATGACCTATCTGTTCGCTTCGCTTGGAATAGCTGTGATTAACGCTTTGAGCTCTGAGGCTATAAGCTTTGCCGAATTAATTTTAATCAACGCAACCGTATTGGCTTGTATTTATATACTTGAAAAATTCTTGTTGGATAAACCAGAAGAAGAGCCAAAGCCTACCACAAAGAAGGTTACTGTGGTGGTAGCTACAAAAGACCTAACAAAAGAATACGTGGACAACAGAGTTAAAGAGCTTGCTGAAACTCTTGGCGTTACTGTAGTTAAGTTTCATATTTCAAAAGTGGATCATGCAGAAGGCACAGCGCAGATAAATGTCATTTATGAAATCTAAAATTTTCATAGTCGCTTTATTCGGGTTTTGCGGATCATTCCTATTGGCACAGTCAGGAGACACTGTTTCAACAATTAGCCCAAGGTTATGGACCAAGGTTACGTATCGATTTAAGCCCGCCAAGAAATTAAACATTGACCTGAGTGCTCTCTATAGAGACGTAGGCGGTGAGGAAGGCACGAATAGTTTAATATCTGAGGTTCAATTTAATCTTGAGCAAAGTAAAACATTGACAATTTCCACAGAATTTAGGCATTATTCGATTTATGATGTGGATGGTCTTAACCAAAGATGGAGAGCGCGGGTGTCGACCACAAAATCTTTTGATATTGGCAAGGATGAATTTTCGTTTCGCCTTGGAGCGCAGCACAGAGAGATTATTGCAGGCGGAGGCTCAGCAAGAGCGGACGCTAGGTTTCGAGGCAGCTATACCAAGAGCATTAAAAATTGGAAATGGGATCCAACGGTATATTCAGAGTATATAGGGTCCTTTTATTCCGAAAAGCCAGATAAACAGAGTCGTCGCCTTCGTTTGGGCGTTGAGACGGACAACAAGGTGATAGGAGGCAAGTTAAGCGTAGGCTATTTCTACCAACACGACTTTACAGAGTCGGCTACTCATTACAACACAATATCTCTAGGTTACAGGTTCTAAGTTAAAGAGTAGCTACAGCAGCTCTCTCGTGGAACAGCGTGAGCCCTATTAATATCATAAAATTTAAGCGTCTAACAGTCCCGCTATTCTTTTGCCAACCGTGGCTCCAATAGCGAC
>JAYOSU010000007.1:38956-49522 GCA_038139395.1 Cryomorphaceae bacterium
GCAAACCCAGCATTTTTTGTGGATGCTCCTTCTGGAAACAACCCCCGTTCTAAAATGGCGACCCTATGTTTAGGGTGTTGTTTTGAATAAAACAACGCAGTAAAAAGGCCAACAATTCCGCCGCCCACCACTATTAAATCAAACTGGCGTAATGTTGTTTTTTCCCAATAGCTTAACACGTATTGTTTTTGTTTAGTTACGCTCAAGGTAACTTAATTCAAGCGTAAAACTAGAACTTTCAATATCTTGCTCTGCACGCAGCTCTAACATGAAAACAACCGCACGCACCTTCAATAAAACTGTTTTTGCTAAGATTGGGTTTTTAGTCTGTTGGATTCCGGTGCTTTATTTTGATTCAGCCTATTCCAAAATAGAAGGAGGCGTGTGGATCACCTGTCTTTTAACCGCAATCTTATTTGTGTTTCAGTATAAAAAGGCAATGCTTAGACTGCGTCTTTTGATGATTCTTATTGTACCGCTGTCTTATATTGGAGAGCTGATTTCAACAGAGGTTCTGGGATTGTACGCATACAGATTAGGCACCGTTCCGTTATACATTCCCATTGGCCATGCGGTAGTTTATGCATCTGCCTGCCAAATATTTCTTTCCGAGCCGATTAGAAAATGGGTACAAATCAGAAGAAACAAAATCTTGGGAGCGTATGCTCTGCTATTTTTGTTGGTTCTTCTTTTTTTTGGGGATACGCTAAGCGCAATCATGGGCGCGTTTTTGTTTTGGATGCTGATTAAAAAACGCAACCACAGCATATATCTAATTATTGGGTGGGTAGTTCTATATCTTGAGGTTATAGGCACCTCCTTAGGGAATTGGGCCTGGGACCAAAATCCATTTGTATTTCACACTACCAACCCGCCGTTAGGTTCGGTTATGATTTATGTGGGCGGGGATGCCCTCTTAAATAAAACACTAAGAATAGCCCTAAGAACAAGAGGCAGGCTTGTTCCTTAATCCTTGATAATTTTAATCATTCTAACCTTACCCGCTGCATTTTCGCCTTTTTCAAGGCTGTCTAAGGCAATAATTACTTTCCCTTTTTCATTATGGATAACATCAACATTCATGTTTTTGAGTATCTCTAATTCATCTGAATCAGAAGTTATCCAAGTGTCCGTTTCGGTGATGACGTGTCCTTTTCCTTTAATAAAGGGATGCGGCCCCATTGCTGCAGGTCCCGAAGTACGGCCTAATAAGAATCCAAGTATTCCAAAGATTACTGCAATCAGGGTAAAGGCAAACCAATTTTCATTGAGAGTTTTCATAAGACGATTTTAGATTTACTGCAAAGTATGATGATTAGCGGAGCCAAAAGACTAATGGGATGTTAAAGCGTAAAACGCTGACCGAATTCAGCGAATCTAAACCCACTAGCTTCAATTTCCTTTCTACCTGGATTCTTTTTGTTTCTAGTTGGGTTGCTGTGGTTGAGGTGAATAAAATGAACCTTGTTACGATCTTCCTGCGCGAGGTGTTTCAGTAATTGAACGCTTTCGGAAATGAAAGGGTGTGGTACTTCAGCCATTGGACGAGGCACTTCACCGTCTTCATAGAATGTGCCGTCAATAAATGCATAGTCCACTGAAGGGATAATAGAGAGTATATTTTGCTCCCAAGCGGACCATTTATCTATGTCCGGAATATATAGAGCTGTTTTGCTTTGTCCTTTGATATAGTATCCAACCGTTTCTGAATATTCGTCGCGGTGAGGGACTAAAACAGGCGTCATGACAATTCCATTCTCAAGAGTAACTGGCAGGCTCTCTTGAAGGATTCTAAGCTCAATATTTTCTAATTGGATTAATTGATCCCAAGGACCATTATTAAAAAGAAATTTAAACATCCTGTTCATTGCATAAACGGGGACCTTGTGGGTGTTAGCTGCTTCTCGACCTAGATGAATGAGGCCACTATAGTGACCCACATGGGCATGCGTTAAAAAGATGGCTAGATTATTATGACCAAATTGCTCACGCAGATAGTTGGTTTGTTCTACAAAATCAGGCGTTGCGTCTATGACCACGGATAAAGTGGAGTCACATACGGCTATGCTTGCTACAAAATCATTCTTCTTTGGTTTGGCGCAGCAATCTCTTTTGCAATTCATGTGTGGGGAGCCGCCGTCTTGTAGTGTGCCAATAACTATTAATTCTTGAGCTGTTGCTGAATGATTTAAAAGGAAAACAAGTAGAATAAAAAGATATTTCATGTTTAAGTAGATTTAGAAAGCCTCCCCAATAAAAAAGTAAACACCGCTGCCTTCTCTAGTAAACGAAAGGTCTATTCGCGTGTATATGTCTTTATCTGGGAAGATTAAATATCTAACTCCTGCACCGCCGGTTGGAAGGAATTGGTTCCACATAAAATCATGGTCATCGCCATAAACTTGACCTGCCGCAAGGAATACGCTCGCACCCCATTTTTTTGAAAATCCAAAGGGCAATATTCTATATTCAATTTGCCCGGCAAGAAGATTTTTGTCCCTATAGCGTCCAAGGTAATATCCGCGCATTAAGCTCTCTCCTCCCATGAGAGACAGCATGTTGAACGGAGCGTCTCCTCTAGTAAATTGTCCGTAAAGTTGCGCAGCAAGTACAGTGTTTTTTTTGACCGGTCTGTAAATTCTGTTGTCAGATATATATGTGGTAAAGTTAAAATCGCTACCAATTTGGTCGCGGTAGCTTAAAAATGCCCACTCGCTATAAAGTCCTTCTCTTGGATTCATTGCATTGTGGATATTGTCAAAAAGTAATCCTGCTCCAACACCAAGATTAGTTGAGCCGTTCTCACCAGTTTCAGGGGGTACATATTGTGCGGACGTTTCAAGATAATCTACATTGACTAGCCTTTGGTAATCAAGCTCTAGGCCAAAGTACAAGGACGGTTTGACCTCTCTTAAAATCCGTTCTCTGAGTAGGGTGTACTGTCCGTCTATTAATGCAGTGTATTCATGCGGGGATTCGGGGCCAATTCCATAATAAAACAAAGGAAAGCTTTGGTATCTCGCTCTTCCATAGACGAACCACTTGTTTTTATCTGAGTAAACAGCGTGATCCAACCAGATACCGTATTGATTTTCTTGGGTATAAAAAGTGAAGGCTTTTATCTCGCTTAGACGATTACTTGAATCCCTGTTTGCAGAGTATACATAGAGGCTGCTAACTCCAAACTCCCATCTAGTTTCAGGCGAATATGCAAGTGTTGGATAATTAATAAGTTGAGGAGCTGCAGGATCTTTTTGTGGGCCTAGCATCTTTTTAAAATAGTTGCTCAGAAGAGGCGTTTTTCCTGTAGCAGAATCTTGAGCACTAACGAAGAGGCTAAAAAAACAAATAAGACAAAGGAATAGGTTGCGCATTAAGAATAAAGTTAGACAGGTTTTGTGTTACGCCGAAAATAAATTTACAATACAAATGAAGTACGCGAAATGAGCAACCTTTTTGAACCGAGTATTGTCAACAAAGAAACAAGCCGTAACCCTTAGCGAGGAAAAAATAGTGTTTAACCTATGTTAATGGATATTTCATGAATAAGCATTTTATTTGTTGAACAATTTAACAAAAAGATTAAACAAGAAAATCTTCTTTGTTAAAGACAATATTAACCTAAAAGAAAAACGAACATGAAAAAAAGTACCCTTCGTATGCTTTTTCTTACATTACTAACTACTACGCTTGGTTGGAGCCAACCTGTAGGTTCAGTAATCATTTCAGGAACCGTAATAGATTCAGCATCAGGAAACCCATTGCCAAACTGGGAGGTTTATATGGCTGATACCGCGAGCTACGCGAACGGCATGAGTATGTTGACATACACAGATATAAACGGTAATTTTTCGGATACTTTGGATTTATACGATTCAGTGGGCGTAGTCTTTGCGTATGCAGATAACAATTGCAACAATACTGGAGCTTCCAACGTCTTTGCGCAGTCCTATTCTTTCGGATCCAACCTGCCTTCAACGGTGTCTTACACAGCATCATTTATCACTTGTAGTTCTAATTCTGGCGGAGGAGGCTCTGGTGGAGGTGGTTCAGGTGGAGGGACTGGTCAATTGGTAGGCTCGGCAATTATTTCAGGAACCGTGATAGATTCAGCATCAGGAAACCCGCTTGCAAATTGGCCTGTTTATATCACCGAATCTGTAAGCGCAGCAGCTGGATTAGGAATGATTTCAGTAACCGATGCAAATGGTAATTATTTAGATACGCTGCATTTGTATGATTCGTCAGGTGTCGTGATTGTATTTGCGGACGATACTTGTTCCCCAAGCGCTATTACGCAACCGTTTTTTTATAATTATTCTTTTGGAGCTAATAGCCCACCGACGTTTTTCTTAACAGCTTCATTTAACACATGTTGGTATACCGGCGGCGGTTCTGGTGGCGGTGGCGTAAATTGTAAAGCTGAATTTGAGATCGATACATCTCTTACGGGTAGCGGACAAATTGTGCTCTACAACACCTCCAAAGTAAATTCGAATAGCG
The DNA here is from genome assembly GCA_038139395.1 of Cryomorphaceae bacterium. Taxonomy (GTDB): domain Bacteria; phylum Bacteroidota; class Bacteroidia; order Flavobacteriales; family Schleiferiaceae; genus UBA10364. The sequence continues at coordinate 43,460 of JAYOSU010000007.1, forward strand.
TTTTAAATTCCCCATTTGTATTGTATGAGTGGTTTTGGGGTAATGGAGCTACAAGCCTAGGTCCTTTGCCATCTTATCAATACACAACCAGTGGACCAATTGATATTTGTTTAGAACAATCTGTTTTCGATAGTCAAGGTAACCTCTTGTGTAGCGACTTGTTCTGTGATTCACTTTATATAGATACCGCAGGCAACGTAAGTTTTAAAGGGGTTAACGTAAGCGTTAATGTTTTTGCGCCAGGTCAAATGTCAACACTGGAAGAAACTCAAGTTGATTTTGAGGTGTTTCCGAATCCCACATCAAACATTGTGAACATTGAGCCTTTAATGGAAGGAAGTTTTCAGCTGTTTAATGAACTTGGGCAGACTTTGGATGAAGGAGCCATTCAATCAACATATGACTTAACAACCTATGAAAACGGAGTATATATTCTATTGCTTCAGACGGCTAAAGAGAGTAGGCATATAAAACTGATAAAACAGTAAGCTGGCTATTCAAAAAACTAAAAGCCTGTAGCATGTGCTGCGGGCTTTTTTTATGTGATAATAAGATCATTTGTATCACGACTTTTAATTAGTCAATTCAAACTATTTATTAGAGTATTCAATGGACTTCATTACCAGCGAGATTTTTTTGTATTTGGAGTCTTGAATACCAAAATAGTTATACATTCTGCGAAGCGAAGAACCAATTCCGTCAACACTTAAAAAAACGCTCTCTGCTATTTTCGCATTAGAAATCACGGGGTCAGATTGAATAGTCTGGAGCACCTTCCAGTCTGTATCATTTAAACGCCTTTCAATCGCTTTCTCAATTTTTGAACGAGATAATTTGTAGTCAGCTGGATTTACTAATTGCGCCCCGCTCTTCGCTGCTCTAAGCTTGTCAATTTCATTCAAAAGACGCGTTCTTTTTTCAATATTAATGTGCTTTTGATAAAGAATCACGATGATGAAAATAAACACAGCAACCCCTAATAAGGAGTACGCTAAAAACGAGGCCCTTAAATTTTTAAGGACGAGCTTTGAGTTTGATTTTTCGTTTTCTAGATCAATTTCATATTTGATTGTTCCTCGGATCAAAGCAAGGTCGTTCTTTTTCTGTTGCGTTTCTTTTTGAGCTTCTACAAGTTTCTCATTAATGAGCAGCGCTTCTTCCCACTGACCTTTGCCTTTATAATACGCCATTAAGAACCCAAACACATCTGCTTTAAGGTCGTTGGAAAGTTCGTCAGGCTGGTTTTCTACCATAGAAACAAACTCATTTGCAACAACACTTGGGCTCTTCTCTGCAAGAGACAAAAGTTTAATTACCCTTGCCTCAAGAAGCAAAGAAGGGTTTCCTATTTCTTCACAAAGAGACAGGTTTTCCTCTGCAAAAAAAGATGCTTGCTTGTAGTTTTGTAACGCCAAGCGGGTCCTGGCGAGATAGGCATAACAACCCGCTCTAAGGATGATGTCTTCTTTTAACTCTAGGGAATCTAACGCCTGTGAAAACAACGAATCGGAACTTATGTAGTCCTCGGTCTCAAAATCAATTAAGGCTAAATTCATGATTATAATTGCCTGATTATGAATCTTTTGTTCTAACTGTCTGTAAAGGTTTTGTGCAGTCTTTAAGTAGCTTTCAGCTAATTCGTAGTTTTCAATTTGTAAGTAGACATTACCTATGCTATTGTGCATAGCTGCTGCAAATTCATTGTGGCTTTCTGATTCAAATATTTTCAATGCAGCCGTAAAAGCCTGAAAAGCTTCAAAATACATAAGCTCTTCAAGATAGACATTGCCTTTGTTTGCGGTTATAATTCCGGTAAAAACCATATCATCAATGCCTTTAGCGGTTTCAATAGCTTTGTTGTATAGCCTTAAAGCATTTTCAAAATTCCCTTTATCACGAAAAATATTTGCCTTGTTCACATAGGCACCCGCCTCTTTTCTAACTAGACCGTTCTGCTTGGTTAAATTTAGGTATACATCAAGAGCCGCAAGTGCAGAGTCAGGATACACGCGCTGCGTTAAAACCTGATACTCTTCTAAGGCTTTAAGTCTGGTTGTATCGTTTAACCCTTTGTTCGCCCACACGTCCCTTAATGAGTCAATTTGCGCAGCACCTATAAAAGGCATTATGGTTAAAAAGAAAACAAAAAGTCGGGCGGCATTAGACATTGTGTAGTAGTTGTAAATTCAAACTACACGAAGTTAATTTAATACGGTTCACCTCTAGGCGTGAAAACACTAAAAATAGGATTATGCTTAACATAAAGCTCCTTAGGATAGTATTTTCTATTCTACCAATTGCATTAATGCAATTGATGTCTAAATTGCCAATTCATTCATTTCTGCGGTTAACATATGTTATTTAATTCATTAGACTTTGCTGTTTTTCTGCCGATTGTCTTTGTATTCTATTGGTTTATTGCTAACCGAAACCTTCGCCTTCAGAACGCGCTAATTGTTGCAGCGAGCTATGTGTTTTACGGTTGGTGGGACTGGCGTTTCTTGAGCCTAATCGTTTTTAGTACCCTTGTTGACTTCAGTATAGGTCGGAGACTAAAAACAGAAGAAAAGGAGTCCAAAAGGAAGGTTCTTTTATGGACTAGTATCATTGTTAACTTGGGTTTCTTAGGCGTCTTTAAGTACTATAATTTCTTCTTAGACAATTTTGTGGCAGCGTTCTCCTTGTTTGGCCAAGAGATCCACGCAAACAGCTTAAACATCATTTTACCAGTTGGCATAAGTTTCTACACTTTTCAGACTTTGAGTTATACCATAGACGTGTATAAACGCAGGCTCGAGCCTACACAAGACTTTGTGGCCTTTTCTGCATTCGTATGCTTCTTTCCCCAACTTGTTGCTGGCCCGATTGAACGCGCGACCAACTTATTACCACAGTTCTACAAGAAAAGAACGTTTGAGTACCACGAGGCCATTGACGGTATGCGTCAAATTTTATGGGGATTATTTAAGAAAGTAGTGATTGCAGATAATTGCGCAGAATATGCGAATCTGATTTTTAACAATTATCAGGACTATAACGGGAGCACGCTGCTTCTTGGTGCCATATTTTTCACTTTCCAGATTTATGGAGATTTCTCAGGCTATTCGGATATAGCAATTGGTACTTCAAAATTATTTGGTTTTAACCTAATGCAAAACTTCGCCACACCCTATTTCAGCAGAGACATTGCGGAATTTTGGAGAAGGTGGCACATTTCACTGAGCACGTGGTTTAGAGATTATCTATACATTCCTTTAGGGGGAAGTAGAGGCGGAACAGGAATGAAAATCCGAAACACCTTTATCATCTTCCTGGTCAGTGGCTTTTGGCACGGCGCGAATTGGACCTTCATTGTATGGGGCGGATTAAATGCGTTGTACTTTTTACCCTTGTTGTTGCTTAAAAGGAACCGAACGAATTTAGGTGTAGTGGCTGAAGGTAAAAGCTTGCCTACATTAAGGGAGCTTTATAGCATGTCTTCAACGTTTTTGCTAACGGTTTTAGCTTGGGTTTTCTTTAGGTCTAACTCCATTGCTTCTGCATTAGAATACTTAGGAAAGATAGGTAGTAAGTCATTGTTTATGATGCCCAAATACGATGGTTTTGCTATGTCTTTTAAGGTTTTGATTTTATTGTTCCTAATGTTAGCGATAGAATGGGGAAATAGAACAAGAAAGCACGCGCTTGAACGCAATCCATCATTGAATTATAATCCGCTGGATTTGATGCTATATGTGGCAATTATTTGTCTCATCTATTTTTTTAATACCAGTTCACAAACATTCATTTATTTTCAGTTTTAAGATGGGGAGATTCGTTAAACATGTGTTTGTTTTTTTAATAGCTGCAACGTTGCTTTTACAAGGAGTCTCTTTGGGAATAATCGCTTCTGATTTTAATGTGTATTACGGTTATCCTGGCGCGGTAACTTATAAAGCATTGTCTGAGAGCAAGAAAAAGAGCAAAGCAAAAAAGCTCATACTCGGAGATAGTGTTGCAAGACAGTTTTATGAGCCTGGGCGAGTTAATTCAAGCACAGTTAGTCTAGCGTGTAATCAGGCAGTAAGTCTTTGCGGACAGTACCTCCTTCTGGAAAACTACTTTCAAGCAGGCAACCAACCAGATAGCGTTACATTGCTCCTTACACCAACGTCGTTGAGAAATGATTTAAATCAAGTGTTTACATTTCATTACTTTTTAAAGCCTTTTTATACACAACAAAACATGAGGTTTTTTTCGGACCAAGTGTTAAATAAAATTGACAAAGTGCCATTTAAGAATTTGTCTCAAATACCCAGTGTAAAAGCATCAAAATGGGCCCCAGATTACGGAGAAAAATGGAATAAGAAAGGAGAACAAATAGAAGTCTCAGAAATCAGTATTGAATACATTGATAAAATTCAGACTTTGTGCGAGATGAGTGGTGTAGGCTTTTCATTGATGCCTGGTCCGGTTACAGACTCGTTGCGAACAAAGTGCCAAAACACTTTATTAGAGGTAGGCGATTATAAGTATTCAAAAATTGAACAGCTTCTTATTAATTATTTTGGAGAGATTACATTTTTAGAAGACAGTTTATTTTCAGACGGCACCCACGTTAAAAATCCCAAGAATATAGCGCTGTGAAATTCTAGCAACTAGTTAGATTCAAAAAACGCCTTTATCTTTAATAGAGCAATTGGCCCTAACATGAAATGAAAACGGTAATGGTTAGAATTTTTTCATAGTTTTAGCATGCATCCCCTAAATCCCGGACATGTCCCGCCTTAAATCAAGTCTTTTAGTCCTAATTGTGAGCATGCCGCTTTGGAGTTTGGCCCAATCTCGTTTTACCTGTGTTTGTGAATCGCAGAAGGGCCAATTTTATGGAGCAGAAAACCTCAATGCTTGCTTTCATGCCATTGATGTTGTGGATACCATCATCTTTCCAGAAAGAATAGTAGCAAAAGACCAATCGGCAGCTAAAGTTTTGAATCCCTTGTATAGATTTTCAAAATTGTTCTTGACCAATTACCTGTTTTCAGATTTCATTATGACTATGAATCATGAGCGGTTTGGTCATGGTTACAGGGCGCTGGCTGCCGGCGGCGCTATTGAGAATATTGTATACAACCCACCACCACCTTTCGGTAGTGAATTTTCGTTTATTTCTTTAAGCGGATTACAAAATGCAACCGAACAAGAAAGAATACTTATGACACTTGGCGGTTCAGAGGCAAACTTAGTTTTGAGCGATATAATGCGAAAGAACATGTTGCTCGATGAGGTCTTTGACTACAACTTCGCCTTCGCATATCTCTATGGAAGCAACGATATGCCCGGCTATACAGCATTTGTTCAAAACCCTTTCAGCGATCCAAATACGTACAGACGAGAAATAAACGAGTTTTATTTTCAAAGGAAAAGTTTAACAAAAGAAAGAATGCGGGCAGTCTCTTTATTTGCGCTATTAACAGATCCCATGAATTTTTATGCATTTAAATCTGTTTTTTACGATTACTTGATTTTTGGAAAGCGGGCAACACCTATTAAATTCATTGCTATTACAGAAAACATCAAGGTTCTTCCACGTTTTAGATTTGAATACACGCCATACGGACCGGAGTTGGTATACCAGAGTTATTTTAAACGGGGAAATGAATTATATCAGACCTCTTTTGGCCATGGAGATGGGACGTTTTATTCTTCTTGGAGAATAGGTGCACGTGCATGGAATTTAAAGCCGACGAGTCAATGGTCTTTTAACCTTTGTGCAGAGCTTTGGGACCAACCTCAGATTGAGTTTTACACGAATGATATTTTGGTTCGAAATAGTGGAATCGGCGGGCTTTTCAATGCAACAGCGAACTACGATTTTCTGACCAATAACGGGGCGTTTTCATTTTTAGGAGCAACATTACAGGCAGGTTATAAAACCGGCGGATACTCGTTAGGGGAACAATTAAACAGTGGGCCGATTCTAAGGGGAGGAATGTCCTTCAGGCTTAAATAGCAATGTGCACTAATCAAAAAAAGCACCTGCTATCGCTAACAAGTGCTTTTCAGTGCTCCCCCTCTTGGGCT
>JAYOSU010000008.1:0-33389 GCA_038139395.1 Cryomorphaceae bacterium
GTTACAAAGTTTGTCAACATACCCCCTGGCCAACGCTCAGTTACGTAGGGCATATTTGCATCGCTTGCATACTTTGCGACGATTTCTTTAGCTTGTTTTTTCGTTGCTACGAAAAGGATTTTACGACCTGACGCTGCAATTTTAGTCAAAGCTTCTGTTGCTTCGTTGAGTTTAGCGTCTGTTTTGTGTAAGTCGATTACGTGAATTCCATTGCGCTCCATAAAGATATAAGGCGCCATATTTGGATTCCACTTGCGAGTTAAATGTCCAAAGTGAACACCCGCATCCATGAGTTTTTTAATGTTGTCTGTTACTGCCATTTTTTTGAGTTTACTTTCCTAGTAAGCAATGCATCAGTAGCCTTTTACAGAGTCTGACACATTTGGATACTAAATCTCGATTAACGTTTAGAGAATTGGAATTTCTTACGTGCTTTCTTCTGTCCGAATTTCTTACGCTCAACCATACGAGGGTCACGAGTAAGAAGTCCAGCAGGCTTCAATTCTGTGCGGTTCTCGTTATCAATCTCAGAGAGAATACGAGAAACACCCAAGCGAATTGCCTCAGCTTGACCGGTAATACCGCCACCAAAAACGTTTACTTTAACGTCGTAGGATCCTGTAGTATCAGTCAAAGCGAAAGGCTGCTCTAACTTGTAGTGCAACGGCGCAGTGTTGAAGTAGTCCTTGTAGTCCTTACCATTGACGGTGATGCTACCAGCACCTTCGTCCATGTAAACACGAGCTACAGAAGTTTTACGTCTTCCAATTGCGTGAAACTTTGCCATTTATTATTAATTATTTGATTTCATTAATGTTGATCGCAGTCGGCTTTTGAGCTTCATGCTTGTGCTCACCACCCGCATATACATGTAGGTTGCGGAACAACTGGGCACCTAAACGATTCTTAGGTAGCATTCCCTTTACCGCTTTTTCAACAACGCGTTCGGGAAACTTTGCCATGATATTTTCTGGGTTAGTCGTACGTTGACCTCCTGGATAACCAGTATGCCAAACGTAAGTCTTCTCAGTCATCTTGTTTCCGCTTAACACCACTTTGTCGGCATTAAGAATGATGACATTATCACCACAGTCAACGTGCGGAGTATAGTTAGGCTTGCGTTTTCCTCTAAGTAGTAATGCAACTTTAGATGCTAGACGACCCAAAGTTTGGCCTTCTGCATCAACTATTAACCAGTTTTTGTCTACTGTAGCCGCGTTGGCTGAAACTGTTTTATAACTTAATGTATTCACCGCTAATGCGTTTTAAATTTAAAAGTGGTCGCTCTACACAACCTTTAAAAGGGCTGCGAAAATACATCTTTATTTGCCTAACAACCAAAAATCTATGCACAAAAAATCAGCACGATGAACTTAGAATAGATATTGTGTTGTTAACAATAAGAATAAATGCGAAATTGCAAACCATGCAAAAGTACATCAGATTATCCCTAATTATTGCTTTATCCTTGGTTTCAAGCGCCGTATTTGGACAAAAATGCGGACACGATCAACTAGAGCAAGAAGTAAAACGACTCTTTCCAGCTTATGAAAGCGCAGAAAACGAGTTTATCCAGAACATCGATTTCGATGATAATTCCAAAACTGAGGCCACCGTTTATAAAATTCCAGTGGTCGTACACATAATTTGGGACGATATATCAGACAACATTTCAGATAAACAAGTGCGGGATGCAATAGCTGTTCTAAATGAAGATTTTAGACGAATGAACGCTGATACGACGAATACTCGTTCCATTTTTGCTAACGTGGCCACAGATTGTGAAATTGAATTCGAGCTTGCACAGCTAAATCCTCAAGGAAATTGCACCTCTGGGATTACCCGAACGCAAAGCGCCTTGAGTACGAACGCAAATAACATCGTTAAAAGCCTGATTAGCTGGCCCAACACTAAATACATGAACATTTGGGTGGTGAATAGCATTGACCTTGGTAGCTCAGGATCAGGAACTGTTCTTGGATATGCATACAAACCCAATCCAGGACAAGGAACAACCTTTGACGGCCTGGTAGTTAGGCATGATCGAATGGGTAGAATTGGAACCAGCACAAGTGCTGGGAGAACTTTGACGCACGAAGCCGGTCATTACTTAGGTCTTGACCATCCATTTAAAGGAGGATGTTTTTCTGGAGACAATTGTGCAGACACTCCGCCTGTCGTAGAGGCAAGCTTTGGCTGTAATTTAAACGCCAATACCTGTTCAAATGACAACCCAGATCAGCTTGATCAAATTGAAAATTACATGGATTATTCAGACGATAATTGCATGAATATGTTCACTCAAGACCAACGCGCCATCATGCGAAGTAACTTAAGTATTTCTAATCGCAGAGGCTATTTGGTAACCCCAGTGAATGCTTCAAATACCGGTATTGCTGCAAACGCAACTTTGCCTTGTGCCCCTCAAGCCAACTTTGGCGTAAATCAATCCGTAATCTGTGCGGGCAGCACCGTTCAGTTCACAGATAGAAGTACATTTGGCAATCCTACAAGCTGGCAGTGGAATTTCCCGGGCGGTTCACCTAATTCTTCTACGGATGAAAACCCTACCGTTACCTATCACTATAAAGGTAATTTCAATGTTTCTTTAACGGTGACTAATGGCAATGGGACTAACACCCTTCTTCAAAACGGATACATCTCAGTAAGAAAAAATTCACCGGGATTATGGGTCAACGGATTCCAATCAGGATTTGAATTCAACACCGTTCCAAGCGGCACTTGGCATGTTGAAAATGCAGATGGCGATAACATTACTTGGCAGCGTAATAGCTATAATTTTTACGAAGGCGCCTATTGTGTTAAACTAGATAATTACAACAACCAAGTGGACAATAGCGATGCGCTGATTACGGATAAAATCTATGTTGGAGGTGCAAAATCCATGAACTTTAGCTTTAAATACGCAGTAGCAAGCAAGCCAGGTTTTGCGGGAGACCGTATAGTAGTTAGTGTAAGTCAAGATTGCGGAGAGTCGTGGCAGAGTGCTCGCACCCTGTTAGGTCCCCTTCTGTACGCTGCAACAAATAAAGCAAATCCTTGGAATCCCACATCTTTAAATAATTGGAGAAGTATCAATATAAATTTGAGCGACTATGTAGGCCCTGATCCCATTATGATTAAAATAGACTTTATATCCGGCGGAGGGAATAACGCATTCTTAGACGACTTTCAGCTTGTTACCGTGCTTGATAATGAAGAGATTTCAATCGAGGATGTTCAGATTGCACCCAACCCTTCCAGTGGTTCATTCCAAGTACGAGGACTACCGTCAGGGTCACAATACGTTATTTACGCCGTTGATGGACGTCTAATTCAGAAAGGACAATTAGACTTTGAACGTTCCATTCATATAGAATCAAACCCGGGATACTATATATTCCAATCGGGCGATTTACGAAAGCCTATAATTATTCAGTAATCCTTTCGGGTTTTTATAGAATATAAAGATCCCCGCGGGCGTTGCCCGCGGGGATCTTTATGTTAATCGTTCTCATTTATTCTTCAAGTGGGAGAAGGTAATTAACAGGATTAGATTCTAAGTAATCCATTAATGCCTTGTAGTCTTTATCCAAAAAATCGTTTACACTTTTTGTTGCCTCTTCCGTTCGGTTCTTCAAATGATTGAAAAGATTTTGCTCATTGCTCTCCCAGGCACGTTTTGAACTTGCCAACTGCCATAAAGAAGCTCCCCATTGATTGGACCAAGTTTCTGGCTGCTCGAAGTAACCTTTAGTCTCTTTCTTTCCAAAAATACCATGACGAACTTCTTCTAGTGCCTTCGCAGTTGCCTTAACGGTATCGGCAAGAATCGAGTCGTTCTTATAAGAGGCAGTTTTGAGTACCTTTTGTATACTTTCAATATTCTGATTAGCACGCGCCAACTTCTGTACAGCTTCATCTAGTTCTGACTGAATAGATTGAATTCCATTATAGGCTTCTTGTCTTGATACAAGGTCTTCCATACTTACCCATTCTTTCATCCTAGGATCTTCACGTACCTCAATATCTTGAGAGGAAACCTTATCACTAAAACTGATAGTCACCTTGTATGTTCCAGGAAGAACTGATGCGCCACGTGGATCACTCTGATCTTTCTTTTCTTTCCGGATTTTGAATTCCGGGTAGCGCTCTCCGCTTTGCCACATCGCCCATCGCCAGCTATTTAAACCTTCATTAACCCTCACATATTGCGTGTAAATTGTATCTCCATTAGAATCTTGATAATCAACGCGCATTTTTTTCTTATTGTCCTCTGCAACTTGAGGTATAAATGCTTTAAAGCGTGCACCAAAAGAGCGATTTTCTCCACGGAATGTTGCACTAGCGGCAAAACGAACACCAGGACTCTGCTTGCGTTCCCACTGATACGCCACGGGTGGAGTGAAGAATGTTAGTTCCTCAAAATCAGTAGATGCCGCTAACTCTCGTAGAGGCTCAATATCGTCTAAAACCCATGCCCCTCTTCCAAAGGTCCCTAAAACTAAATCTTTTTCTCTTTTTTGAAATGCAAGATCCATTACCTGAACAGTAGGCATGTTTTCTGCCCACTTTTGAAAGCTATTGCCTTCATCCAAACTAACATAGAGTCCATATTCACCTCCCACCCAAAGTAAATTTGGTTCTACAGGATCTTGTAAAACGCTCAAGACTGGTCCAAATACATCGGAATCGTCAACTATTCGCGTTACTTTCTTACCAAAATCTTCCACCTTATATAGGTAAGCGCTCCAATTGTTCCTCCTGTAATCATTGGCCACAATCCATGCGGTACCCTCCTCATAATCTGAAGCACGAATCTGTGGAATCCAAGATCCTTCCGGCAGTCCCTTCAATTTCTTGCTAAGATCCATCCATTGAGCTCCACCATCGCTAGTAACATAAAGTTTCCCGTCATCTGAACCACTCCAAATAACATCTTGGTTTAAGGCGCTTGGAGCAATAGCAATAAGGCAAGTGTGGTTCTCTGCACCGGTTACATCAAATGTCAAACCACCGCTTTCAAGCTGTTTTTGTTTTTCAGGATCGTTCGTTGTTAAATCTGGACTAATAATGCTCCAATTCTTTCCATTATCAGAACTCTTATGAATGTATTGAGAGCCAAAGTATAAAGTGGTTTCCGGAGCAAATGGGTCAAGTGCAATGGGAGCGTTCCAATGAAAACGCAGCTTTTCGCCTTCCGGATGTACCGGCTTAATTAATTCACTATAACCTGTTTGAGTATGCACCAGCCCTACATTTCCTTCTTGACTTTGGGCATATACCGCATCGGTGCGTCCAGGGATTGGAACTACATCAAAACCGTCTCCAAAGAATAGCTCGCTCCATTCTTCGTTACGAATACCATCAACTGTTAAGCTATATGCTGGTCCCATCCAGGAACCATTATCCTGCATACCTCCGTATACATTATACGGTAAATGATCATCCACATTAATGTGATAAAATTGAGCAAGAGGTAGATTTTCCACAAAGTACCATGTGGCTCCGTAATCGTAAGAAATATTCATCCCGCCGTCATTCCCTTCTATAACGTGTGCTGGGTTTTCTGGATTAATCCACATTGCATGATGGTCGGGATGGACCCTACTATATGGAGTTATTGTTTTCCAGCTCTTACCTCCATCATCACTTCTCGTAATATAAGTCCACAACGAATAGATTCGGTCTTCATTCTGTGGGTCAACCCGAATATCTGCATAATAAAAAGGACGATTACCTGTTTGCTCATCCTCGCTGACCTTATACCATTTCTTTCCTCCATTTGAACTGGCGTACAAACCATTTTTCTTGCCAGTTTCAATGAGGGCGTACACTTTATCTGGATTTGAAGGTGCTATTGCAAGACCTATTCTACCTAAGTCTCCTTTTGGCAACCCGTCTTTGTCCGACATTTTTTTCCAATTCATTCCCCCGTCATAGGTAATATAGAGTCCACTTGATGAACCACCACTTTTGAAGAACCAAGGCCACCTCCTGTACTCCCACATGGAAGCAATTAATTTCTTAGGATTACTTGGATCCATTACTAAATCTCCTGCTCCAGTCTTAGAATCAATGAATAACGATTTGTTCCATGTCATTCCTCCATCCATAGATTTGAAAACGCCTCTTGGACCTTCTCCCCAAGCAACCCCAGTTGCACCAACAAAAATCTCATCTGTGTTCTCAGGATTAATGATGATTCTATGAATGGTTCGAGTTTCTTCAAGACCAAGCAATTCCCAGTTAGTGCCACCATCATAGCTTTTATATATCCCGTATCCGCTAGTTTGTGAGTTTCTTGGGTTTCCTTCTCCGGTTCCCACATAAATGATATCCGGATGTTTTGGATCAATTGCAATGGCTCCTACAGAAGCAACTGCTTCATTTTCGAATATTGGGGCCCAAGTCTGACCGTTATTTTCACTTACCCATAGGCCTCCGCTAGCTGCGCCAGCATAAATAGTTGATGGTTGGTCTGGATGCACAGCAATACAAGTAACACGTCCGCTCATTCCTGCTGGACCAATGTTTCTAGGTTGCATTTTTTCCATAACCTTTTCTAAGGTACTCTTGCCTTCCTCCTGTGCAAAAGAAGATGTGGTGAACGTCACCATAATTGTAAAAGCAATAAGCTTGAATATCTTCATTTTCTTAGTAATTAGCTGTTATATCAAAAAATTGTTCAACGCAGTTTATTCTACAAAATAGAAACCGATTAGGATTCTAAATGTTTAACCTATGTTTCCACAAGGTAGCCACCACATTCGTGTAATTCAAAAGACTTGAGATAGAAAGTTCTTATGAAGAATCAATAATCAGACGATAGAAATATAAATACTGTAATTTTAAGGAATGAAACAGTACTTCTTTTTTATCGTCTTTGCATTTAGCGTGCAGATTTCCGCTCAAAACAAGACTAGAATTTTAGAATTAGGGGCCTCCTCAGAAGCTACCATTGGCGTTGGATTTGGCACTTTTTATACTATCCGACCTTTAATTAAATGGGGGGGGAACTTCACAAGCTTACATAGATTCAGGTTAAATCAGGCCTCAATCAATCTGGCAAACTACGATGACCAAACCTACCTGAATATAAACACCGGTATTTTTTTTGGTCACGAATGGCGCAATTTAATTTCCGACAAACTCTATTTCGTCCACGCGCCTGAAATTGGCTTAAATTATTATGGCGGAACCAATTATAGTAGCCAGACTTACGGAGCTCACTACAGGTTTGGGCTTCTCTACAAGGCAAACGAAAAATTAAACTTTAGTATTGAAACTCCTATTTCCTTGGAGCAGAATTGGTCAAGCAATTCAAACGGATCGTCAAATTCATCTACGAATTTCAGCCTATTCAATCAAAGCAACCTCCTAACAATAACATACGCCATTTAGTCCCCTTCACTCTAGTCGAATTCTATAGCTATTTGGAGCACCCTTAGAAATCAATTAAAGCTGATTCTGAAATACTTAAATTCTTTCAATTAAAATTTTCTTTCCTCTTGGAAGTGTATAATCTAATTGGACGAACCCTAATTTTTCTGAAAAGAAATAATCCCCGACAATAATACCCAGATTACTTTTTGCAATTGAATACGTGCGGTGGACCCGAATCCTTCCATAATTTTTTAATTCAATTGCTGTTTTTCCCAAGTACTTTTGTGAGGTGTTTACTTTTCTAATCAATTGCCCATTAAAATGCTTACTCATAATCATCTCTCCTTCATATGAGTACTGATTTAGTGAATCAAGGAATGTGTAATTTATTCTTGGGAACTCTGAAAAACTTAACACATAAAGATCACCAACACAAGGGGGATGAATAAAGAAGTAATCTTCACTGTCTATTACACCTGTCCATGAATTATATTCAATTACCTCTTTATAATTGTGTTGACGATAATTGTATTCAATACGCGTTTGTTTTCTTTAAGGATAAAATCCATTCGTAACTTCCATCCTAAGGGTATCAATTTTCTCAACTGAACCCGAAGAATCTAAAAATGTCACGGAATAAAATGATATATCCCCGACGTTATAAATAGTATTATCGTCATTCTGATTTAAGGATACACATTGAACCAAGGAAGAGACTAAGAATATGGCGTAAAGGATTGGTCTCATCTTTCAATGTTTTAGAAACCTTTCTGTAACCTACAGGAGTAAGATTTATCAACCTAATATTTTACTCCACCGTAACTGACTTGGCCAAATTTCTTGGTCTATCAACATCACAACCCCGCATAACAGCGATGTAATAACTTAACAATTGAAGCGGTACTACAGTAAGCAAAGGAGTCAGTGCCTCAAGGGTTTCTGGAATTTCAATTATGTGGTCTGCACTTTTGATTACCTCTTTATCACCTTCCGTAACAACCGCGATAACCTTACCGTGTCGGGCTTTTACCTCTTGTATATTGCTCACCAACTTCTCATAGTGTCCATTATTTGGCGCAACAACGATAACCGGCATATTTTCATCAATGAGCGCAATTGGACCATGCTTCATTTCTGCTGCAGGATATCCTTCTGCATGGATATAAGAAATCTCCTTTAGTTTTAGTGCTCCTTCCAATGCTATTGGGAAATTGACCCCACGACCTAGATACAAGCTGTTACTAGAATCCTTGTATTCAGCTGCAATTTCTTCAATTAACGCTTTGGATTCAAGTACCTTTTCAATCTTCTTTGGAATTACATTCAATTCAGTTAACAATGCCCTGTATTGAGACCTCGAGAATTCTCCTCTCATCTTACCCAATTCAAGAGCCATCATAGTCAGCACCGTAACCTGAGCAGTAAACGCCTTTGTAGAAGCAACACCTATTTCAGGACCAGCATGGGTGTATGCACCGGAATGAGTTTCTCTAGCAATAGTAGAACCTGGCACATTACATATTCCAAAAACCAATGCACCTGCTTGCTTGGCCATTTTTATGGCAGCTAACGTATCTGCTGTTTCTCCACTTTGAGAAATAGCAATAACTATGTCATTTTTTCTAATTATGGGATTGCGGTATCTAAATTCTGAACCGTATTCTACTTCAACAGGAATTCGTGCGAACTCTTCAAAAAGATATTCTGCAACCAAAGCACTGTGCCAAGAAGTACCGCAAGCGGTCATAATGATACGGTCGGCATTTTTAAATCGATCCGCGTATTCTTCAAGACCTCTCATTTTAATCATTCCTTGGTCGGCCAAAAGCCTTCCTCTGAATGTATCGTAAATGGCTCTTGGCTGCTCGTAAATCTCCTTCATCATGAAGTAATCGTAACCGCCTTTTTCAATGCTTTCTAGATCCATTTGTAGTTTATGAACCCTAGCTTTAACAGCCTCATCGCTTTCAATCAGTCGAATGTCTAAGGTTCCTTCAGCCGTAAGGCTCGCCATCTCGCCATCTTCTAAATAAATCGCGTCTTTTGTGTATTCTAAAAATGGGGTGGCATCTGAACCTATAAACTTTTCATTTACCCCCAAGCCTATGACTAAAGGTGAACCAAGTTTGGCAACGATGATTTCTTCCGGCTTATTCTTGTCGTAAACGCAAATTGCATAGGCACCAACTACCTGAGTAAGTGCTATTCTAACTGCTTTTTTAAGTTTACAATCCTCTTGATCTTGAATGAACTGAATGAAATTTACTAATACTTCAGTATCTGTTTCACTTGAAAAATCAAATCCGTTAGCAATTAATAGTTCCTTCAATGCCTGATAATTCTCAATGATACCATTGTGAACAAGAACGAGATTACCCGAATTACTTATGTGTGGATGAGCATTTTCATCAGAAGGCTGTCCATGAGTTGCCCATCTTGTATGCGCAATGCCCGTTGATCCATTAGTGTTTTGTGTCAAGGCCAACTCTTCCATACCCTTAACCATACCTTGCTTTTTATACAAGGCTATTTCTCCATCTTGAGCTAGAGCAACTCCTGAGCTATCATATCCGCGATATTCAAGGCGTTTCAAGCCATTTACCAATATGGGAAAAGCTTTTCGATCTCCAACGTATCCAACAATACCACACATAAGAACAAGTAGTTAATTTGATTTGATAGGCGAAAATAAGACTTCTTATTTACTACGCGTAAAATAGACATTAAATTCCGCAGGTATACTAGGGTGCAGCCCGCCACATAGAACAACTCGATGCAGGTTTCCACTGCTTGAAGAAGGTGCTAACATCACAGGTAGAATTTCTTCACGTTCATTCACAAAATCATGAACCATTCTAGTCACATTAAAGGTGTAATTAAATTCTCGGACATCAGTCCGCGACACTATTCCTCCTGTTGAGTTAATTGCTGAGGTATAATCTTTTATTAGTTGCTGGGTAGAATCTAAGTCTTGAATGACGATTAAAGAACTAGGAAACCTATACACCCCAGCAGTACCTTGGAGAACATCAAAAGACAAATCAGCCTTGTTGATAGAGTACTCTTTGCCAATTAGAGTATCCAAACCTGGAAATTTCAAATAGGTACGCACCCCAGAGCCACCTTGAACGTAGGTGAGTACTTCACCATTTAGGGTATCCATCATATCGATATCAAAACTAGCGTTTGAATAATCATTAGTGAATAAGTTGTAGCTCAAACTAGGGTCGCTAAAATTCTGTCCAAAAGTTAAATCAAAGACCTTTGCAACGGTATCATCAACACCCGTGTGGTAGTATAATTCAATTAAAGAACCTGAAGCTTCTAAGTTAAAATAACCTGCAATTGTAGACCCCATGCCTATATCCCGAAACCAAAGGCCCGGAACTTCTTTCACAAAATCTTCATTATCAGCAAAATGAGCTTCTCCATTCACCGCAGCATCAAAAATATGCTCTTGAAAATAAGCTGGGTCAGCATCAAAAGTTAGGTAACCTACTAACTCATCAACGCCGTTAAAAACAGTGTCACTTGGAGCCAAAGCAACCAAGGTATCCACAATAGAGTTTTCATGATCTATTGAGCCGTTGGAATAATATGAGTTCGAATCTATTAATTCCGAAGAGACAGGATTTACTTCAAGATGAATTTGGTCTCCTTCTACGCCATAATAACCAGAATATGCAATTCGAACTTTTACGGAATCGCAAATAGTACCTGCACCAAAATCTGGTGAAGATTTAGAAAGAAGAATTCTTGAAACAAAAGAGGCATTTGTCCGACCAAAAAGGGGATCATCATAATTCCCTAAAATTACTTGAGATGGATTTTTAGTACTAACACTATCCCAACCAATGGTATAGGAAACAACTGGAAAAGTTAGCTTTTCTCCTAATTCTGGACGGTCATCCACAAATTTTCCTGAACCAATAGACCCATTGCCTCTCTCACAGGAGACAAATGGAAAAATAGTTAACAGGACTACAAAAGAAATGAACTTATTCAACGTCGCTTTCTACGAAAAGTGATTCATAAACTTTAATTGCATCCTCCGGTTGATCACCAAATGCTTTTCCATCAATCACGTCTACACCTACAGACTTTGCATATTCTTCCAAGTCGTCTGTGTTTTCATCTCCTAAGACCACAAAATCAGCGTATTTGGCAGCCAGTTTGTGAAGGTCAGCAGTAGTTGGTGAATCTAAACCTTCTGTTAGCGCTGGATCTATCTCATCAAACTCCATTCCTGATTTGAGTTTTGGACCAAGACTTCCCTTAAACCCATTGTCGTATGCTGAGAATATCACTTTGGCATCCTTAAAGATTGGATTTTCACTTTGGAACAAACGCAAATACATTGGTACTAACGCGGACATCCAACCGTGAACGTGAATAACGTCTGGTTTCCAGCCCAATTTCTCTACAGTATCTATAGCTCCTTTTGAAAAGAATAGGGTGCGCTCATCATTATCTTCAAATTGATTTCCGTCTGCGTCAGTGTATGTAAACTTGCGTTTAAAATACTCTTCATTGTCTATGAAATAAACTTGCATTCGAGCACCAGGTACAGAAGCAACTTTAATGATTAAGGGCATGTCCATGTCGTTAATCACCACATTCATTCCGCTTAATCGTATGACCTCGTGCAACTGATGACGTCGCTCATTTATTACCCCAAAGCGAGGCATAAAAACACGAACTTGATGACCACTTTCATTCGTTTTCTTTGCTAACGCCAGGGTTGTACTTGAAATAGAGTTTTCTGGTAGGTACGGGTGAATCTCTTGCGAGATAAACAACACTCTCTTACTATCCATACGGATTAGATGATTTTAAAACTAGAATGCAAAGATACCTTTTTTTGACTCTAATTCCTAAGAATAGCCTAGTTTTGAGCCCTTTTACGATGGAAAAATGACCGTTTTAAGAAGTCTTTTAGAATTAAAAACATGGAGGGCGCAGGTATCTGGAGAGGTTGGCTTTGTCCCAACCATGGGCGCATTGCATACTGGACATGTAAATCTTGTCAAGCAGAGCATCCAACATTGTCAACACACCTTGGTAAGCATTTATATTAACCCCACCCAATTCAACAACCTAGAAGACTTTGAAAAATATCCATCAACTTTTCAAGAAGACCTTGAGCTTCTTAAGAGTTTGGGAGATATTATCGTGTATTCACCAAATGAAAAAGACATTTATCCAAACGGAATCTTATCACGCTCTTTTAATTTTGGTGAATTAGGGGTATTTATGGAGGGATCTGGAAGACCAGGACACTTCGAAGGAATGGCCACCGTAGTTACAAGATTTTTTGAATTGATTGAACCACATTATGCTTTTTTTGGTGAGAAAGATTTTCAACAATTGGCGATAATCAAACATGTTGTAGCCCAAGAGAATTGGCCAGTGAAAATAATCCCTGTTGCAACTGTAAGAGAAAAAGACGGCTTG
This sequence comes from Cryomorphaceae bacterium, assembly GCA_038139395.1. Taxonomy (GTDB): domain Bacteria; phylum Bacteroidota; class Bacteroidia; order Flavobacteriales; family Schleiferiaceae; genus UBA10364. The sequence continues at coordinate 12,841 of JAYOSU010000008.1, forward strand.
GCCATGAGTAGCAGGAATAAGCGCCTTAGCTTGGAACAAAGAAATAGCGCAAAAGAAATATACCGTATCCTTCAGCAATGGATAGCAACCTCTATCAATCTACAAGCCAATGTTACACTTGCCAAGAAGGAATTAATAGATTCTATCAATGCAATTGATTTTTTAACCGTAGAGTATCTAGAATTCTGCTACGAAAAAACGCTCACGCCCATTAGTAACTTTAAACATCCAGCCCCAATACGAGTTTTCACTGCTGTGATGTGCGGAAAAGTTCGATTAATAGATAACCTTCCTCTTTTTTAATCTACTTTTGCGCCATGCAAATTGAGGTTGTAAAAAGCAAAATACATCGCGTTAAGGTTACTGATGCAGACCTTGACTATATAGGTTCGATTACCTTGGACGAAGACTTAATGTCTGCAGCTGGAATCATCACCGGAGAGCGAGTTTATATAGTAAATGTTAATAACGGAGAACGTTTTGATACTTATACGATTTCTGGTGGATCTGGAACGGGTAACGTGATTTTAAACGGACCTGCAGCCCGTCGAGTTCAAAAAGGAGATGTCATCATAATTATTGCTTACGCTCAAATGACCCCTGAGGAAGCGAGAGACTTTAAGCCTCAAATAGTTTTTCCAAACGAGTCAACTAATCTTTTGAAATAGTGGTCTTGAATATGAAAAAGGCCCTTAAGTATGTACTCTTTTTAAGTATTGGCGTAGGGTTACTATTTCTTGCCTTTAGAACTTCAGATCCTGAAATTCTTTGGGAGAATATCCGAACCGTTGATAGTTTGGGTTTATTGTTGGCACTTGGTATCGGGTTCATTGCAATTTTTTTACGTGGAATTCGTTGGGTTCAGCTACTTACCTCACTTGGATATGAGGTTAAAACTTCTAACGCGGTTGCAGCAGTAGCATTCTCTTATCTTGTAAATCTTGTAACACCAAGAGTAGGAGAGGTGGCAAGATGTTCAGCAATTAACAGAACAGACAATGTTCCTCTAGATAAATTATTCGGGACAGTAGTTCTTGAGAGGGTTGTAGATACTTTATTGTTTGGAATTGTTGTTTTGATTACCGTAGTTACTCAATTAAATCAACTCGGTAATTTTCTTGAACAAAGTGGCGCGGCAATTCCCGAATTATCTACGTTCTTTATTTCAACCGTTTTCATAGTTTGCTTAATTCTTCTTGCAAGTCTATGGGCTACCAAGAAATTTTGGACCCAATGGTCCTTTACTCAAAAAATACTCGTTTTTCTTCGTGGTATTTCTGAAGGGCTCAAGAGTATCAAAAACGTAAATAACAAGCCATTATTTTGGTTTTACAGTATTGGTATTTGGGTATGCTATGTAAGCACCATTGTAGTTGGATTCAGCATAGTACAAGGTTTAGGTGACCTAGGAATAGGGGCCGCATTCTATATAAGCGTCGCAGCTGGCTTAGGGTATGTTATACCTGTTCCTGGAGGAATAGGTGCCTACCATTATTTAGTATCCAAGGCATTAACTGTTCTTGGGTATTCAAGTGAATTAGGAAACGCTTTTGCCACCGTCATACATGGCGGACAAAGCTTGATGTTCATAACTACTGGTGCAATTGGTATGCTTATTCTGTATTTTGCAAGGAAGACGTAATCCCCATGGCAAAAAATAAAAGCGTGTTTACCTGTACAAATTGTGGTACTGAACATTCGAAATGGATGGGGCAGTGTCAAGGTTGCAAGGAATGGAATACGCTTACAGAAGAAATTCAAACTAAAAAGAAACCTGACCCAAGAGCATGGAGCGGAGATAGTGCCTCTTCAAAACCCACCAAAATCGAGCAAGTTAAGCACTCAACTGTTCAGCGTTTTCCTATTTACGACATGGAGTTTTCCCGAGTTTTAGGAGGAGGCATTGTACCAGGATCTGTAACACTTCTAGGGGGAGAACCGGGCATAGGGAAAAGCACTCTTTTGCTACAAATGGCGCTCAAATTCAGTGGCACCGTCGCTTATATCAGTGGGGAAGAAAGCCCTTCGCAAATCAAGTTGAGAGCGGAAAGAATAGGTGCTGCAGTAAGCGACTTATTCTTGTTAAGCGAAACAAAAACGGAGGAGATATTCGGCCACTTAAAAAAATTACGGCCACATCTAGTAATCATTGATTCCGTTCAAACACTGCACGTTCCACATGTAGAAAGTACTCCGGGTTCAATTGCTCAAATTAGAGAAAGCGCAGCAAGTTTTATTCGTTATGCCAAAGAAACAGGCACGCCGGTTCTGTTGATTGGTCACATAAATAAAGAAGGCAGTATTGCGGGGCCAAAAATTTTAGAGCATATGGTAGATATTGTTCTTCAATTTGAAGGTGATCCTAATTTACTGTACCGCATTCTCCGAGCTCATAAAAATCGTTTTGGTTCCACGCACGAAATAGGGTTGTACACCATGGAACAATCCGGTCTAATTGGCGTGGCTAATCCGAGTGATTTATTACTTACCAAACAGCACGAAGGTTTAAGTGGAAATGCTGTGGCGGTACTTTTAGAAGGCGTTCGTCCAATGCTACTTGAACTTCAAGCTTTGTGTTCTACAGCCGTTTATGGAACTCCTCAAAGGTCCACTACGGGATTTGATACACGTAGACTAAACATGCTCCTTGCGGTTTTAGAAAAACGTTGTGGGTTTCGATTAGGACAAAAAGACGTCTTTTTAAATATCACTGGGGGGCTTCGCGTTGATGATCCCGCTTTAGATTTAGCGGTCATTGCCTCTATCTTAAGCTCGAATGCGGACGAGCCCATTTCTCAAAAGGTTTGCTTTGCTGCAGAGGTTGGCTTAACTGGTGAGATTAGACCCGTTTCCAAAGTAGAACAACGAATTCGTGAAGCCGAAAAGTTAGGTTTTGAAAGAATTTATATTAGTGGACATCACCAATTTGAAAAATCTCACTACGACATCTCCATAGTGGGATTGAAAAGGATTGAAGAACTTGTAAAAGCTCAATTCTAGCAATAGAGTTATTCTGCTGCGTCCAACAAATTAGCCAATTCCGTTAAATCTGGTGTTAGAATAATTTCAGTTCTACGATTAATCGCCTTATTCTCAGAAGAATTGTTTTCTACTAAAGGAACGTATTCACCGCGACCTGCAGCCGTAATACGTTTTGGATCTAGGCCGGCGTTTGATGTAAGTATTTTGACCACATTAGTAGCTCTCATAACACTTAAATCCCAATTGTCTTTAACTTGACTTTGCCCTCGGTAAGCATCATTATCTGTATGTCCTTCAACAAGAACACTAACGTCTTTATTTTCGGCCAAAACACCAGCCAAATTCTCTAACGCAAGTTGTCCGTTAGTGGCTACCAGCCATGAGCCTGGCGCAAATAGAAGTGAGTTTTCCAAACTTACGTATACCTTACCGTCACGCATATTGACTGTAAGTCCTTTCCCAGTAAAACCTAATAAAGCGTCTGCCACTTTTTGACGAACATACTTTACTGTGCTGTCTTGACGTCTAATTACACCCTCTAATTCTGCCACTCTACGCTGGCCTCTCTCTAAAGCTCGTCGTTCTGTATTCAAACTATCTTCTTTTGCTTGAAGCCTACTTTGCATAATACTTAAATCATCCATTAAAGCCTTGTTTTCTCTGGCACTCGCGGCAATTAATGTACTATTGTTATCTAGTAAATAATCGTATTGTTTGGACAATCTATCATACTTTGTCTTTAGGGCACGAATCTCATCAAACTTCATAGTTGTATCCTCTTGAAGCTGATTCACCTCGCGACGTACATTTCCAAGAGTCCTTTCTAATTCTGAGTTTTCAGCCGCACGCAACTCACTCTTCTGTCTTAATTGATCGGTCTCATTGGACAATAGATCATATTTCTCTTGGAGGGTTTTATGAACCTTGGTGCTCACGCATGATGTGCTAAGCAATCCTAAAAAGGTAAAAAGGATAATTTTTTTCATAATGTTATTTCAATTCTACAGCAACAGTCCCTAGGATATAAGAATCCGTCATTACTGCTGCGGTATAGATTCCTGGCTCAAGCACAACGGGCGCATCTGTAGCTCTATCTGCTGCTATACATACCTCAACAGCATCTCCTTGATAAGTAATGCTTGCAACGCCATTGTAACCACTATTTTCTCCTGCCACTATAGCCATATTCTCCTCGGGAGCATCTACTGCCTTGCCATTAGGCGCAAACAATTTGACGTAAAGAGTACGTTCTCCTTCGCCCGCTATTCTATTTTTTGCAATAGTGATACAGACATTTATTCTATCCGTTTTCTTCGCGCGCTTAGTTTTTCTCTCTTTGCCACTAGATGTTATTCTTACTGCCGTAGCAGTAGATTGAGCAATGACCAACTGTTTGCCTTTTGCTACTGTATTAGATAGGTCATTGTTTTGGCCACTTAAAGCTTGATTTGCAGCAATTGATGCATTTAGACTATCCGCTATTAATCGCTCTCGCAGCTTTAATTGAGCGTATGCTACGTTCGTGCTATCCAATTTCTCAACCAATGCGGCGTTCTGTTTTTTTAATGTACTTAAACGGTAACGGTAATTTGTTAATTTCTTACCGTTATTGACATTGACCGCGTTAATGCTGTCTATTAACATGCCCAAACGAGCAGTTTCTGTTTCAATGAAAGAGTTTAAACTATCGTTCTCTCCAATTTGCCCCATCAAATCTTCTTTGAGCCCGCTCAATTCAATGGTCAATTCTTGTTTTTCCAATTCAAGCGTATGCTTTTCCTCACTGCGTAAATAAAGCAATACACCTAATGCAATAACTCCTATCAACAACAGACCAATTACCAATCCTGATTTACCCTTATTTCCTTCTGAACTCATGGCTCTTTTTGATTTAACTTCTATAGAAACGAAACTACCTTAATCTAAGCAGAACTATCTAATGCATGTATTAAGTTTTTTAACAAGACTAGTTATTACGCATCATTGCGTATTGTGCAAGACTACTTTAAGACTTAAAGAGCAAAGCATATGCCAAATATGTGTTTGTAGTCAAGCTAGATGTACCAAATTTGATGTATTACCTCATCAACGAATATTTGACACCGTGGGCGCATCATTCCAAAGTGTTTTAATCAATACCGAAAGTACCAGTCACCTCTGTAAAAACCTCAAATATGGATTTAACTACCGCCTGGGAATTTCATTGGGAAAATCTCTATTAGGTCCCTATCTGCGGTCCTTTTGTGAACGGACAAATAAAAACCCTGTTTTAATTCCCGTACCTGTATCCAGAAAACGTAAAAAAATGCGCGGTTACAATCAGAGCGAAAAGCTTTCTCAAGGATGCCTTCAATTTATTCTTGCACAAGGCTTTCACGCAACAATATTGAACTTACTTCAGAAGGTGCAACACAGGAGAAGTCAAGTGGAATACGGGACTTTTACAAGATGGACAAATCCAAGAGGTAGCATGGAAATACGAAAAAAAATAAAGCAACGCATTCCTGAAAATGCGTTGCTTGTTCTTATTGATGATACTATTACTACAGGAGCAACACTTATTCATGCTTCAGAAATCGTTAGGGAACACTTCCCTAACCATTCAATTCTCATACTAACCTTAGCCTTGGAGGTTTAATGACGAATAATTATTGATTTCTGAACTACGCCTCTATCAGAAGCAATCTCAATGAGATACGCTCCAGCAGATGCGCTACTTAGATCATACGTTTTATTTAAAACATTAGACGATGGATTAAATTCATCAATGAGGACTTCCTGTCCCAGATAATTAATAATTCGAACAGTGATTTCCGACTCCGCGCTTAACTCGCCGTTAATGATAATTAATCCTTGTGTTGGATTTGGATAAATCATCAAAGCTGCTATACCTCCGTTATCTTCAAGGCCAATACCATTAATCTGGACATTGAAAGTTGTAGAAGCCGTATCACAATCGCTGTACAAAGTCAACGTAACCGTATAATTACCATTAGCGTTGTATGTATGGTTTACAGAACTTCCCGTTCCGTTACTTGAATTACCATCTCCAAACACAATATTAAAGCCTGTATAGCTAGCACCTGTCCAATTAAAGCTTACGCCAGCGTTAGTCGCGGTAACGGCGCCCACATTGAATTGTGCACTACCAATAACAACATTAAAACATGAATCTGTGTTAAATTGATGATGGGCTGTGAAAGAAGTATCCCCTGGCGCACAAGCCTCCTTCACGAAGAAGTCATAGGTGGTTCCTTGATTTAAACCTGTTAATGCGGCACTTGCGGTGCTCGAAGTTCCATTGAACATTGTATTGGTACCTTGTTCTCTATAATCGTAGATAAAGGTTCCTGACCCACCCGTCCAAGTAAACGCAGCAGTAGATGATGTCACGTTGGTCAATGCAATATTGCTTGGCATAGGACATGAGACAGGAACACAATTGGCCATCAAAGTAGCTTGAGTACCTACAGCAAAATTTCCTGTTGTTACTGACGTGGTTTGCGATCCAGAAGCGTTTGACAATGTATAACTCACTTCTTGAGGGAAACTACCTGCTAGCGTATTAACGACCGTTATCTGTGTCCCACTACAAACTTGAAAATCAACGATAGAAGAACTTCCTGTGGCAAAAGTAAAGGTTGGTCCCGGCTGTCCATTAAGGAGTAGGCCCACCTCTGCGCCATTCCACCCGTCACCGTAGGAATCGTGCATACTCATGGTCCAAGTACATAATTCCGCAGTATCACAGAGATTGGTGCAGAATGTTAGAGGTCCTACAGTATCACTAACACCATTGGTTCCGCAATCCGCTATCATGAATACATCATAACAGGAATTAGAGGATAAACCATTGATTGTAAAATTGTTTGAGGTTGTTGAACCGGTAAAGCTATTTGTAGTACCTGTTGATTGTGCGAATCCAACCGGACCCCATTCATAGACGAAAGTACCGGTATTGCCATTTGTATTAAAACTGAATGTAGCGTCATTTTTACCCGCTACAAAAGACAAAGAATGTGGCGTCGGACAAGGGGGAGGTGTCCCCACATGAATATCGTCAATGGCCATATCTCCAGTAAATGAGCCGCCATAAGAGCCGCCAAAACGAATATACGTAGTCGCCGATGTATATCCAGTTAAGTCTACTACAGCGTCTAAATAAGGATCCGATTGATTGGCGTGCTGTTGACCACTGAGTGTATATAATGTGGTCCAATTCAAATTATCAGAGGAGACTTCCACCGTTAAATCTCCCATGGTTGCCCCGTGCATGTGATAAGCAAATTCGACCACAGCATTAGGTATTGTACTCAAATCAAATATGGGTAAATAAGCATACTCAACGGTGATTAAAGGACTCCCTGAAGTTTCTAAATACAAGTAATAATCCCCCGAATTTCCAGTCAACGGTCCTGTACCAAAAGATCCCGTTCCCATTCCGTCCCACGTCCAGCCAAAGCCGGATAAATCAGTCTTGATGCCGCTCCAACATACAGGAATTACTCCAGCCCAAGAATCAAAGTCTTCAGTAAATGGCGGTATGCTACCTCCACAAGCAGTCGTTAATGTTAGCGGACCGTTAGAAGGGCTCATGAATCCATTTGAACACAATTGATAAAAATAAACATCATAGGTTGTACTCGGAAGCAGACCGGTTAACCAATAAGGGGAAGATGTTGTAGAATCCAACACCCCAGTGCTTTGGGCGAAGTTTGGCGTAAATCCAGTAGGGCCATATTCTATATAAGTCGTTACCCCGGAAGAAGCAAAGAATACTTCAGCTGAATCCGTGGTGACCGCACCTACGTTAAATGAGGTGGGCGGAATACAAAGAGGTGCATTAGTAACGGTTACCTCATCAATATACACACCATTAAATGTTGAAGTAGTTGTAGAGGCGATAACTAGATAGGAATCACTCATATTATATCCTGATGCTGAATCAATGTATACGGTATACTTATTCCATGTTGCACCATTGGGAATGCTTACAGTATCTATGATATTTAAGTTTGCTAAATCAGAAGGACTACTTACTGTACCAATTATAACGTCTGTTCCTCCCGAAAAACCGCTGTTAGCCATGTAAAGGTCAAGCTGTTTCGTACCACTATCTAGTCCCATGATTGCCGGACTAATCAATGCCTCCATGGCCGAATCACCAGAATTGTACAAGTAGTACATCTGACTACCTACATAAGGATTTATGTTAAATGTAAACCCAGAAATATATCCATATCCCTGAGCTCCAGGATTTTCTCGATAATACCAACAAGAAGGTGCATTTGAATTGTTCCAGCCGCCTGTAGAATCCGTATCAAAACTCTCATAAAGCGGGGTTGATGCTGCTACACAAGGAGTTAATATAGTGTATGGACCGGCAAAGAGACTTGTTCCATTCGAGTCCGCGGTACAATCGTTCTGAATGTAAAAGTCATAAGCAGTATTTGGATTGAGGTTGTACACCGTTACCGTTGTATCATTTACCGACATCACTGTACCGTTTCCTGTTCCTTGATAAAAACCTGATAGACCGTATTCTACAACAAAATTCGTATCACTAGACATCCAGGTGAAAGTGGCTGATGAATCGGTGGCAGTTAAGCTAGAAAACATAGGAGCTGGACAAGCTGTGTTACAGTAAGAAGTAAATTGGGCCATTTGTGTGCCTACTGTAGTATTAAATGTATTACCGTATGATGCCACATTCACACCAAAAGAGCTAACATTAAGTCCAATCTCTCCAGGATAAAACCCAGCCTGACTGACTTCCACAGTAAAAGTCTCTCCAGAGCACAAATAGACCGTTTCGGTATATGAATAACCTGTAGTAAAGTTTGATCCCAAAGTATATTCCACGCCTCCAGTGGAATTGAGAATTTGAATCTCTGCACCGTTCCAACCGTCACCGTAAGAATCCGTTAATTCAAAATCATACTGACAAGTATTGGATAATTGACATTGCAGAGTTTGGAAATTTACTGGACCTAATGCTTGGCTAATAGAACTATCTGGACACATCTGATACACATAGATATCGTATGAAGTTCCTGTATCTAGCCCTGTCAACCAATACGGTTGCGTGCCTGGAATTACCATAAAACCCGGTGTAGAAGTAAAGTTTGGTGTAAATCCTGCGGGACCGTATTCGAGATACGTCTCAAGACCGTTACTAGAATAGCTGATAAGAGCTGAATCGATACCGATGTTGGACACACTAAGTGCCGTAGGAGATAGACAAGATGGGCTGTTTAACGTATCAATAATTATACTATAGTCTTCTACAGCACCCCAAATAAATGTATTACATGGAGCAATAGACAACGAACTTCCTCCCTCTTCTTGCATAACCCTTAGTCGCGTAGATCCAAGAGTTGCCCCCGGTGGAACCGTGAAGTTAAAAGTTTGCATTACCGTTGGCATTCCATCATAGGTGCCGAGCAGTTCATCTGGATCGTCAAAATCACCGTCAGCATTAAAATCTATCCAAGCGGCAATTGCCCCTGCATAATTACCGCCACATGTCCCCATTTCTATGTCAATAGAATAATTAGCACCCAACGAAATATCTGCAGAATACGTTGAAGTAAAGTCTTGAATACCGGCACTACCACAAGAAGAATCTGTATTTGAAATAGTAGAAGTATTACCAACGAGCACAACTCCGGTAATCTCTGAATCAAAGGTAGATGAGGGTCCAGCAGCACAATAACTTTGCGCACTCGCTTGAAAGGTTACGACCGCAAAAAGCAGTAATACTAATTTTTTCATACAGGTTTATTTTACTCGAGATAATTCAAATATCTCTTAATAATGAGAATCAAACTTCACGCTTAAAAGTGAATAATTGAAAACTCTATTTGGTTAAAGCTTTGCCTAGAATCTATAAAAAGCTTGGCCTTCAAATTCATAAACAATGCCACAAGTTACTTTTTCTCAAAAAGAAAATGGTAGATAACATCTCTTATTTATATTCTGTTAATAGATAGGAAGTTAATTAATCATTTCACTGAGCGAACAATGAATAGAATTAATGACCTTTATACCATGATACGATTTGTACATATTGCTGCATTAATCGCTATGGTGAGCTGTGCCGTACAGAGCAAACCAGAAGGTGGGCCTAAAGATGAATTGCCGCCAGAAATCATTGTGCAACAACCGCATGCGGGGGCATTAAACTATACTGATGGTGTTGCTTGGATCACGTTCAACGAATACATACAAGGAAACTCATTAAGAGGAAACATCACCTCTAGTCCGCCCATAGAAGACATAGAGTTTGAAATTAGAGGAAAAAAATTAAGTTTGAATTGGAATCCACAACAGCTTCTAGAAAAAACAACCTACAGAATTTCTTTGGGCGATGAAATCGGTGATTTAAATGAGAACAATAGGATTAAAAACCTAGAATTTGTTTGGAGCACGGGCAGCTCCATTGACAGCATGCAAATCAACGGCCATGTAAATCTTAAAGGAGAAGGTGCTTTTGAACAGTTATCCATTTGGTTATTGCCTAATCGTTCAGATTCAGTGCATAACCCAATGTTCACTGCTGCTCCTAACAAAGAAGGCTACTTCACCCTAAAATATCTGCCGGTAGATACCTTTGACCTTTTTGTGTTTCAGGATTTGAACTTTGATAAGGTATGGAATCAGGAAAATGAAAGCTTCGGGTTTTTGAAAGAGGTTCCTTCAGAAATAGACTCCCAAATTGTAGAAGTACATTATATGACAGAAAAGTTTGTCATGCCTGAACTAGATACCTTGGCAGTAGATTCTGTGCATCTGTTTCTAGACAGCGCTGCAGAAAATATGCTGGGTTTAGTTAGTTATATTTTACCACCGTCTGCTAGTAATGTCAAAATATTTGCCCTAAATGGGATAATTGAACTCATTGACCTTAGCATCAAAGCAGGAAGCGATACGACCTACACTGAGTATCAAAGGTGTTTACCCGGTAAATATGAGGTATTTGGATATATAGACGAGAATAATAATGGAAAATGGGACGGCCCTTCGTGGGAATTAAATTTTCCAGGGGAACAACTTATTTCGGGACAATCCTTTGAGGTAAAGGCCAACTGGGAATTAGACCAACCCATCAACTATGATAATTCTATCAAAGATGAAGAGTAAACTCTTAGCTGCACTTCTTCTTGTTTCCATGCACGCTACTGCTCAAGGAAGTTATATTAGTCGACTATGGAATACCAAGAGTTATGACAAAATCATTGAATTCGCGTCAAAAAGCGAAACTCTTAGTGGGCGCGACAATATGATTATTGGCCGGGCATTTATGGCAACTAGCCCTTCACAACCTCACCAAGCCCTCATTCATTATGATTTAGCCGTTCAAAAGAGAATGAACAGCGAAGACCTGTACTTTTTTCGTTCACAAGCATTTTATGAATTAAACCGTCTAGATGCGGCTTTAGCAGATTTAGAGAAATGTCTTGAATTTCGGAAAGACCATCAAAAGTATTTGCTTTTTAAGGCCGCCATTGAGTATGAAAAGGGCGACTTAAACCATGCCTACAACACGTACTATACCATCTCGGAATTGTACGACAAACAAACTCCTTTTTATATGCTCGCAGTAATCTCTTTGCAACGAGAAAATTATTACAAAGCAAGAGAATGGATCGATGCTAATGTTCTTCGATTTGAGTCCGGTAAGGACTTTTGGCGGATGACTTCGGAACAGCAAGTTGAATTAGAATGGAGAATTTTCAAAGACCATGAAAAAGCGCTGAAATCTCAAGAACGCCTTTTGACTTACTTTCCAGATAACGCCTCCTATTTAATCAATCGAGTTTGCTTGAACCGAATATTACATAAAGACAGTACAGGAGTTTGGGTAGAAAATGATTTACTTAAAAGATATAACAATAACAACTTGCCCATTGAGTACTATAAAAAAGGGAGTATCAAAGTTGGAGAATATGTGAGAGATCGCGGTGTGGTAGAAGATTACCTAACCTTCCGTCCTGCACTTTTCGAAAACACCAAATACGCCCGATTCTACATTAGCGAAACCGGCGCTATAGTCGGTAAACATTGGGCGGGTTTGAAGGATCACCCGCAAGACAGTACCAAGAAAATTTGGGACTTTCACCGCGGCGATGCCCGCTACGCAATTCCTGCTTCCGACACCTCATACCTTGGATTCACAAACCTCTTCGAAGCCCCAGACAGCATACTTGTTAGCTACGATGATTTCTTCATTCTGCAAACTGATAGCAACGCGGTCGATAGTATTGAAATTTCGGTTCCTGAAATGCTAAGAGAAGCGCCAATGGAACCGGAAATAATGCCCTTTGAAGGTATCCCAACGGAGGACCCGATAGAAATTCCTGAACAGATTGAAGTTCAGGACTCTGCCAGTATTCGTTAAGAATAAATCTCCTTATTTGCGGTCGAGCAGAATTTGAATATCCCCAATCAATCGGTCGATGTCTAGGTCGCTTGTTCCGTCGTAGAAGCCACGAATGCGCTTCTTCTCGTCCACCAAAATCAAATTTTCTGTGTGAATAAAATCGTGTTCATCAAAGCTTGTTCCCTGCTCCATAACCGCAAAGTATTCCCTGCGCGCCATTCGGTACAACTCCCGTTTATCACCAGTCAATAAGTGCCATTTCCCCTTGATGGCGCCCATGCGCTGCCCGTACTCGTACATGACTTCAACGGTGTCTATTTCGGGCATTACGGTATGACTCACAAGATTAAAACGGTCTTCTGCTTTGTACGATTCCTGTATGCGCTGAAAGTTCTTGCCCATATCAATGCAGATGGTTGGACACGTTGTAAAAAAGAAATCCGCCACATAAATTTTATCCTCAAGAAGAGATGAATCTACTCTTGTACCCCACTGATCGATTAATTCAAAATTGCCAATGCGGTGTCCTCTACCCACTCGCTCTAAATCATCATCCACCACTGAGGTATTCAAATCTGCTGGATTGTATATGGGCAATACACGCTTAGGTTTCAATATTTTAAATGCTGCTGTGGAGCCAACAATGAATACTAAAATTAGTACACCTATTTTCAACCATTCCGAAGGTCTGAGGTTTATCTTTAACATAGTACAAAATTACGGCAGATGAATTCCAAATCCACCTCTTTATACCACGCTTTTACGAGCATTTTGTTCGCGGTTTTCTTAGTTAGTTGCTCCTCAGATTCTGAACCTACTTTAAATGCTCCCGAAAATCATTCACCTGTTAAAGCTGTAAAGTCTTCAATTCCTGAGGAGATTAAAGATGTACTTTCTAAAAGCACCTGTTTAGGCTGTCACAAAATGAAAACCAAATTGATTGGGCCTTCTTATTCAGAAATAGCAAAAAGAGGATATAGTGAAGAGGAAATCATTGAACTCATCAAGAATCCTAATCCAAAAAATTGGCCTAATTATCCACCAATGGCCCCAATAACATGGGTTGCTGAAAAAGAATTAGCTACTATTGCATCCTGGATCAAAAGCTTGGAAAACGCAGAATAAGAGCAACAATTTGGACGCAAAGAATTTACTTTCAGTACATAAAATAAGCAAGTCATACGGTATTAAAACCTTGTACAAGGACATCACCTTTGGAATACACGAGGGGGAGAAAATCGCAATTGTGGCCAAAAATGGAGCTGGGAAAAGTACACTCATGAATACACTAATGGACCCTACAATAGCTGATTCTGGTGAAGTTACTTTTCGTAAGGGTATAAAAATCAGGTATCTGAAACAACAGCCTTCGTTCAAAGACGACCTCACCGTTCGCGAAATACTATATCAAAGTGACCATCCCGGCCTAGAGGCTTTACGCGAATATGAAAAGATTATGTCCTCTGAAGACCACCAAAAATTGCAAAAGGCTTTGGATAAGGTTGAAGCGACAGGAGGCTGGAACCTGGAAGGTAGGATACAGGAAATGCACGGTCGCATGAGTTTACCGGATATGGAGCGAACTGTAAATAATTTTTCCGGTGGTGAAATCAAGCGTTTAGCGATGGCCCAGTTATTCATTGAGGAGCCTGATTTGATTTTAATGGATGAACCTACCAATCATTTAGATTTAGACATCATTGAATGGTTGGAGGAGCATCTCATCAATTACAAAGGAGCGCTCCTAATGATCACTCATGACAGGTACTTTCTAGAGCGCATATGTGGAACCATTTATGAATTAGAAAACCTAAAATTCTATAAGTACGAAGGGAATTATAGCTACTATTTAGAACAAAAAGAGGCTCGTGAAGCAAATGAGGCAGCTCTCAGACATAAAACCAAACAACTCTTTAAAAAAGAATTGGAATGGATGAGGAGAACTCCAAGCGCTCGCACTGGAAAGGCCAAAGACAGAATCGATCGATTCCAACAGGTGAAGAAAGAAGCCAAAAAACGTGTAGAAAACAATGAGGTTAAACTGGAACTTAACGCACAGAGATTAGGAGGCAAAATTTTAGAACTTCACAAAGTTGCCAAAAGCTTTCCAGATAAATTATTGATTGAGCAGTTCAATTATATTTTCAAGCGAGGCGAACGTGTAGGAATTGTTGGGCCAAATGGTAGCGGAAAATCAACTCTTCTTAAACTTATCATGGGCGAGTTAGCTCCGGATAAAGGAAAAATAATCACAGGAGACACTGTATTATTTGGACATTATACTCAAGAAGGAATCATCAGTAAAGACGACTTAAAAGTAATTGAGGTTGTCCAAGAAATAGGCGAGTATATTACTTTGAAAAAGGGACAAAAATTAACCGCATCACAGCTCTGCGAGCGATTTCTTTTTGACGGTCATCAACAGTATAGCTATGTAAGCACGCTTAGTGGTGGAGAGCGTAGAAGGTTATTTCTATTAACCATCCTTATGAAGAATCCCAACTTTCTAATTCTTGATGAGCCTACTAATGACTTAGATATTCTAACTCTTCAAGCGCTTGAAAGCTTCTTAGAAGAATATTCGGGTTGTTTGTTAGTAGTAAGTCATGACCGGTATTTTTTGGATAAACTTTGCGATCACTTGTTCATTTTTGAGGGCGGTGGACGCATTAAAGATTTTAACGGTCGCTATTACGAATGGAGAGAGCAGAAAAAGAAACTTGACGCTATACGCACCACTGTGCTCAAAGAGGAACAGATTGAAGAACCTAAACAAGAAAAGGTTAAAACCAAACTCAGTTTCATGGAAAAAAGAGAGTGGGAAGAACTGCCCAATGAAATTGCCGCACTAGAGAAACGGAGAGATGAACTACAAGCAATATTCCAATCCTCTGAACAAAACCCTAAAGAAATAGAATCTGCCGCGGCTGAAATTAAGATTGTTTTAGCCACTCTTGATGAAAAAGAAATGAGGTGGCTTGAACTCAGCGAGTTTGATTATGAATAACTATTTTTAGGTTTCCTAACCAACCTAAAGAATCCATATGCCAACCACAGACGCCATACTTCAATTGCGCGGAATCACGCGGGATTTTAAATTAGGTTCTCAAACCGTTCATGTCCTAAAAGGAATTGATCTTGATATTGCTAAAAACGAATATGTTGCATTAATGGGACCATCCGGTTCGGGTAAATCTACCCTGATGAATCTATTGGGGTGCTTGGACACACCTACGAGCGGAAGCTATGAATTAAACGGTACAGATGTAAGTTCACTCAATGATAACGCGTTAGCTGAGATTAGAAACTCGGAAATAGGTTTCGTCTTTCAAACATTCAATCTACTGCCGCGTTCTACCGCCTTAGAAAATGTAGCATTACCGCTGGTGTATGCAGGTCTTAGTAAAGAAGATCGTTTAGCACGAGCTGCTGAAGTATTGGACCAAGTCGGACTTTCTGACCGCATGGATCATCGACCAAACCAATTGTCAGGAGGACAGAGACAGCGGGTAGCAGTCGCTAGAGCACTAGTCAATAGACCCGCTTTAATATTGGCCGATGAACCTACAGGAAATTTAGATTCAAAAACTTCTTTAGAAATAATGAAGCTTTTCGATGAAATTCAAGCGGCAGGAAATACCGTGGTATTGGTAACACATGAAGAGGATATTGCCCAATATGCCAAACGTGTAATTCGATTAGTAGACGGTAATATACATTCAGATACAACTAAATAATCCTAAATGAAAAAGCAGTTCATTTTAGCCTCAATGATTTTATTGTCCTTTATTGGATTTGCACAATCTACATTGACACTTAAAGATGCCGTATTAAACGGAAGACAATATGTTTCTCAAGGTATTATAATGCCACAATGGATTCCTAGCACCGACCAATATTCTCATATCATTGACAATTATCAAACCACGGTTATTGTTGACGCCAGAACTGGTAAAGAAACTGGAAGGATCACAGCAGGTCAAATAAATGATGCACTTGCTAAAGGTAATTATGAATTTAACGTCCGCGGAACGTGGATGTTAGAATGGTTTAATGAAGACATTGTTAGTTTCATTGAAAAAGGAACTCTTTATACCTACGATAGAAGATGGGGAGTTATTGAAAAGCTATATGCTATGGCGGAAGGGAACAGCAATATTACCATTGGGAACAACCTCAACGCCGCATATACCGTTGGGAATAATGTATTTATCAATTGGGGTGAGAACGGCGCTATTGAACAGGTAACCAATCATAAAAGCCCCTATATTATAAGTGGTCAGGCTATTGCAAGAAGTGAGTTTGGTATCACAGAAGGATTATTTTGGAATCCAGAAGGAACTGCAGTTGCTTTTTACGAAAAAGATGAAAGTGCCGTAACCAATTATCCTCTATTAAACATTGAATCAACGCCAGGATCCCTGCGTGAGATTAAATATCCAATGGCGGGACAAGGCTCAGAATACGCGCGCGTTGGTGTTTTTCGCAAAGGTCAATCAAAGCCTGTATATCTTGAGACTGACGGAGAAGAACACGATCAATACCTAACGAATTTAAGCTGGTCGCCAGACGGAAAAACCATTCTATTGGCTATTGTCAATCGTTCACAAAACCATTATGACGTTGTGGCTTTCAATGCTAAAAATGGAAAGCGTGGTAAAACCTTACTTAGTGTGAGTAACGACAAATGGGCCGAACCCGAGTTTCCAGCGTATTGGGTGAGTAATAAAGAATTCATCTGGATGAGCGAGCGCGACGGTTTCATGAACCTCTATTTATACAACACCAAGGGAGATTTAATTCGTCAATTAACCGACAACGAATTTGTAGCCACTGGTATTGTTGGTCGCAGTAAGAATGGTGATATTCTTTTTACCGCAACGGGTGAAGACCCAAGAGAATCACATTTGTTTAGCGTAAGTCTCAATGGCAAGCAAAAGCAACTCACCTCGGAAGGTGGCGTACACAGCCCTACCGTTCAAAACGATGGAAGCTACTTTATTACAAGTTTCTCGTCGATAAACACTCCTGCAACGACTAAATTATTTTCCGTTTCGGGCAAGACTGTGAGGACATTAGCAGAAGCTGCCAATCCCTTCGAAGGCACCAATATTCGCAAGCCAGAACTCGGGAGTATTGAAGGACCTGACGGTTCTACGCTCTACACAAGAATGTACAAACCGTTTGATTTTGACCCGGCAAAGAAATATCCTGTGCTAGTTTACGTCTACGGTGGACCTCATGCACAGATGGTCACAAACCGCTGGAACGGAGGTGGTCCATTTTGGATGAATGAATTTGCCAACCGCGGCTATATCGTATTTACATTAGACAACCGTGGTTCCGCACACCGTGGAACAGATTTCGAGCAGCAGATACACAGACAATTGGGAACAGTTGAAATGGAGGACCAATTGGCCGGCATAGACTATTTGAAGAGTCTACCTTTCGTTAATAGCGACCGCATGGCCGTTCATGGATGGAGTTACGGTGGGTTCATGACTACCTCGCTCATGCTTCGCCAGCCGGGAGTATTCCAGGTAGGTGTTGCTGGTGGACCTGTTACAGACTGGAAATACTATGAAGTAATGTATGGCGAAAGATATATGGATCGTCCAGAAGAAAATGATGAAGGCTATGCTGCAAGCAGGCTCCATAATCACGTAGAAAATTTGGAAGGCGACCTACTACTCATTCATGGAACTATTGACGACGTCGTGGTCATGCAACATAACCTCAGCTTGGTAAAATCCTTTATCGATGCTGGGATACAAATGGACTTTTTCCCTTACCCGATGCACCCACATAATGTGCGTGGAAAGGATAGATTGCATCTAATGACAAAAGTCCTAGACTACATTGAAGATCATTTGAACGAATAATAAAAGTTTTCGATTTTTAAAGTTGCCATACCCTAATTAGGACAACTTATAAAATCATCTTCCGTAAATCCATCACAACCAGCAGCGCATGAATTAGAGTAACGATGCCTATTGCCATTAACCATTACACATACCGGATCATACAAAGTGAAGCACATGCAATCAGGATTTGATGGAACCACGTCAATTGTCTTCACTGTACAACCCGACATAAATAAAAGAATGGTTACAGCGGAAAGCAAATAAGTTTTCATGACAATGAAGATATGCTAATTGGATTGAAAAACCCTTTTACGCAAAGACCCCATATAGATAAACCATATGGGGTCCTTAAAATAAATTCTTATTAACTAGTCCTTGCTAGAAATCAATTTATTTGGATTAATATTTTCTCCATTCCCAGAATCGTACCAGTCTTGGAAGGATGAACCGCCTGATCCAGCCCAATTTGCGAACTTCAAATATGCTTGAGACAAATCTGTATATTCAATAACATAGTCAAAATTTGCTGGAACATTCAACAACCAAGGCATACCATTTTGAGTAACATAACTCACACTATTTACTAGATTCGATACATCATCATCCGTATTAAAATATTGGGCATCGGCTAATGCAGATGGAGCTTGATTCGCTAAATGGATCTCAATACCTCTTTGATCGCCCTTGATAACAAACGGGTTAAACGTCGCTAAAACCGCATCATCAACTGCATTTTCAAAAACAATAGTAAAATCATACCACTGCGGAGCTTCTGTCTGCACATCCAAAAATGTATTCCACTCAGACAAACAATTGGTTACATTATCCACTACTATAAAACTAGAGGTTGTTGAATTAGAGGCGACCTGCTCCGTTCCGTTGGCATTAAATGAAGTTATATTCTGAGAATACATTCCTCCCGTTACAGACTCTACATTAGCTTGATCTGTTTCTAGAAGAAATCCAAAACCATTATGTAATCCCGCTCCTCTCGCCTTTACTTGCGACCTAAAGTTCATTTCCTTAATGTTGGATTGTGCATCTAAAACATAATTCCATTCGTATAGCAGTACTAGGTCATTAAAATCATAATCTCCTTTAGAAGGCCACAAATCCTCAGCAATTAGAGTAGACTGGGCAAGGACAACAGATTGCGCACGCTCCGAGTCATTAGGATAATCATCAAGATTATCTGCCACGCCGTCACCATCTGAATCTACTATTGGGGGTGTATTACCGTTTACAATACAAGCTGTGGTAGGTATATCTGTTGAACAGCTGAATGCTGCTGAACCAGACCAATTAATTTTGTTAGCATCTTCATTGTCACCAAAAACACAAATATCTACTGAACCAGTAATCCAAGAACCTGACTCATACTTTGCGTCTCCAAGTATTTTTACCATAGAACGTGAAGTTCCTTGACCATTGATTTCCCCATCCTTAAAATCCAGCTCGTCTGCTATAACAATGCTTTGATCTATGGTATTCAATGTTGCGTTTTCCTTAATGTATAGCTTTTCCTCTGCTTTGATTGAGCCATAATTATTAAGAGTAGTTGGATTCGCTTTTATCTCGACTTTACCATCTACATAAATACTACAATGATTATCTACTACTCCAGAATGTTCTAATTTCAACTTGTAATCAGAAGTCACATAACCGTGATTGGTCAAAATGGAACCTGCATTTTTAACTTTGAGCTCTTTCTCAACATCCAAGACACCCCAATTTGTCATCTGCGTGCCTGAGATGAGTTCCAATTTTTTATTTAAATCGATAGTTCCATAATTGAGTATGCTCACATTGTCTGCCTGCCAATCTTGACTGCAACTAAATAGAGCATCTGCCCAAATTTTCATTCCTGCAGTTTGTGCCATAGTTAGATGACTCCCAGAAGCCATTACCAAACTTGAATTTTGGGCTAAGATGAGTTCACCACCCGCAGCTATTTGTATATGACCAACATTCGTATGGGAGCCACATATCCTTAACTTTGCATTCGCACCAATAATAATGTGCGCGTTATTTAAGCCCCCATTTCCGGTGAAACAAACCACACTTCCTGACCCTACACTAATAGCCCCCCCGGGAGCTACAGAAGTAGAAGTAGGGCATCCTGAACTACAAGGAGAACCAGAAGCTGACGTTTTCGATGAATAGGAGGATGGAGTATAACCTTGGTTACTTTTAGCCGGTAAAAGCATAACGGTATCTGAGGTTCCAAACGCAAATTGTCCAACCAATTGATCACCCTCGCCATTTGTTCCACGCAGTAATAAGCTATTTAATCTTGAAGGAATCTCAATCGCTAATACTTC
>JAYOSU010000008.1:33489-48833 GCA_038139395.1 Cryomorphaceae bacterium
TTATTTACGACGCTTACGACGTTTTTTCTTTTTAACTAACGTCATTTCATCAATCAAATGGGTGGCACCTGCATACTTATCTATAATGAATAACGTGTAACGGATATCAACTGAAATTGTACGTTGCAGTTGGTCTTCAAAGAAGATGTCCCCAGACATCGCTTCCCAGTTGCCGTCAAAGGCAGTACCAATTAATGCGCCGTCACCATTAATAACTGGAGACCCTGAATTTCCCCCGGTAATATCATTATTGGATATGAAGTTGACAATCAAATCTCCGTTCTCATCAGCGTATTGCCCATAGTCTTTGGCTTGGTATAGCTCTTTAAGTCGATCCGGGACAATAAACTCGGAATTTGAAGGATCTTCTTTTTGCATCACACCCTCGATAGAGGTAATGTAATTGTAATGCACTGCATCCTGCGGATCATATGATCCAACAACACCCCATGTCATCCGCAGAGTTGAATTTGCATCCGGGGCAAACACCTTTTCTGGCATTGCCTTACGAAGGCCATCTGTGAACAATCGATATCCCTTATCCATCTTTTCACTGACTTCTGCATTCCCTCTTTGGACACCGAAATAAGTCATGATAAAACTCGTGGCGACTCTGCCACCCATGTCAGCACTTAAACTTTCAAAGTCCATATTTTCCATCCAAGATTCTAAAGCTGCCTTTGAAGAATAAACACTGTTGTCATACACCTCATTTACTAGGGTTGCTAAATTACCTTGCATGCTGTCACGAACTTCCGCAAATATTGAAGGCTGCTGATTTTCTGGAATATTCTTCATCCACATGCCCCAAAGTGCTTGCGCTAATTTTCGGTCAACGTCAGGTTGAAACTCACTAAAATGTTCGTCTGCATATTGCAGAATTGCTTCTTTGTCTTCCTCTAATTCTTCAGAGGTTTCCAGTGCGCCTAACATTCTGCCTAAACGATAAGCATACAAGGGCAAAGACGCTCCTCGAATTCCTGCTTCCATCAAATAAACTTGACTTCGAACTGTTTCATCAGTTGTGGAATATGCCTCATCCAATAGGTCTAGAGCTCCAGCGTATTCTGAACGACTTTCATCTGCATTAGCCCAATTTAGATACCTAGCTTCTATGGCTTCTTTCTTTGCTTTTACCTTATTTTTTTTCAGCTGTTCCGTTTGACCTATGAAGTACTTCCAATAGTTGGCTGTTGACGCATAATTTGATGCAAGTGCGATACGAACTGCGTTATCAGCATCCATGGCTTCTTTCATAATCGCCAATTTCTGCTCACGAATTTCAACAACAGTAGGATTGTATAAATTGATAGCTTGCTCAATACCTGTTGATGTCAAAAAGCGGTCTGTAGAACCTGGGAAACCAAACACCATGGTAAAATCACCGTCCTGAACCCCATTTAAACTTACAGGTAAATGATGCTTTGGCGTTAATGGTACATTTTCAGGGCTCATATCAGAAGGATTGCCTTCTGCATCCGCATAAATACGGAACATTGAGAAATCTCCAGTATGACGCGGCCACATCCAATTATCCGTATCCCCACCATATTTGCCAACACTGCTTGGCGGAGCGCCAACTAAGCGAACATCTTTGTACGTATTGAATACAAACAAATAATATTCATTATTGTGAAAAAAGCTTCGCATATATCCGTTGTACGGCGTGTTTTCCGTAGCTAAAGTCACAAGAGAGTCTCCAATCGCCTTTGCTTTAGCGGCGCGCTGTGCTTCACTCATATCTTCATTCAACTCTGCCAAAACAATGTCCGTGACATCTTCCATTCGGACTAAAATGGCAGCCGTAAGGCCTGGATTGGTGCGTTCCTCCTCACGAGTCATTGCCCAAAAACCATCTGTCAAGTAATCATTTTCCACTGAAGAATGTGAACGAATAGCATCGTAACCGCAATGATGATTGGTAAGCATTAACCCTTGATTGGAAATAATCTCACCCGTACAGA
Organism: Cryomorphaceae bacterium; assembly: GCA_038139395.1. Taxonomy (GTDB): domain Bacteria; phylum Bacteroidota; class Bacteroidia; order Flavobacteriales; family Schleiferiaceae; genus UBA10364. Next base: position 35,454 of record JAYOSU010000008.1, read on the forward strand.
ACCCTCCTAGAGACACTATAGCATCCTTAATAGAGGCATTATTGATATCATATAGTTCTTCTGCCGTCAAATTCAAACCATTAGCTTGCATTTCAGCTATATTTAATCGCTTGATCAACATAGGCAGCCACATTCCTTCGTGGGCAGAAGAGTTCGTGCTGCTTAATATCAATGAAATAGTTACTATTCCGGCTAAAAATCTTTTCATCTTTACTCTTTGGTTAAGTTTTTTCTGGCAGCCCCGACCAACATGGACGGTGCGTTCAAATATACATTATAAGGTTTCAATTAAAGGTCAAGAGCCTTCTTGGCGTTGCCTTCCATTAAAATTTCTTCAGGATTCTCCAACGCTTCTTTTATAGCAACTAAAGTTCCTACACTTTCTCGACCATCAATCACTCTGTGATCATAGCTCAGGGCCACATACATCATAGGGCGAATTACGATTTCTCCATCAACTACCACAGGACGCTGAATGATATTATGCATTCCAAGAATGGCGCTTTGAGGAGGGTTTATTATTGGCGTACTTAACATTGACCCAAATACGCCTCCGTTTGTGATGGTAAATGTACCTCCTGTCATCTCATCAATCGTAATCTTTCCGTCTCGTACCTTTTGTGCAAGTCTTCCAATCTCTCGTTCTACACCAGCGAAATCCATATTCTCAGCGTTACGCAATACGGGTACCATAAGGCCTTTCGGTCCGCTTACAGCGATGCTCACGTCTACATAATCGAAACTAACCATATGATCTCCGTCAATCATACTATTTGTTGCAGGGTACATTTGAAGAGCACGGGTTGCTGCAAGAGTGAAAAAGCTCATAAAGCCCAATTTGACACCGTGCTTTTCTACGAATGCATCTTTGTATTTATTTCTTAAATCAAAGATTGGCTTCATGTCCACCTCATTAAATGTGGTCAACATGGCGGTTTCATTCTTTACAGTCACTAAACGACTAGCCAATTTCCGTCTAAGGCTACTCATTTTCTTGCTTTTAGAACCACGCTCACCACTACCTGCAGAACCCATAGAAGCAACAGCCTCAATAACGTCTGCCTTGGTAATACGTCCGTCTTTACCTGTGCCTTTATTCAATTCCAGTCCGGTCTCTGCCAACATTTTTTTGGCTGCTGGACTCGCCGTTCCTGTTGCATAAGTCTGTGAGGTAGCAACGGGAGCAGGTTTATCAGATGTTGGAGCAGGATTTGGAGTTGATGCTGGTGCTGAACTACCGGATGGTCTTTCTGCAGCTGTATCTATAATACAAACCACTTGGCCCACCTCAACCACATCTCCTTCTTCAGCTCTCAAAGAAATAATGCCTGCTTCTTCTGCTGGTAATTCTAGGGTGGCTTTATCTGAATCTACTTCCGCAATCGCCTGATCTTTTTCTACGTAATCACCGTCGCTAACCAACCATGTGGCAATTTCAACTTCCGTAATTGATTCGCCTGGTGAAGGCACTTTCATTTCTAACATATCTCTAAAACTTAGATACTAAATACTCTTTCTATTGTTTCGCGTTGACGTATATGCGCAACTCTGCTTGAGCCACTCGCCGTGGATGCACTTGGAGCAGGCGATACAAGTGTTAATTTTTGATGCATTTGCCAGAACATATAAGTCCAAGCACCCATATTCGCGGGTTCCTCTTGCGCCCAAATATGTTGATGAGCATTCGGATATTTCGCTACCTCCTCTTTTATCGCAAGGTCATCTAACGGGTATAATTGTTCTATTCTGATTAGCGCCACCTGATCTGCCTTTTGAGCCTCGCGTTCTTCAAGTAATTCATAGTATAACTTCCCTGAACAGAAAACCACCTTGGTCACCTTTTCTGCATTAACGTCATTATCTGGAATCACATGCTGAAAGGTCCCTTCTGCCAGGTCTTCAAGTGAACTTTTCACTCTTGGGTGCCTTAGCAAACTCTTTGGAGACATAACTACCAACGGTCTTCTGAAGTGTCTTTTCTGTTGCCTGCGAAGCAAGTGAAAGAGATTTGCAGGCGTAGTACAATTCGCAATGGTCATATTCTCTTCAGCACACAGCTGCAAGAATCGTTCTAGTCTGGCAGAACTGTGCTCGGCACCCTGACCTTCATACCCATGAGGTAGCAAAAGAACTAGACCGTTTTGAACTTTCCATTTATCCTCTGCAGCACTCAGGAATTGATCAATAATAATTTGGGCACCATTTGCAAAGTCTCCGAACTGGGCTTCCCAAATAGTCAACGTATCTGGGGCGGCCATGGCATAACCGTAATCAAAACCCATGACGGCATATTCACTGAGCAAGGAATTATAAATCGCAAAACGACCTTCTTTACCAGGATATTCATTCAATAGACTTACTTCCTCCTCGCTATCTTCAACCTTTAAAATCGCATGTCTATGTGAAAATGTTCCGCGCTCAACATCCTCACCAGATATTCTGATATTAAAGTCCTCTGAAAGCAATGAACCGTAAGCGAGTAATTCTGCCATTCCCCAGTCCAGGCTATTGCGATTGTTGCTTATTTGATCCGCTCTATCCTTCATCAAACGCTCTGTTTTACGCAGAAACTTTTTGCCTTCAGGTAACGTTGTGATGTATTTCGCTATATCTCTAAGTTTATTAAGGTCAAAGGTGGTATCAACTTGTTGGAGCATTTCTCCAGGTTGGGCACCTGGGTATTTTGTCCATTCATCATTCATAAATGGTACAATCCTGTTGTGCTCGATTTTTTTTGATTCATCAAAATCAAGCTCAAGCATTGCCTTGAATTCGGCTTGCATCTCTTGAACTAAGCCTTCATTTGCCACGCCCTCTGCCAATAGCTTTTTAGTATAGATTTCCCTAGGATTCGGATGCTTTGAAATTGCCTTATATAATATGGGTTGGGTGAACCTAGGCTCATCACCTTCATTATGGCCGTATTTACGATAACATAAAAGGTCAATGAAAATATCTCGGTTAAATCGCTGACGATATTCAATGGACAAGCGCATCGCGTGCACCAAAGCTTCTGGATCATCTCCGTTCACATGCAACACAGGAGCAAGAATTACCTTGGCTACATCCGTACAATAGGTGGAGGAACGAGCATCCTTATAGTTGGTGGTAAAACCAACTTGATTATTAATTACTATATGCAGAGTACCGCCCGTTTGGTAACCATCCAAGCGTTCCATTTGAACGGTCTCATAAACTACTCCTTGGGCTGCGATTGCCGCATCACCGTGAATCAAAATTGGGAGTACTTTTTTGTTATCGTGTTGGTAATCGTTGTTGATCTTCGCTCTAGCTATTCCTTCAACAACAGGATCTACTGCTTCCAAGTGAGATGGATTAGGAGCTATATTCATTTTGACGCTTATACCATCAGATGTAGTATGAAGAGTGGTATGACCAAGATGATATTTTACGTCTCCATCAATAGTGATATCGTCAAAAGCTTTGCCTTCAAATTCAGAAAAGATCTGTTCACGTGGTTTACCAAAAATATTTGTCAATACATTAAGCCTTCCTCGGTGCGCCATTCCCAATACAAACTCTTCAACACCTTGACGGGCTGCATGGTTAATGGCTTCAGCTAATCCCGGTATGAGGGATTCAGCGCCTTCTATGGAAAAGCGCTTTTGTCCTACGAACTTTGTATTTAAAAATGCCTCAAAGCTTACGGCCTCATTGAGTTTATGAAGAATCTGCTTCTTCTCTTCCATAGTCAATGAAGGCTTATTGTCGTTTTCATGAATCCAATTCTTAATCCATGTTCTGCGTTCAGGATCACGAATGTAATTGTATTCAACACCGGTGCTTTGACAATAAATTGCCTCTAAGTGCTCAATGATTTTTCGGAGTGTTCGAGGTCCACTTGCACCTAATTCGGTTGCGGCATTGAATTCTGTTTCTAAATCGTCCTGAGATAATCCAAAGTTTTCAAAACGAAGCGTTGGTCGATATTCTCTGCGTTCTCTAACCGGATTCGTTTTAGTAAATAAGTGGCCTCTGGATCGATATCCCTGAATAAGGTTTAAAACATGAAATTCCTTTATCACCTCTTGGGGTACACCAGCACCTTCAAGGTCATCCTCAGAATACACTTCTTGAGCAAAGTCATAGCCCTGAAAGAAAGCTCTCCAGCTTGGCTCAGTGTTATCCGGGTCGCTTAGATAACGTTGGTACTGCTCGTCTATAAATTCCGCATGTACGCTGCCTAAAAATGAAAATCTATCCATTTAAGAGTCTTGGTAATTCTTCCAAAAGTACAACACAAAATTGGGCTAACTATTTGATACGAATAATAATGATAAGGTGATTTCAAACTTAATCTAGAGCCCAACATTTTAAACAAAAAAAAGAGCCTAAAAAGGCTCCTTGTTTAATACTCTTCTTCATTCCAGAGAAAATCCTCCTCCGACGGATAATCCGGCCAAATCTCTTCTATACTTTCGTATGTTTCTTCCTCCTCTTCTTCTATAGCTTGGAGATTTTCCACCACTTCTAGAGGAGCACCCGTACGAATTGCATAATCGATTAACTCATCGCGTGTTGCAGGCCATGGAGCGTCGCTTAAATAAGAAGCTAATTCTAGAGTCCAGTACATAATATTATGGTATTAACTCGATTTGGTATTTCGTGCAAATGTAATCGAAATACGCACTTACGCAACTTTTTTGCAAAAATGTAGCGTTCTAATAACTTGGATTCCAAATTATCTCTTCATTTCCCTCCACATGTAGTATAAATCTAGCTTGGACAAAAAAGAAATCAGATAATCGATTCAAAAAGATTGGTATTTCTCTTTTTACATCAACTTCACCTGTTAATGCTACGACCCTCCGTTCTGCACGACGGCAAATAGTGCGAGCCACATGGGCCATCGAAGAAGCTTTAGAACCACTGGGTAAAATGAAGTTTTTGAGTTCGGGAAGCTGTTCGTTCCACGAATCAATTTGCCGCTCTAAAGATTCTACTAGACTAGCATCCAATTTTGGCATTGGAAAATTCGCCTCACCTTCTAATGCCAAATAGGAGCCCATTGAAAATAATTCACTTTGAATCTGAGTTAAGAAAGGGAAACAATTGTCCGGAGCTTCTGCCGCAAGAACACCTAACCATGAATTTAACTCATCCAGAGTACCGTATGCTTCCAAACGCATATCTGCCTTTGAAACCCTCTTGCCTGTTAGCAAAGAGGTTGATCCTTCATCTCCTGTTTTAGTATATATTTTCACTTAGTATGCTCTTTCTTTTCTCCCTTCAACGTAGAAGATGAAACTCTTGTTCACCACTCTATTTCCACCAACGGTCGGATAGTTTCCTGTAAAATACCAATCCCCAGGATTATTTGGACAACTAAGGTGTAAATCTTTAATGTCCTGGTAAACTATACTCACCTTAGCCTGTACGTCAGAAGGAGTCAAAAGTTCAGCAATCTTATCACTAATCTCTTCTGCGGTAAATGGATCATAGATTTCTTTGACGTAGTTCAAAACCTCACTGTCCGGTAACGATTCTTGCTTCTTACATTTTTTATATACCTCATCAATGACGCCATCCATCCCTCTTTCCTTAAGTAAATCTACGGCAGCCCTAAAGGCAATAAAATCGCCCATACGAGCCATATCAATTCCGTAACAATCCGGATATCTTATCTGCGGAGCTGAAGATGCAATCACAATATGCTTGGGTGATAATCGATCAAAGATTCTTAATATGCTTTGCTTTAAGGTCGTGCCGCGTACTATACTGTCGTCAATTGCCACAAGATGATCTTCAGGGTTCACGGTGCCATGAGTAATATCATATACGTGACTTACTAATTCATCTCTTGAACTGTCTTCTGTTATAAAGGTGCGAAGTTTTACATCTTTCCAGGCGACTTTTTCAACTCTTGGTCGTTTTGAAAGCACCTTCTTAAGTTCTGCTTCGTTCAAGTTATTCCCATTAATCGCTTCAAATTTGAGTTGATTAAAGTAATCCTCCATACCCTTTACTACTCCATAAAAACTAACTTCAGCTGTATTTGGAATAAAGGAAAAGACCGTGTTATCAACCTCGCCATTGACCTTGTCAATCAATTTGGGGATTAATCGGCGACCCAGTTCAATTCTCTCGTTATAAATGTCTCGATCATTACCTCGTGAAAAGTAAATGCGTTCAAATGAACAGGCCTTGTATTCTAGCGGCTCTTTAATCTGTTCAATACTTACATCTCCGTGATTTTTCACAATTATCGCAGCACCGGGAGGCAATTCATTGACTTGATCTGTTTTAATATTCAAGGCTGTCTGTATGACTGGGCGTTCAGAAGCCACAACCACAATCTCATCATCATAATAATAGAACGCCGGGCGCACTCCAGCTTGGTCGCGCAAAACAAAGGAATCTCCATGTCCCATCATTCCTGCCATGGCGTAGCCACCGTCCCATTTTTTTGAAGCGCTCCTTAAAACTTCCGCCACATCAAGCCGCTTGGCTATTTCTGCGGTAGATTCCTTTTTGGTATATCCTTGCTCCTTGAGTTCGTAATATAACCGGTCATTTTCTTCATCCAAGAAATGACCTATCTTTTCCATGATAGTAACTGTATCCGCCTTTTCTTTTGGATGCTGCCCTAATTCCACTAGTTCGCCAAAGAGTTCGTCAACATTCGTCATGTTAAAATTACCCGCGACAATTAGGTTACGAGTTGGCCAGTTATTTTGACGTAAGAAAGGATGGCAAGCCTCAATCGTATTTCCTCCGTAAGTCCCATATCTTAAATGCCCTAGGAACACTTCACCAGTAAAAGGCAAATTCTTTTTGAGCCAAGAAACGTCTTTGAGTAGTTCAGCGTTACCAGCAATTCCTTCCGCTATTCGCTTTTGTACTTTTCCAAAAATATCTCCAATGCTGTTTGAATCCACAGAACGATAACGCGAGATATAGCGAGTGCCGGGCTCCATATTGAGCTTCACATTCGCCAAGCCTGCACCATCTTGACCGCGATTGCGCTGTTTCTCCATGAGGAGATACATTTTATTCAAGCCGTAAAATGCTGTTCCGTATTTCTCAACGTAGTATTCAAGGGGTTTGCGGAGACGTACAAAAGCAAGTCCACATTCGTGTTTGATGGGATCACTCATAGCGAGGTTTTCTGATGCTCAAACTTACCACAATTGGTGGGGCTGAACAAGTGCTATTAAATGAACTTTGACAGATCTAAATTCAACCATTCTAAAGCCGCTCCGTGAAGAAGATTCCCCTTCCTTTCCTGACTCCAAGGCATAGAATTTATGAGTTTTCCTGGGGCAAGTTCTCCCAGCGGAAATGGGTAATCTGTGCCTAAAGCCACTCGTTTCTCACCAACTAAGCCAACTATGTAATCGAGCATTTTTGGATCATGAACCAAGGAATCAAGCCAGAATTTGCCCATATATTTCTCTGGTGAAACTTTATTATCAATCGCACATAAATCGGGGCGAACGTCAAAGCCGTGCTTTATTCGGGCTAACGTAGCCGGGAAAGAACCTCCTCCGTGTGCAAAAGCAAATCTAAGATTTGGCAAACGCTCAAATACACCTCCAAAAATTAGTGAACATATTGCTAGAGAGCTTTCCGCAGGCATTCCTACGAGCCAGGGCAACCAATACTTTTCCATCTTCTCCTTACCCATCATGTCCCAAGGGTGAACAAATACTGCCATATCCAAATCCTGACACGCCTCGAAAATTGGAAATAGCTCAGGCGCATCTAGATTCCAATCGTTTATGTGTGTGCCAATTTGTATTCCTTTTAAGCCAATCTCTTTGCAACGCCTAAGTTCTTGAATTGCTAAATCTGGACTTTGCATGGGCAACGTACCTAACCCAACAAATCTCTTGGGATGCTTCACACAGATTTCTGCTATATGATCGTTTAAAAAAATAGCAACTTCTAAAGTGTCTTTTGGTTTAGCCCAATAGCTAAACATAACTGGAACTGTTGAAAGCACCTGTACATCTACATGCTGAGTGTCACACTCACTTATGCGTGTTGCAGGATCCCAACAATTGCTTTCTACCTCTCGAAAAAAATGATCGTCCTTGAACATTCGTGCACAAGAAGGCATGTGATGTTCTAACCTTATGAACCCTCCATATCCAAACCGCTCCCGAAAATTAGGAATGTCTTTAGGAAGAATATGTGTGTGGATATCAACCGAAAAATTTCTGCTAGTTACTCCACACATTCCTAAACAAATCTTGAATCCGTTTCCATGGTAGTCCCGCATTGATTGCATGTGCGCAATTCAAGGCTTGAATAGTATTCTTTGAACCTTGGTAAGAAATCTGTTTCAATATTTTTTAGTTCAAAGTAAGTGTCATGAAGTTTATGGTTACAATTCCCACAATACCACATGAGGCCATCTGTAAAGCCTTTCCCTTCTCTGACTCTCTCAATAACAAGACCAATGCTACCTTCATGGCGAACAGGACTATGGGGAACTTTTGCCGGCACAGTCATCATATCTCCGGGGCCAAGATCTAAGCTTTCAATCTTGCCGTCTATTTGTACATTGACGGTGATATTTCCTTCGAGTTGATAGAAAAACTCTTCTGTCTCATTGTAATGGTAGTCTTTTCTGGCATTAGGACCTGCAACAACCATGACAATGTATTCATCACTATCAGGTGTTAAGTTCTTATTAGCTACTGGAGGTTTAAGTAGGTCACGATTTTCATCTAACCACTTCTTGAAATTAAACGGTCTTAGTACTGACATGATTTGTTTGCTTTGGGATTTACAAGTTAGCGCAAAACTGAGCACTTTTAAAATTGCAGGCAAAGCTTCCTTATCTTCGCTACACTCAGACCCAAAGGATGACTATTAGCAACTATATAAATGGCGCATTCACAGCGCCGGTTGAAGGTCAATATTTAGACAATATTGACCCCTCAACAGGGGAGACTTATGGACGTATTCCCCGGAGTCAACAAAGTGATGTAAACCTTGCGGTATCCGCAGCAAAAGAAGCGTTTCACGCTTGGAGTTCACTAGGTATTCAGGAACGTTCACGCTGGCTAATGAAAATTTCTGATGCCATACATGATAAGCTTGATGTACTAGCACTCGCAGAAAGCAAGGACAACGGGAAACCCCTTAAACTTGCTACGGCAGTTGACATTCCTCGTGCAAGGGATAATTTTAAGTTTTATGCGACCGCTATTTTGCACGATTCTTATGACGTCCATGATATGGGTAGTAGCGGTTTTAATTACACGCTTAGGCAACCCATTGGGGTGGCAGGCTGCATAAGTCCTTGGAACCTACCCCTTTATTTATTCAGCTGGAAAATTGCTCCGGCACTTGCCGCAGGGAATACAGTAGTAGCAAAACCTTCCGAGGTTACACCCGCGACAGCTTATCTATTGTGTGAAATTCTAGATGAAATTCATTTCCCAAAGGGTGTACTTAATATAGTCCACGGACTCGGTAGTGAAGTTGGTGCTGCTATTGTTGCACATGAAGACACTAGTATTATTTCATTTACAGGTGGAACGCAAACGGGAAAGGCAATTTCTTCAGTTGCCGCCCCTATGTTTAAGAAAATCAGTCTTGAATTAGGTGGGAAAAATGCCAATGTCATTTTTGATGATTGCGATTTTGAAGATGCGGTCAACACCTCTGTACGATCCGCATTTGCCAATCAAGGACAGATTTGTCTTTGTGGCTCACGTATTTACGTTCAACAAAGTATTTATGAAAAATTTAAGACTGCGTTTTTAGAAAGAGTCTCTGGACTAACTGTTGCGGACCCCCTTTCAGAAGAGTCAAGAATGGGAGCTATTGTGAGCAAAGAACATATGAACAAAGTTTTGAGTTACATAGAGCTTGCAAAGGAAGAAGGAGGGAAACTTTTGATAGGCGGGCAACAAGTTAAGTTAGAAGGTCGATGTTCAAATGGATACTTTATAGCCCCAACTGTTTTTGAGAACCTATCTTCTACGTGCAGGACAAATCAAGAAGAAATTTTTGGCCCTGTAGTCACTTTGACGCCCTTTGAAACGGAGCAAGAGGCACTAGAATTGGCAAATAGCACACCTTATGGTTTAGCCGCTACAATTTGGACATCGGATCTAAAGACAGCACACAGAATGGCTGGTCAACTTCATGCCGGTATTATTTGGGTTAATTGCTGGTTACTTCGTGATCTTAGGACTCCTTTTGGAGGTATGAAACAAAGTGGCGTTGGAAGAGAAGGCGGGTTCGAAGCGTTGCGTTTCTTTACAGAACCTAAAAACATTTGTATCAAACTATAATGACAAGCATTTCCGAAAAAGCATCTATTCTGCATCAAGCTGCTCGAAGTCAAACTCCCGTAGCACAATTTTCTTTGTCCGAGAAGTACAATTTAGAATCAGCGTATCAGGTTCAACATGAGTTAATCCGGCTTCGTCAAAAAGAAGGATTTCCTATTATAGGCATCAAAATGGGATTTACCTCACATGCTAAAATGAAGCAAATGGGGGTAAACGACATGATAATTGGCCAATTGACAAGCGATATGCAGCTAAGTAAAAGCCAACCTCTTGTGAAGGCCGATTGTTGTCACCCCCGTGCTGAACCAGAAATAGCGTTTCGTCTAAGCATTGATATTCATGAACCCTTAACTGCAAATGAAGTAATAAATCATGTTGATGGAGTAGCTGCTGCAATAGAAATCATTGATTCACGCTACGAGAACTTCAAGTTTTCCCTTGAAGATGTTGTTGCAGATAATTGCAGCTCCTGCGCCTTTATAGTGGGAAAATGGTGTGATGTGCCTTTGGGCTTGAATGGATTAGATATGAAAATGAGTTTTGATGGCCAGAATGAAGCAGAAGGCTCCAGTGACGCTATTTTAGATAACCCTTTTGAAGCTTTAGCCGCCGCTACAAGACTTGCACACCGCTATAATATAAAACTAAAGAAAGGGATGATAGTCTTGGCCGGAGCCTCAACTGCTGCATCATTTATCAAGGAAACTTCTCGTGTAAATCTCAAAGTAGACGGTCTTGGCGAAACATCATTCACGATAGTATAAAACGCAAACGAGCCGCCCCGGGGTACGAAGCGGCTCGCTGAACAAAACCATGTCGCGTCAATGAAATTACTCGCTTACACTCATTTGGTGACGCAATTTTAATAAAACAAATCCCGTGCCAAAGTTTTAATTATCCTTAACTAATTAAAGCTGAACCCCAAGACTTACCAACAGCTGAGACCTATTATAACTCAACGGAATGTTATTCCAATCCCCTGTATGATCTTGAAAACTGCTGTAATAGACCAGATCAAGACTCAGCTTCCACAAGTCTAGTCCAACACCAACATTATAACCTACGGAAGGGGATTGAAACGTTTGATTATATGCATTGTCGCTTACAGTTCCTTGGTAATGTACACCTGCTTCCGCCCTGACCAATTTTAATAATCGTATTCCCAGGTCAGCATCCAATTGAAGAAACTCATGATTAAACTGCCCGTATACACTGTTACCTGAAGCGTCAAATCCTTCCAAGAAATGCGTGTTTTTCGCAAATATCAAGCTTCCCGAAGTATAAAGTTGATCGCCTAAGAATTGACGTCCAAAAACACCTAGATGATAACCGTTATCCGCAGTTTCTCCTTCTAGTATTTGTTGAGCAGAGTTCGTGGCATCACTTAAACCAATAGTACTAAGATTATAGTTTAATCCAGTTCTAATTCCCCAACGGCTCTGGGCACTTATGGAAATTGAAGACAATAAGACGATACCAAAAAATATCTTTTTCATAACTAACAGTATTGAGGTCTTTAATTAAACATATTGCTACAATTATGCCAATTGTAACAAAATAAAATTATGACTACGCTGAATTTGACGTTTTACCATATTTAAAATTGAATTTAATCGATCTATTTATTCAGCTTTACCCCCATAATCGAAAGGGTACTTTTGACCATTTATATTTTTTTTTACTCATTACCCCCTTTATTTAAAGGGGCTCTTTGTTAAAATAATAGTGTTTTACTTACACTACCCCTAATTATTTGGGGGTAATGTTGCTTTTTGCATAATTTTGACGCCATAAAACCATCTAAAATGAAAAAAATAGACGCAATCATTAGAAAATCGCTATTCGATGAAGTGCGGGATGCGCTTCACGAGGTGAATGTCTACTTTTTTAGTTACTGGGATGTAACTGGAGTAGGTCATGAAAAGAAAGGGAAAGTTTATCGCGGGGTTTCTTACAGTACATCGGATATACAAAGACGCTATTTAAGCATAGTCGTTAATGACGACTTTGTTAAACCTACCGTAATCGCAATCCTGAAAGCTGCCAATACAGGGGAAGTTGGGGATGGAAAAATTTTCGTAACACCCGTTGAAGAAGCATATCGAATAAGAACTGGCGAAAGCGGCGGTCAAACATTGAAATAACATCTAATTACTATGGACACTACTTTAACTCTTACTGTAAACAACCTTTGGATGATGATTTGTACCGCCTTGGTATTCTTCATGCATCTTGGTTTTAGTTTTCTTGAAATTGGCCTTACTCGCCAAAAAAACACCATTAACATATTATTTAAGAACTTTTTCATCATAAGTATTGGGCTCGTTCTCTATGCATTTGTTGGATTTAATTTGATGTACCCTGCATCCTTTTGGAGCGGGATATTACCGGACTACTTTGTTGGACTTTTTGGTCTTGAGAGCCCTGTAGGAGACAGCGGCTTAGATTTAACTTACAATGAAGGATACACCTATTGGACAGACTTCTTGTTTCAAGGAATGTTTGCCGCTACAGCAGCAACTATAGTTTCAGGTGCAATAGCCGAACGTGCGAAGCTTGGTTCATTTTTCCTGTTTTCCATTTTATACGTTGGAATTGTATACCCTATAGTAGGGTCTTGGAAATGGGGCGGAGGATTCCTAGATGAATGGGGATTCTATGATTTTGCTGGATCTACTCTGGTTCACAGTGTTGGCGGCTGGGCTGCATTCTTGTATATCGCCAAATTAGGGCCAAGAATTGGTAAGTTCACTAAAGATGGGTCTCCATCCGCAATACCTGGTCATAATCTTCCTTTTGCAGCGGCAGGAGTCTTTATCTTATGGTTGGGTTGGTTTGGTTTTAATGGGGGCTCCGTATTAAGTGCGGATCCTAGTTTGACCTCACTAGTATTAACTACAACCTCTTTAGCTGCCGCGGCTGGTGGTTTAGCAGCAGCTGGTTTTGTACATATTTTTTATAAAAACTTTGACCTAACTATGTTCATGAATGGGATCCTAGGAGGACTCGTAGGAATTACAGCCGGTGCAGATCAAATGAGCGTTTTAGAAGCAATCATCATTGGTGGAATTGGTGGTGTAGTTGTGGTACTAGGGGTTTCTTTACT
>JAYOSU010000009.1:0-33907 GCA_038139395.1 Cryomorphaceae bacterium
GGGCAAATGCAAGGAATTGCAAAATACCAACTGTATTCTAAGCTTGCATTCAATTCATTGCGCTTTGACCTGTTGGGATTTATAGTAGATAGTGTTGTGTCCTCAAGCGGATCATTAAATTTCATGCAGCACGGTGAACATGTAGTAATTTATTCTACAGTCTCTGCAGGTCAAACATTAAACTGGGATATCCATTACCATGGAGCAACGACTAAAGATGCAAGTGGCTGGGGCGGCATTCATTTAGACGGAGCATATCAATACAACTTAGGAGTAGGATTTGCTGCAAATCCTCACGTTTACGGGCGAAGTCTTTTTCCTTGTTTTGACAATTTTGTAGAGAAAAGCATTTTAGAGGAAATGAATATCATCACTGCGCCAAATAAAGTTGGTGTAAGTAACGGTATCCTTTCAAAAGTGGACACTTTAGGAAACGGAGATTTGGTTTGGAAATGGGAAGGCCAAGCTCCCATCCCCTCTTACCTAGTTAGCATGGCTGTTTCGGATTATTTCAAACAGAGCTGGGCGCACGACGGGAAATCTTTTGAAATCTATGGTCGAGCGCAAGACACAAGCAACATAAGGGCAGGATTTGTACATCTTTCTGAAATCTATGATGCTTTTGTCAAAGAATTTGGCCCTTATCTTTTTGAAAAGGTCGGCTATGCAATGACTATTACGGGGGCAATGGAACATGCTGGAATGGTTCACCTACCTAGAAATCTAGCTAATGCCAATTTAGCTGGTGAAGACATCATTGCACATGAATTGGCTCACATGTGGTTTGGCAACGGTATAACCACTCTAACAGCAGAGGACATGTGGATTAATGAAGGGTTCGCGGAATTTGGTTCACACCTTTATGAAGAGTCCGTTTATGGACCATCTACCTACATAGAAACGGTGCAGAATAATCAAAGCTTGGTTTTAAAACAAGCCTACGCGAATGACGGGGGCCACCTGGCTCTTAGCGGCGTAAATCAAGACCAAACCTATGGCATACACACCTATCAAAAAGGAGCTATGGTCGCTCATAATTTAAGAGAATTCCTTGGGGATAGTCTTTTCAGTTTTGGCATGAAACAGCTCATCGCGAGCAATACCTTTGGAAACTATAATGCAGAGGGGTTTAAAACTACTTTATCCGCGGCAACGGGAAAAAATCTCGATGATTTCTGGAACGATTGGATATACAACCCAGGCTATCACGGGACATGGGTTGAATTGAATTATCCCGGAAATGCAAATTGGAGCGCAACCACTAAATCTACAAATATCCATCACCTTAGCGCACATACGGGAAACTATTCAGCGAGTGGAAATTCGGTTCCTGTTGTGATTTACAAGCATAGCTTTAATCAGGGATATCTCGGTAAACTTACCTTAGGTACATCCTCCGACTTCCAGTCAAACAGTATGGATTCTACCTACCACTCCGGTACAGTAGATTTAGGTCCGGGACAAGATTATTGGCTTAGCACGAATGATAGCACAGAATCCTTGGGCACCTCTGTATATGATACTTTCACGTGGTCCAGCATTACCGGGACTAAAACCTTAGCAAAAACAGGAGTTAAAATAACGCCAAAGAGCACAAATAATGGATTAGACGGTACATTCTATGTATGGCATCATCGCACTGAAGGTCGCTATGAGCCAAATGGTATAACAAGTAGAGATCACTTTTATTTTATCGGTTACGAAGGGAATCATTCACCACCCATTGATTATCAAACAGAGCTTCCTTTTGAAGTAACTATTCCGTTCAATACTAACGCGAATAATGGCGGTTTGGATGCTGATTTAAATGGACTTCCAGTAAGCAACATGACCATTGGCCAAAGCCCCACAATGAGATGGAAAAATGGTATGCCCATTGGGAATGCAACCACTCAAGCGCTGGGTAATACAGGAGTAGGAAATATCAGTTTTACGCCTGAGCATGTATCAAGATACTATTGGATAATGAATACGGCTAATATTGGCCTTAACGAATCGCCAAACATGGAATATAAAATATTCCCCAATCCAGCATCTGGTGAATTGAAGATTCAAGCAGAAATGAATAGCGACTTTTTGATTTATCAAATTACAGACACACGGGGAAGGCACATCGTTGAGGGTAAGACAAACCTAGACCATAAAATCAGTACAATACGCTTACCCGAGGGGTTAGAGGAAGGTAATTATCTTTTTCATTGTGAATTGGGCGTAAAAAGGTTTTCCATCTTATAAACAATTCTTGAAGATTAGTTACCTTCTCGTATGGATTACAAAGAATATCAAAAATTCGCTCATGACGTTAAAAATCATTTAACAGGAGCCTCCCTGCAAGTTCAGGTTTTATCCATGCTCCTAGGAGAAGAACAGAAAGACCGTATAGCTCAAGTGGCAGATGAAATCCAACAAGCGGGTGATAAAATTGCCGATTTCCAACAAAGAGTAAAAGCAGCTCAACAAAGTTCCGAAGACTCTAAAAAATAGTCAATTGTACCGGGCAGTGATCGCTTCCCATCACCTCATTTAATATCTCGCTGTCCTTTACACTTGGCATTAAGCTTTTGCTGACTAAAAAATAATCTAATCGCCACCCGACGTTTTTACTCCGAGCACCGCCTCGATAACTCCACCAGCTGTATTTGATAGTTTGTGGATTTAAACTTCTGAATGTATCCACAAATCCGGATTCAAGCATGGTAGTCAACCCATCTATTTCAGCTTGTGTGTAACCAGGAGTCTTGTTATAGTTTGATTTAGGATTCTTTAAATCTATTTCTTGGTGTGCCACATTTAAATCACCACAAACCACTACAGGTTTTGTCTGCTCTAATTTCTTCAGGTATTTCAAGAAGGCAACGTCCCACTCTTGTGTTCTATAATCAATGCGCTTTAATCCGGAAGACGAATTGGGTACATAAACCGTGACGTAGAAAAAATTCTCAAATTCAGCGGTAATTGACCTCCCCTCATTATCATGTTTTGGTACACCAATACCATTGGTTACAGACAACGGCTCCAGCTTAGAAAGAATGGCAGTACCGCTATATCCTTTTTTTTCTGCACTGAACGCATAGATATAGTAACCTCTCAATTCACTTAAAGCCTCCTTAACCTGCTCTGGAGTGGCTTTGGTCTCTTGTAAACCGACCACATCACAATCCAATTGATGCAAGTCTTCAACTAAGGTTTTGCCAGCGGCGGCACGAACACCGTTCACATTAAAGGAGAGTAATTTCATTTACATATTTCTTCTATACTGTCCACCAACTTGGAACAGTGCGTTGGTAATTTGACCCAAGGAGCAATGTTTAGCTGCCTCCATGAGTACGTCAAATATATTGGTATTCTGGACAGCTGCATCTTGAATTTTGGAGATGCTTTCCGCAGACTCTTTATTGTTCCCTTGATGCAGCGCTTCGAGCATTTTTATTTGGTATTCCTTTTCATCGACAGTAGCTCGAATAACCTCCGCAGGAACAATGGTTGGCGAGCCCTTCTTATTCAAAAACGTATTGACACCAATAATTGGGAATTCTCCGGTATGCTTTAATGTTTCATAATAAAGGCTTTCTTCTTGAATCTTTCCTCTTTGATACATGGTCTCCATGGCTCCCAAAACCCCACCTCGTTCAGTAATACGGTCAAATTCAAGTAGCACTGCTTCTTCAACCAAGTCCGTCAATTCTTCTATAATAAAGGCACCTTGAATGGGATTCTCATTTTTGGATAAACCCAGCTCCTTATTGATAATAAGCTGAATAGCCATGGCCCGTCGCACACTTTCTTCTGTAGGAGTAGTAATTGCCTCATCATACGCATTGGTATGCAAAGAATTACAATTGTCGTAGATGGCATAAAGAGCCTGAAGCGTTGTACGTATGTCGTTGAAATCAATTTCTTGTGCATGCAGACTTCGTCCAGAAGTTTGAATATGATACTTCAGCATCTGCGAACGAGCATCCGCGCCATATTTATGTTTCATGGCATTCGCCCAAATTCGTCGAGCTACACGTCCAATTACAGCGTATTCAGGATCAATACCGTTGGAGAAAAAGAAACTTAAGTTGGGAGCAAACTTATTTATGTCCATTCCTCTACTTAAGTAATATTCCACGTAGGTAAAGCCGTTAGCTAAAGTAAAAGCCAACTGAGTTACAGGATTTGCTCCTGCCTCTGCAATGTGGTACCCTGAGATGGACACACTGTAGAAATTTCTAACCTTCCAATCAATAAAATAACTCTGTACATCTCCCATTAACCTCAAAGCAAACTCCGTTGAGAAAATACATGTATTTTGGGCTTGGTCCTCCTTTAGAATATCTGCTTGAACTGTACCGCGAACGGCATTCATAGTCTTTGCTTTGATCTTGCCATAGGTCTTAGCATCTAAAACCTCGTCTCCTGTTACTCCTAAAAGCAATAATCCTAAACCATCATTGCCTTCAGGCAAATCACCTTGGTAGGCAGGACGTGCGATTTTTTGTTGATCGTACTTGGCTTTCTTTAACTTCTCTACTTTTGATTCTAGGCCATTCTCTTTGATATACAACTCGCATTCCTGATCAATTGCTGCATTCATAAAATAAGCCAAGAGCATAGGCGCCGGACCATTAATAGTCATGGATACAGAGGTCGTAGGAGCAGTAAGTCGAAAACCTGAATACAATTTCTTTGCATCATCAAGACAACAAATGCTTACCCCAGAGTTTCCAATCTTTCCATAAATATCTGGTCTTCGTGCAGGATCATTTCCGTAGAGCGTTACACTATCAAATGCAGTTGATAGACGTTTGGCATCCATTCCTAAACTTACGTAATGGAATCGTTTGTTCGTGCGCTCCGGTCCGCCTTCACCAGCGAACATTCTTGTTGGATCTTCACCTTCTCGCTTAAAAGGATAAATACCTGCAGTATAAGGGAATTCACCGGGAATGTTTTCTAATAGTATCCACCTAAGCACATCTCCCCAACTGCGATATTTAGGTAAGGCTATTTTAGGTATTTGTGTATGAGAAAGACTTTCTGTGTGCGTTTTAATCTTGATTTCTTTTCCTCGGACTTCAAAGGAATAAACGGGGTCTTTATAGCGTTTTACAGTAGCATCCCATTGCTGAATCTTTTCCCAATTATGTGGGTCCAAATCCATTTTAATACGATCAAAACTGGCTTGTAGTTGACCTACCAATTCTGGATCCTTTAATGTTTCTATAGATCTATGAAGTGCATAGAGCTTATCTGCCACCTCGATTTGCTCTGTGATTTTTTCTCTTTGAATACGATGACTCTCCGAAATCTCACTCAAATAACGTGTTCGTTTTGGCGGAATAATAAAAATCTTTTCACTCAATTCATCGGAAACACCAAATTTGCTTTCAAAACCAGCATTCGCTTTGGTATTTAGCATCTCTATAATCGCTTGGTATAGACCATTGGTTCCCGGATCATTAAATTGACTGGCAATAGTGCCGTAAACCGGCATGGTATCTAGATCATCATGCCAACGGTTATGATTGCGCTGGTACTGCTTTTTAACATCTCGTAATGCGTCCAATGCACCGCGCTTGTCAAATTTGTTCAGCGCAATGAGGTCTGCAAAATCGAGCATGTCTATTTTTTCCAATTGAGTCGCCGCTCCATATTCCGGGGTCATAACATAAAGACTCGCATCACTGTGATCCAATATTTCCGTATCACTCTGACCAATACCAGAGGTTTCCAAAATGATTAAATCGAAACCCGCCACTTTAAGAATATCTAAGGCGTTCTGAACATGAGCACTCAGTGCCAAATTAGCCTGACGGGTAGCTAGAGAACGCATGAATACATTTTCGTGATTTATGGCATTCATCCTAATTCGATCTCCTAGCAATGCGCCGCCCGTTTTTCTTTTAGATGGGTCCACAGAGACTACTGCAATACGTTTAGAGGGGAAGTCTACAGTGAACCTACGAACCAGTTCATCTACCATTGAACTCTTCCCCGCTCCTCCTGTGCCGGTAATACCCAAAATAGGTGTTTTGATCGCCGAAGCTCTTTCCGTAATTTCATTTATGGCATCACGATGTGCCTTGCCGCAGTTTTCTGCCGCACTTATCCATCTTGCGATTATAGGATTCGCCGCGCCGGTAATATCCTTTACTTCGCCCGGTGTTTTTTCTCCAACCAAAAAGTCTGACCGCTCCACCAAATCGTTGATCATACCTTGTAAACCCATCTTTCGACCATCATCAGGATGGTATAACCTGGTAATTCCGTAGGCATGTAATTCTTCAATCTCTTCAGGCAATATGGTACCGCCTCCACCTCCGAATATTTTGATATGCTGAGCTCCTCTTTGCTGAAGTAAATCATACATATATTTAAAATATTCAAGATGTCCTCCTTGATAGGATGTCATGGCAATGGCGTTAGCATCTTCTTGAATTGCAGTATTTACGACCTCCTCAACAGAGCGGTCATGACCGAGGTGTATTACCTCACAACCGGTACTTTGAATGATTCGGCGCATAATATTAATGGCAGCATCATGGCCGTCAAAAAGAGAAGCCGCTGTGACGATGCGCACCTTATTCTTGGGTACGTACGGAGCAGGGATATCCATATTTCTGTGATGTATTTGGGTCCTCTAAGATACATCAGAAGTGTCAATGATTCTTTTCCCTATCTTCACGGCAAAGCGAAAAATATGAAGGTGTTTACGTCTCCGTTTTTTTATTTACCCGTTGCAGTTCTTCTTTCAGTCCATTCAGGACTTCAAGATTTAGGTTTATGGCAACGAATTGCAATGGGAGGAATATTTGGACTGGCCACTTTAGGAATACATAGAAAAAGTTTCAGCACCAAAATCACATTAATAGATTTGATGATACTCGGGTTAGTCGCGTGGCCACTCCTGAAATATGGTGCGGTCAGTGCCCAAAGTGAACTCCATGGTCATATTGCTAGAATGGCGTTACTTTTTGGAATAACAGTGATTTCAGCAGATGCATTTAGAAACAGAGAAAAAGACACTCTACTTGCTTTTAGCGTGGGGGCTCAGATAGCCCTAATCATTGCGGGATTAACTATTTTACCCGCAATTAATGATGCTTACAAAGAAGGGAATATTTACCTCGCGAGCGGCCAACTATTCGCGCACAAGAATTATGCAGCGGCTACCTTGTTAATGCTTCTTCCTGCCGCTTTATCCTGCAGGTTGCCCGATACCATTGGATTATGGCTGCAAAGAATGGCTGTAAGTCTAGCTGTTTTGGAAATTCTTCTTCTACAAACGAGAGGCGTCTGGGTAGCGGCATTTCTTGTTATACTCATCTCGATTGGAGTATACTCTTTTCATAAGAAGAGTCAATATAGAAATAACAGTCTTATTGCATTAGGAATAATTACAGTTGGGATTGGACTTGTGGTACTATTCAGTGGGAGTAAAAAAATAATTGATAATAGCACCATTCAAAGCAGAATGCACTATTGGAAAGCCTCTAAAGAAATGTTTTTGGACAACCCCATTTCTGGCGTGGGTGCAGGGCAATGGAAAGTAGCCTATCCGGGCACGGGCTTAAAAGGAACCAATGAAAGCGTTATGAATGGCACTACCTCTGTTCTAAGACCACATAATGATTTGATTTGGCTCTTAAGTGAAACAGGAGTTGGCGCCCTTTTCTTTATAGCTCTTATTGGACTGTGTATCGTGCATTTATTTCAACATAAACATCAACTCATTTTTGGACTTACAACAATTGCATTCGTAGGCTATGGTTTAGGAGAGTTCCCACTCGAAAGAGCCACCTTATTGATTCCATTCGGCGTGGCATTGGGGTATTTGTCCGCTACCTCAAAAGTACTACTATCAACCACAAAGCTATCGGGACTTATATTGACCTCAGCATTTTTAATTTATTCGGTTTTCATTAGTTACTCTAGAATCAATGGAGAAAAAGACGCTTCACTTGCATTGGATGGATATCAGAGTCGGAACACCCGAAAAATGATTGAGTACAGCGCTTCGGCGCAAAGTCCATACTTTGAAATGGATATCTATAATAATCCCATGCCCTATTTTGAAGGATTAGGTATTCTTATGCAGGCAGGCCAAAAACCCAATTCGTCTGCACTAAAGAAATGTGCTGCTAAATTTCAAGAAGCCTTAGAAATCCATCCAAACCACATGCTTAGTCTTAATCAAATGGGGCAAATTCGAAGATTAGAGGGTAAGTTGACAGAGGCGCAATATTATTATGATCAGGTGCTTTCTATGAGCCCTAGAAATACATCTGCCGCTTTAAGACTTATTGAAATAAGACGCCTTCAAGGGGATATTTATGGCTCCCTAGATGCTTTGAAGATGATAGACCCTAAGTACAACACTCCTCAATCCTTGCCAAATTTAGGGCGTGAAGCAGTACAAACGCTTCAAGGCTTTGCCTCGATTCCAAATCCAAGAGCAGCTTCTAAAGAACTACACCGTAAACTTCAAGGGCAAAAACCTGGCGCAATGTGGCAAACCTGGGTTGAGTTTAGAAAAAATAACGCGAAAAAATAAATTGTAAAATATTTGACAATAGTTAGTCGTTAAAATTTTATATCCTACATTCGTAATCATGTCAAATTTATTTATTCATAATACAATCAATAATAACCACATTACTATGTGGAAGGGTTGTATGTATAAAAAAGTGAAGGCATAAATTTAAAATAGACAACCCAAGATATTCAAAGCGCCTTCACCATGTGAAGGCGCTTTTTTTATCCAACAAAGTATACTACATGAAAAATTTCTTTTCCACAGTTAAAAAACAAGGACCCTTAAAATCAAGAATGCAATTGAGCATTGACAAGGACATGGTAGACAGTCAAGGTATGCTTACACTGTGGAATTTGATGGATACCATGAATTCCATTAAAGAAAATCGTATCCAATCCCTATTACTAGTTGATCGCTATGAAGAAAGTGTCAAAAATATTGACCTTAAACTTTATAGGAATGCCGCACTTGGAGAAGACCTTTTAGTAGAAAGTAATTTCGCTCCAAACGGTAAACGCCAGGTGGACCTCAAGGTCTATGTGAGTAAACGAATCAAAGGCGAACCCGCAAGAAGAGTATGTAAAGCCGTTTATACGCTAACCATTAAACCTAAATAGTACTGGAATTGGGCTCGATCGTGATGTGAGTGTTTGTGGTTATTTATACTCGAGCCCTTTTCTACCAGGACGTGGTACCCCTGAAAAAAGCCCGGTGCGTTGCACCGGGCTTTTTGATTCCTAGATTATTTTTTCAAAGCCTCTAATCGCTGAGTAATCAGTGTAATCTTAGATTCCGCATCCGCTTGCTTTTTACGTTCCGAAGCAACCACCGCATCGGGTGCATTGGACACAAACCGTTCATTACTCAATTTTTTAAGCACACTGTTTAAGAAACCCTCCGTATACTTCAATTCCTCTTGAAGCTTGGCTATCTCTTCGTCTAAATCAACAAAAGCATCTGCAGGAATAGTATAGTTGATACCCCCCACGACAAAACTAAATGCAGATTTTTTCACTTCTTCTACTTTAACTATAGCCTCTACATTCGCTAGTTTCTTAATTAAAGAATCGTAGGATGAATCGTGATTGGTATTCTTCACAATCTCGATAGTCAATAATTCTTTTGGGGCAATACCGTTTTCATTGCGCACAGTTCGAATGCCACCAACAATATCCGCAAAGTGCTCAAACGATTTTAGCACCCGAGCGTCTGTGACTTCTAAAGTTGGCCAAACTGCAAAATTGATGGTTTCTCCGTCCTTTCTATCCGCTAGATTTTGCCATAATTCTTCGGTAATAAATGGCATAAACGGGTGCATAATTTCTAAAAGTGAATTGAATATGGCTTTGGTTTCCTCTAAAGCATCACCCGAAATACGTTCGCCCTTCAATGGCTTTATCATCTCAAGATACCATGAACAGAAATCGTCCCAAACCAGCTTATATGTTGTCATTAAAGCCTCTGATAGTCTGTACTTTTCAAAACTATTTTCAAGTTCTAATAGAGCCTCCGCTATTCTGTTTCGCATCCAGTTAATGGACAATCTTTCGCTCTGGTTCATTTCAGCATCACCCGCTTCCCACATTCCCACCAAACGGAAGGCATTCCAAACCTTATTCGCAAAGAAGGAACCTTGAGAACATAAATCCTCATCAAAAAGTAAATCGTTCCCCGCTGGTGCAGTCATTAACATTCCAACACGAACTCCGTCCGCACCATACTTATCTATCAGGTCCAAAGGATCGGGACTGTTTCCCAATGATTTTGACATTTTTCGACGTTTCTTGTCACGAACCATTCCGGTAAAATAGACATCCTTAAAAGGTCGTTTACCTTTAAATTCATAACCTGCCATAATCATTCTAGCCACCCAAAAGAAAATGATGTCCTGACCTGTAACTAGGGTATTGGTTGGATAAAAATAATCCTCTTCCTCCTTATTACCAGAGAAAACGCTATACGGCCATAACCATGAGCTGAACCATGTGTCCATAACATCTTCATCCTGATGAATTTCAGAGGTGCCAAGTGCAGCAACCGCTTCTTCACGCGATTTACAAACTGCAACATTTCCTTCAGTATCATACCAAGCTGGTATTCTATGACCCCACCAAAGCTGTCTAGACACACACCAATCTTTGATGTTTTCCATCCAATAGAGGTATGTTTTTTCTGTATGCGATGGATGCAGGGTAACATCTTTTGATTTCACCCCTTCAATAGCCTTATCGGCAAGGCTAGACATTTTTAGAAACCACTGCATGCTGAGTCGAGGCTCTATTACAGCATCTGTTCGCTCACTGCGCCCAACCTTATTGCGAAGATCTTTGGTTTCAACTAAAAGTCCCTCCTTTTCCAGCGCCTTGGCCACTTTTTTTCGAGCATCAAATCTATCTAAGCCTGCAAATTCACCGCCATATTCATTTAAGGCAGCATGCTCATCAAAAACATTTATAACTTCAAGATTATGCTTTTCGCCTAACATCTGATCATTGGTGTCATGGGCAGGAGTGACTTTTAAGGCTCCCGTACCAAACTCTATATCCACATATTCATCAAAAATGATGGGAACTTTTCTACCTACGAGCGGCACAATCGCTTGCTTACCTTTCAAATGCTGATAACGTTGATCTTCTGGATGTACGCATACAGCAGTGTCACCGAATATAGTTTCTGGACGTGTCGTTGCTACTTGCAATGCTTCATCTGAACCATCAATCTGATAGGACATATAATAAAGCCTACTGTTTTCTTCTTTATGAATGACTTCCTCATCAGAAATTGCAGTCAATGCAACTGGATCCCAATTCACCATGCGAAGTCCACGATAAATCAACCCTTTTTTATGCAGGTCAATAAATACATCTACAACTTGTTCACTCCTAACATCATCTAAAGTGAATGCCGTTCGATCCCAATCGCACGAAGCACCCAAGCGACGAAGCTGCTTTAGAATGATTCCGCCGTATTCATCTGTCCAATCCCAAGCGTGCTTCAAGAAATCTTCTCGGCTCAAATCTGATTTTTTAATACCCTGCTCGCGTAGTCGTTTGACCACTTTTGCTTCTGTTGCAATAGAAGCATGATCCGTACCCGGCACCCAACATGCGTTCATACCAAGCATGCGCGCTCTTCTAATTAGAACGTCTTGAACGGTATTGTTCAACATATGGCCCATGTGCAGCACACCCGTAACATTGGGCGGAGGAATTACAATTGTATACGGCTCTTTATCAGACACTTTCGCATGGAAGTATTTGTTTTTTAACCAGTGTGTATACCACTTAGATTCTATTTCTCCGGGGGTGTATTTACCGATTTCACGCATGAAGCTCATTCTTGTTATAAGTTGCAAAAATAAGCGCCTTCACGCATCCAAAGAACCCTAAGGCTAAGAGTTTGTTAATTTCCTTTGAAAGCCACTTCATTAGAATTACATTTGGTTTTCCAAATTATGATAAAGACATGAAAAAATTAATCCTAACAATGGCCGTTGCTCTATTCGGTTTTGCGGCTCAAGCACAAGAGCAACCTGCAGATGGCGCGAAAATTCAATTCGCAGAAAAAGTAATTAATTACGGTAAAATTGATAAAGGAGCTAATGGAACTAGAGTCTTTAAGTTCAAAAATGAAGGAAATCAACCTTTAGTATTGAATACAGTCCGTGCTTCTTGTGGTTGTACTACCCCGAAATGGACGCGCGAACCAATAGCACCAGGTCAAGAAGGTGAAATCACTGTGAAATACGACACAAATAGAATGGGTAACTTTCATAAAACTGTTACTGTCAATTCAAATGCAACCAATAAAACAGTCGTGTTGACCATCAAAGGACAGGTTATGAATCCTGCTGCACAGCAAACTACACCGACTAAAAAAGAAGGCGGAAGTATTATAGCCAAATAAGGAATACTACATTCCTACGATATTTTAAGAAAGCCCCGTATTTTTGCGGGGCTTTTTCATTCTTAAAAACCAAGATTGATGCCTTCTATATCTACCAAAGGCCATAACATGCCTTCAAGCCCTATACGCAAGCTTGTTCCATTTGCAGAACAAGCGGAGCGAAACGGGAATAAAGTATTCTATTTAAACATTGGCCAGCCCGATATACAAACACCTCTAGGTGCGCAAAAAGCTATTAAAGAAGCAGAGGTTCCTGTTCTAGCCTACAGCCACAGCGCAGGCTTTGAATCGCTTCGCAAAGGACTTTCAGACTATTATCACGGTAAAAAATTACCAGTTAGCACGGATGAAATTATCGTTACAACTGGTGGATCAGAAGCACTGCTTTTTACCTTTGGTGCTGCCATGGATGAGGGTGATGAAATCATCATTCCTGAGCCGTTTTATGCCAACTATAATGGATTTGCCACTGCAAGTGGCGTGAAAGTTGTCCCAGTGGAGGCATCAATTCAAAATGGATTTGCATTGCCTCCTGTTGAGCTGTTTGAACAATCCATCACTCCCAAGACCAAAGGAATTTTAATCTGTAATCCAGGAAATCCAACGGGATACTTGTATAGCAAAGAGGAACTTGAACAATTAAAATCCATTGTTTTAAAGCATGATTTGTTTCTAATTGCAGATGAAGTCTATCGCGAATTCACCTATGACAACGAACAGCACCATAGCATCTTAAGTATGGCTGGCATGGAAGATCATGCCATTGTTGTTGACAGTTTCTCCAAAAGATATAGCATGTGTGGAGCTAGAATTGGTTGCTTGGTTAGTAAGAACAAGGAGTTTATGGCTACAGCAATGAAATTTGCACAAGCGCGCCTTTCACCTCCTACCTATGCCCAAATTGCCAGTGAAGCTGCATTGAAAACACCTCAGCAATATTTTGACCAAGTGAACGCCGAATACGTTGAACGAAGAAATGTTCTGGTTGAAGGCTTGAACAGTATTGATGGGGTTTTCTGTCCTATGCCCAAAGGCGCATTTTATGCTGTCGCATCCTTTCCTGTTGAAAGTGCAGAACATTTTGCGCAATGGTTACTTAGTGATTTCAACTACAAGGGAATGACTTTAATGATGGCACCTGCGGCTGGATTCTATGCCAAACCTGAACTAGGCGCACAGCAAGCAAGATTGGCTTATGTTCTTAACACTGATGCGTTAAAGGAATGTATTGCTATATTGAGAGCAGCGTTAGAAGTTTATCCGCACATTACTAGATAATAAGGCAAAGTGATTGTACAAATTAATCAAAGCTTAGCGAAGCTAAATACCTTCGGTATAAATCAAAAGGCAAGCCGATTAATTTGGGCACATAGTGCGGAAGAAATCGCAAACTATTTGAAGCATCACGGCGCGCCTGCCCTTGTTCTAGGTGGTGGCTCAAATATGCTACTTACCAAGGATGTAGAAGGAGATGTCTTAAAGGTAGACATACATGGACGGGAAGTTGTCTTTGAAGACAATGACTACGTTCACATCTGTTTTGGTGCAGGTGAAAATTGGCACGAGGTTGTTCTATGGACCCTAATGCAAGGGCTAGGTGGCTTGGAAAATTTAAGTCTTATACCAGGAAATTGCGGAACTGCACCGGTTCAAAATATAGGTGCATACGGAGTGGAATTACAGGATGTATTTGTAAGCTGTGAGGGTATAATGATTGACGATAGCTCTCCATTCAAACTTTACAAAGAAGAGGCGCGGTTTGGATATCGAAGCAGCATTTTCAAAAATGAATGGAAAGGAAAGTCGATTATTACCCAGGTGGTATTGAAATTGACTAAAAGAAATCACCGAATTAACGCAGAGTATGGTGCAATAAAGAGTGAACTACAAAAAATGGGAATTTCGGAACCTACACCAAAGCAAATTAGTGATGTTGTTGTAGCAATACGCAAAAGCAAACTTCCCGACCCTTCGCTAATCGGTAATAGTGGTTCTTTTTTTAAAAACCCCGTTGTAAGCCATGAAAAAGCAGAAGAACTTCTAGACAAATATCCCAACATGCCTTCTTATCCAGCCGAAGGCGGTAAAAAACTCGCAGCGGGCTGGATTATTGAAAAGTGCGGATGGAAAGGCCATCGAGAAAAAGATGCCGGGGTACATCAAAATCAAGCATTAGTTCTGGTCAATTATGGTAACGCCACAGGGCATGAAATACACTTGCTCGCTCAAAACATAATGGAAGATGTGTATGCACGTTTTGGAATTCAACTTGAACCTGAAGTAAATCTAATTTGATGCCAAGAGTTGCTTTTCATACGCTCGGATGTAAGCTCAATTTTGCAGAGACTTCCACAATCGCGCAAGATTTTAGATCAAGCGGCTTTGAAGAAGTTTCATTCAAAGATGCTGCGGACGTTTATGTCATAAATACGTGTTCAGTAACTGAAAACGCAGATCGCGAGTGCAGGAATATTGTGGGAAGGGCGTTGCGAGCAAATCCAGAAGGGTTTATAGTTATTGTGGGATGCTATGCTCAATTGAAGCCCAAACAGATTATGGAAATGCCCGGTGTAGACTTAGTATTGGGGGCAACTGAAAAATTCAATGTCACTCAATTTCTTGGCGCATTAAAAAAGACAGCGGGTAATGCTCTTGTACACAGTTGTGAAATTGCTGAAGCAGACAGTTTTGTTAGTTCGTATAGCGCTGGAGATAGAACAAGGGCTTTCCTAAAAGTTCAAGATGGATGCGATTACAAATGCACCTATTGCACCATACCGCTTGCAAGGGGTATTTCAAGAAGCGATACTTTAGAAAATATCATTCACAAGGCACAAGAAATAGCAGATAAAGGTATTCGCGAAATTGTACTAACGGGAGTAAATGTTGGAGATTATGGTAAAGGTGAATTTGGTAATAAGCACCATGAAAATACCTTTTTGGATTTAGTCCAGGCCTTAGATCGTCATGTAGATGTGGACCGTATTCGTATTTCGAGTATTGAACCAAACTTGTTGCGAAATGAAATCATAGAATTTACCCAAAACAGCAGCAAATTTGTACCGCACTTTCATATCCCCTTGCAAAGTGGAAGCGACGCAATTCTAAAAAAAATGAAGCGTAGATATATGAGCGGTCTATATGCGCAACGTGTGGAAACTATTAAATCTATAAATCCAGATGCATGTATTGGTGTGGATGTCATAGTGGGATTTCCTGGAGAAACCGAGGAACTATTCCTAGAGACCTATAACTTTATTAACAATTTGGATATAAGCTATTTACATGTTTTTACCTATAGTGAACGTTCAAATACATTAGCTGCAGAAATGGAAGGCGTTGTACCTATTCAAGAGCGAAAGCGTCGCAATAAAATGATGCGAATTCTTAGCGAGAAAAAGAAGCGTGCGTTTTATGAAACTCAAATCGGCAAAAAACGGCCCGTTTTATTTGAAGATGAAAATAGAGAAGGATTTATGTACGGATATACCGATAATTATTTAAGGGTAAAAACCTACTGGAATCCCGAATTAGCACAAAAGACTAAAACTTTTTGTCTTTCA
The DNA here is from genome assembly GCA_038139395.1 of Cryomorphaceae bacterium. Taxonomy (GTDB): domain Bacteria; phylum Bacteroidota; class Bacteroidia; order Flavobacteriales; family Schleiferiaceae; genus UBA10364. The sequence continues at coordinate 15,991 of JAYOSU010000009.1, forward strand.
GGTATTTGCGATGATGGATTTGTTATATTAGAAGAACAAAGCCGCACCGCCAATGCCACTGATTTTTCTAGAATATAGTCCGCTCTGTAGCGAGCGAGAATTTTCCAACTTCTGGCAATTTGTCAGCGAAGGTCAATTGAATGACGGAATCGTCAACGAAGCACGCCTCTTCAAAATCAGAGAAGGTCTGTTTGTGGGGATGGTTGGATTTGAGTCTCAAAACCGTATTCAAGTCATGGAGGTATACGGTGCTACCAATGAAGAAGGCAGTAACCTCAAGTCGCTCTGCAAGAGCATCAGACTAAAACATACGGCGAAAGAGTTAGCATGATTGACCTAAGTGTCCTCGCGCCCCAAGTCGCAATCGTTGCTACACAGGCAGGTGCATTCCTTCGAAAAGCTCAAAAGAATTTTGATCGAAACGCAGTTGAATTAAAAAGCTTAAATGCTCTAGTAAGTCACGCCGATAGGTCTGCTGAAAAATTAATTGTTACAGAATTATCACATCTCGTTCCTGAAGCGGGGTTTCTCACCGAGGAGGGTACGGTCCATCAGGACACACAGAAAGAATATCTATGGGTCATAGATCCTTTGGACGGTACAACCAATTTTGTTCATGGTCTTCCAATTTTTAGTGTCAGCATTGCCTTATTGAAAGATAGAATTCCTGTTCTAGGCATAGTCTATGAAGTAGGCATGGATGAATGCTTTTCCGCCTATAATGATGGCGGGGCCTTTTTGAACGGGCTACCTATTTCAGTGACAAGCACTAAAAATCTTGAGCAATCCTTATTGGCCACCGGATTTCCATATTATGAATTTTCAAAACTAGAGGGTTTCCAGAACACCCTTGCCCATTTTTACCAGCATACCAGAGGTGTAAGACGCATTGGCACCGCAGCAGTTGATTTAGCATACACCGCATGCGGCCGGTTTGATGGATATTTTGAATACGGATTAAGTCCTTGGGATGTCGCCGCTGGTATAGTCTTAGTCCGCGAAGCAGGAGGTCTAGTTTCCAATTTTGAAAATGAAAATATCCCTATTGCCTCAGATAGCATTATTGCCGCGAACAAATCTATTCACCCGCTTGTATATACTACTATAAAGCAACATATATCGTAATGTCAGAATGTAGAGTTTGGGTACTACCAGGAATGGGCGCAGATTCAAGAATTTTTAAGTCATTTAAATTTCCTTGGAACGCTACCTATTTAGAATGGATTGAACCCAAAACAGAGGAATCGCTATCTGAATACGCAGACCGATTATTGGGATCTTATCCCATCAAAGAAAATGATTTGATTTTTGGATATAGCTTTGGCGGAATCGTTGCTCAGGATTGGGCTTCAAGAAATAAGGTCCAGCGTGTTGTATTATTGAACTCGCTGCATTATGAGGCCGCTTTAAGACCTGTTTTTAAAAATATAGCGGCCACTGGAATTCTACGGTGGGCTCCTCATGGAATGATTCTTTCTTTAATAAAGTTCATGACAAGGCTCAATACTGAACCATCCAGACAATTAGACTTACTCCTAGAGACTATGGAGCAATTTGATTGTCAATACTATCGTTGGGTACTGCGCGCCATATTGCATTGGGAAAGACCTGAGCCACTTGCTCCTGTTGACACCATTCTTGGGGAATTAGATCCGGTTTTTTCCATTCAAAAGCCATCTAAAGATCGTTTTTGGATTCTTCAAGGTGCTACCCACTTGAGTTTTACAACCCATAGCTCACAAATTTCAAATTTGCTAAAAGAAAAGGTGGACCCAACGCTTGTTTAGCCCTTATCCTTTTATTTTTGGGTTATGAAATTTATTCCTACACCCATACCAGATTTATGTATTGTTCAGCCAAATGTTTTTGGTGATGAACGAGGCTATTTTTTTGAATCATTCAATAAAAGTCATTTTACCAACGCAGGTATTGATGCAGAATTTATTCAGGATAACGAAAGCTTATCTAGTAGAGGTGTGGTAAGAGGACTGCATTTTCAATCACCTCCTACCGCCCAAGGGAAACTCGTAAGGGTTCAAAAGGGTCGTGTTCTTGATATTGCGCTTGACATTCGTAAAGGATCACCCACTTACGGAGAACATTTTAGTATTGAGCTCAATGGTATCAATAAAACAATGTTGTGGATACCTCCCGGTTTTGCGCACGGATTCGCAACTTTAGAGGATGATACAGTTTTTTTATATAAATGCACAAACACCTACAGCCCTGAGCATGAAGGCAATATTTTATGGAATGACCCAACATTAGCCATAGATTGGGGGGTAGATAATCCAAAACTGAGCAAAAAAGATGAAGAAGGACCTCTATTAAAAGATTTCAATTCACCTTTTACTTATGAAAAATAATATTCTCAGCATACTCATCGGCGTAGCATGTACTCTGGCTATTCTCAGCATTACTTCAGCATCAAAAGATCAACCGCATCCAGCAGAAACACCTCCAAGCACGGTTAAGCCATTCAAGCTTCCTCGTTCCATTAGCATTGCTGGAGAAGAAATGCCATTGAGCAGTTTAGATGTTCAGGAAAGACTAGACAGAGAGATTTTAGTCAATTCCTATTGGCAAAGCAATAATTTATTGATGCTTAAACGAAGTGATAAATGGTTTCCAGTGATTGAACCAATTCTTCAGGAAGAGAATATTCCAGACGACTTCAAATATTTAGCACTTATAGAGAGTGGATTGCAAGACATTGTTAGTCCTGCCGGTGCTGCTGGCCCATGGCAAATAATGAAATCTACGGGTCGCGAAAAAGGATTGCAAATTGATAATGAAGTTGACGAACGCTATCACATGGAGAAAGCAACTAGGGTGGCTTGTTCGTATCTAAGTGAAGCGTATGAGCGTTTTGATAATTGGACATTGGCTGCTGCCGCTTATAACATGGGAATGGCTGGTACAGCAAAACGACTAAACGAGCAGCAGGTGAATAACTACTATGACCTTAGGCTGAATAATGAAACAGCTCGTTACATTTTTAGAATAGCGGCCGTAAAGCATATTCATGAAAATTTGAATGATTACGGCTATATCTACCACAACAGCGAAGGCTACAAATTACCGGCATTTGATACCGTTTTAGTAGACGGCCCAGTGGAAAATTGGGTTAATTGGGCTCTAGAACAGCATATAACGTACAAGGAGCTAAGATTGTATAACCCTTGGATTCGAACAGACAAGTTGACCAATAGTTCCAATAAAACATACGCCATTCTTGTTGCCAAATAAACATGAGCGATCACATTGAAGTATACGGCGCTAAGGCGCATAATCTGCGTAATGTAGATGTTAAAATACCAAGAAACTCGCTAGTTGTCATAACGGGTCTTAGTGGTTCTGGTAAAAGCTCGTTGGCTTTCAATACCATTTATGCTGAGGGTCAACGCAGATATATGGAGACGTTTTCCTCCTATGCCCGGCAGTTTTTAGGCACCATGGAGCGACCTGAAGTGGATAAAATAGAAGGGTTAAGTCCGGTCATTTCCATTGAGCAGAAGACAACTTCAAGGAATCCAAGATCAACGGTAGGTACGGTAACGGAATTGAGCGACTTTCTAAGATTACTTTTCGCCCGGGCGTCTACTGCTTTCAGCTACAATTCCGGTGAGCCTATGGTAAGCTATACTGATGCTCAAATTGTAGAACTCATTGGTGAACGCTTTGTCAACAAAAGAGTTGCCGTATTGGCTCCTGTTGTGCGAGCGCGCAAAGGGCATTACAGAGAACTTTTTGAACAAATCGTACGTATGGGATTTGTACGAGCGCGGATTGATGGTAAAATTGTAGAAGTCAGTAGTGGCTTCCGATTAGACCGATACAAAACTCATGATATAGAAATTGTAGTTGATCGTATTCGCGTGTCTGCAACCGCAGAGAAAAGAATTGTTCAAAGCGTTGAAACAGCTATGTCTCATGGAAAAGGAACCATTGCAATCATAGACTTAGATTCAGAGGAAATTGCTTACTTCTCCAGACAACTCATGTGTCCCACGACTGGCATTGCCTATCAAGAACCTGAGCCAAATACTTTTTCATTTAACAGCCCAAAAGGAGCATGCACAAAATGTGACGGACTAGGGACTGTAAAAGAGGTGAATCTTGAGAAGGTTATTCCAGATCCTAAGAGAACGATTCGAAAAGGCGGGTTTGCTCCTGTAGGAGAATACAAGAAGAACTGGATATTCAATCAATTAGAAATTATCGCGGTAAAACACGGTTTTGACCTAGACACCGCAATAGAAGATATCCCAAAAAGTGCTTTGGAAATTATTCTTAACGGGACCAATGAGGTCATGACCATTGACCATAAAGCTATTGGTGTTACCAAAGAATACAAGGTGAATTTTGAAGGTGTAGTCAACTTCATTGATTCACAATATAGAGACACCAAGAGCCGGGCCATTCAGCGTTGGGCAGATGATTTCATGGATAATGTAGTTTGTTCCAGTTGTCAAGGTGCACGCTTGAAACGTGAAAGCTTACATTTTAAGATAGCGGGTAGCAGCATTAGTGAGGTAAGCAGCATGAGCCTGTATGACTTTACAGCATGGGTGAACAAATTGGAGCACCAGCTTAATCCAAAGGAATGGAAAATTGCAGAAGAAATAGTCAAAGAACTCAAAGCAAGGACCAAATTCCTGTTAGATGTGGGCTTAGGCTATTTAAACCTTAACAGAAGTGCGCGAAGCCTCAGTGGTGGCGAGGCTCAACGAATTCGGTTGGCTACTCAAATTGGATCTCAACTTGTCAACGTATTATACATATTAGATGAACCTTCAATAGGACTACATCAACGGGACAACGCTAGACTAATTGATAGTTTGAAACAATTGCGTGATATTGGCAATAGCGTCATTGTTGTTGAGCATGATAAGGATATGATTCAAACAGCTGACTTCATATTAGATATTGGTCCTAAAGCCGGTATTCACGGTGGAAATATTGTTGCTCAAGGAGGAATTGCAGAAATACGCAGCGCAAAGAGTATTACAGCGGAATACCTCAACGGTAGCCGCAGTGTTCCAACACCTTTAAAGAGAAGAACGGCAACGAATCAAATCGTACTAAACGGTGCCTCCGGAAATAATCTTCAAAATGTTTCCGTATCCATTCCTTTAGGGGTTCTTACGTGTGTCACGGGAGTCAGCGGAAGCGGAAAGAGTACTTTGATTAACGGAACGCTCTACCCTATTCTGAATCACCTTATATTCCGTGCAGTTGGAAAACCTATGCCTTACCAAAGTATAGAGGGGACTGAGCATATTGATAAAATCATTGATATTGATCAAAGTCCGATTGGACGCACACCTCGATCTAACCCCGCTACATATGCGGGTGTTTGGTCTGAAATTCGACATTTATATGCAAATCTTCCTGAAAGTAAAATTCGAGGCTATAAACCGGGTAGGTTTTCTTTTAATGTAAAAGGTGGCAGATGTGAAACTTGCGAGGGAGGTGGATTAAGAGTGATTGAGATGAACTTTCTTCCAGATGTTTATGTGCACTGCGAAACCTGTCAGGGAAAAAGATTCAACCGAGAAACCCTGGAGGTTAGGTATAAAGGTAAAAGCATCAGTGATGTTTTAAGCATGAGTATTGAGGACGCACTTGTGTTTTTTGAACATGTTCCTAAGATTCACTTGAAGTTAAGTACACTAGTGAATGTTGGCTTAGGTTACGTTAGGCTCGGGCAACCTTCAACCACATTAAGTGGCGGAGAAGCTCAACGGGTAAAATTAGCCTCTGAATTGAGTAAAAGAGATACTGGAAATACCCTGTATATTTTAGACGAGCCCACAACAGGTTTGCATTTTGAAGATGTTCGTGTACTCATGCAGGTTATTCAGCAACTTGTTGATCAAGGCAACACAGTCATTATCATTGAACACAACATGGATGTTATTAAGCAAGCTGACCATATTATAGACTTAGGGCCAGAAGGCGGGTCAGGGGGAGGAAAAATTGTTGCCATTGGAAGTCCAGAAGAGGTCATTACCAACCCACAAAGCATTACGGGTCAATTTCTAGCACTCGAATTAAAATAAATACATATTCAGTACGTACTTATTATGTACCTTATTGGGCAAATAACCTATTACGTATGAATAACCTGAAAAGAAAGACCTGGACCGATATCAAATCAAATGATAGCTGGGCACTGTTTAAAATCATGTCCGAATTCGTTGAAGGCTACGAGAGCTTGGGAAGAATTGGGCCGTGTGTAAGCATCTTTGGATCGGCAAGAACGAACTCCACCGAACCTGAATATTTACAAGCAGCAACTGATATTGCAGAACAGCTCACTAAAAAAGGATATGGAATCATCACTGGTGGTGGTCCAGGAATCATGGAAGCTGCAAATAAAGGTGCCCAGAAAGGTGCAGGCCCAAGTGTGGGATTGAATATTGATTTACCTTTTGAACAGAACAGTAACCCTTATATAGATCACGATAAAAATCTAAACTTCGATTATTTCTTTGCTCGTAAGGTCATGTTCGTAAAATACAGTCAGGCATTCGTAGTAATGCCAGGAGGTTTTGGAACCTTAGATGAATTGTTTGAGGCCGTTACTTTGGTACAAACAAAAAAAATAAGCCAATTCCCAATTGTTTTATATGGTGCTTCATTTTGGGAAGGTCTTAAGGATTGGATTAATAATACACTGAAGGCCACAGGAAAAATAAGTCCAGACGACACGGATCTTATTCGCATTGCAGATACCAAAGAAGATGTCGTTAATATTATTGAGGAATTCTACAAAACAAAAGGATACTCTACCAACTTTTAATATTGTAGTGAGAGAGGGAATACTTTATTTAAGTCTTCACTACTCACCTTCAAGAGATATTGTCCCGAAGAAAATTGACCAGAGATTTGTAAGTTTTCTTCGTGGATAGTTCCTTTTTCCAATATACGTCCAGTCACATCTGTCAACACATAAGTTCCAGAGTTGATACCAGATAAATGAACTCTTCCTTTAGATGGATTAGGAAAAATATTGATTGCTGTACTTTGGCTGTTATCAAAACCAATATTATTAACATTGAGTAGAGCCACTCGCACGGTGTCAAAGGTTCCGGGAATCCAATTGTATTCGAATTCCGCATTTACAAAACCACTTAAAGTTACGGACAAAGAATCCTTGCCTTTGTTCGGTGTGCCCAAATCTGCCAATCCGTCAATACTGCTCAATTCTTGAAGGCCTGCATCTTTAATGTTGATTAAAGCATTACTCAAAGGCGCTCCCGTAATACTATCTACGACTTGTACATGCACTCGAGAAGCATTCACATAGGTCGGGTTCAAAACATATAGACCTTCTTCTATGTCTGAGCAAATAATCTTTTGCGATTCAAAATATGGGTATGCGCCCCAGTTACCATTAAATCCATTCCCGGTAAAATTAGGAGACGTATCATAGAAACCAACCTCCACAAGTAATTCTGGATACTTGGCGTCAACAATCTGTACACCAGAGGTATAATAAGAAGTTACTACCCAATCCCTATAAACATGAGCATTATGGGGAATGACCATAGTTCCTGGTAAAGATTGTATTCGATCCAATTCAGTCATGTTGGAAAGATCACTCACGTCATATGCCGTTAAGAATGCCCCGCCTACCTCATCTGTTGTAAATAACGTGCTGTTATCATCGCTTATCCAAGTATTATGTGTAAACGTATTTGGTGTTGATTTAGAGGCCATTAATTGGGTTGAATCTTTGTTTGACACGTCTACTACCACATAAAGTCCATTGTTGATAGCAGATCCCCAAAGGGTATCTCCTCTTACCATACCGTCGTGCAGATAATAGGTATCCCAATTTCCCACATAGGTTGGATTCCATGGATCGCTTTTAATATCAAAAATCAGTGCTCCACCATTACCAATATTCGCACCGAACAGATAGCAATAACCTTTTTCGTCTATATATAAATTATGTACGGTTTTTAAGGTGTCGTAATTGCCTAAAGAATCTAGGATTGGAAAGTTAACCGCTTTGAACCTTGGATTTGATTCATTCACACTGTCCATGTCTATGATTAGTAATCCCTGATTTGGTACAGTATTCCAAGCAAAAGGGGTGTCATGGGTTACAAATGCATAATGACTCCAGGTCTTCAAATCTCTCCAAGTACTAAAAGGTCCTTGAATGAACTGCTTTTTTTGAGGTTGTGAAGAAGATATATCTACGATACTTACTCCTGCTATGGTGCCCACCAAAGCATATTCAGTTCCAACTGAATCAGTATAGCCCCATATGTCATTATTGTCATATAAATAACTCTCTCTACCTAGTAGAGAAATGTTTAAGCTAGATTGAGCTTGAACTAGACCTCCTATGGTCAGGGTAATCAGGAGGAATATCTTTTTCATCAATTAGAAATCTAAAGTTATCTGAGGCGGTTCGTCTTCACCCATAAACGGCTTTTCTGCGGGAGAATCATCTTTCTTTAATGACTCTTCAATGATTGGGCCGTCTAACTGTGGTATTTCTTCAACAACTGATTGTGGCTCTTGTTCAGGCAATGGATCGAGTCCTACGACCTTGTTCAAGGTCTCTGTGGTCAATTGATTGCCTTTTGCAGCTATACCTTTGACAGAGATAAAATCACTGAGAACTACCTCTTCCGGTTCTTTCATTTCACCTCCCTGTTTACGATATACCATTTGAATTACCGGATGTGAAGCGTTAGATAGGTAGCTCAATTCGCTTTTTGGATGTGCAGTAATTATGTTTATTTCCTTATCACCACCTTCCCAATCAAATCGTTTAACAAAATAGCGCCCTTTCTCACCGTCAAAATAAACAGCACTGATTGGTTTGCTCACGTCTAATTTCTCTAGATACATCATATCTGAATCAAAATGAAGCGACAGTTCAGGGACAACAACTTTTAATGTTCCGTTATTTGAAGCAATCAACAAGCGGTCTTCACCTTTAAAGCTTCCAAGTAGTCTTCCTCTTTCATCACTATTCAAGCGTTGAACAGTTGAATCAAACCAGACTTTACGGGCCTCGAGTGTACTCTCTCCTTTTTCTTTCAACTCGATGCGCTTCACAGGGAATTTGGTCACAATATTGCCTTTTGAAGCCCGACCTTTAATCGCTAAATCTGCGAAGTCTAGATCAATTTTCAATTTCTTGAGCTTGGCTAATTGACGCAGGAGAACAGATACTTTTTCAGCTTCGCCGTTCGGGTTTACTGTTAAATACGTGATTTTAGAATTTGCAAATCCTTGGGTGAGTTCATATTCGCGGTCTCTAGTTATAGATTTGACAATGAAGCGCTTGACATAACTCACTTTAGATTTTCCATCTAAATAAATGGCATTATATACGGTTCGTTCATCCCCTTTCTTCCAGACTGCAACGTGCAAAATATCTTTACCAAAGAATGCCTTATCCTTGACTTTACTTACGGAATATTTTCCGTCCCGTCGGATTACAATGATATCATCAATGTCTGAACAATCAGCAACGTATTCATCGCGTTTCATTGCCGTTCCTACAAAGCCTTCTTCTCTATTGACATAGAGTTTTTGGTTACGAATGACCACTTTAGCAGCCTCCACACTATCAAAAGTTGCGATTTCTGTTTTGCGACCGCGGTCCTTACCAAACTTCTCTTTTAAGTCTTTAAAGTAGGTGATTGCAAATTCTACCAAATGATTTAGATCGTGTTTGACAGTATCAATCTTTCCCTCGAGTTCGATGATCTTATCGTTCGCCTTGTTCGTATCGAATTTAGAAATCCGCTTTATTTTGATCTCAGTCAATCGGATGATGTCCTCTTGGGTCACCTCACGCATTAAATGTCCAATATGAGGCGCCAATCCTTTTTCAATAAACTCTAGCACCTGCTCCCACGTCTCGGCATCCTCTATATCTCTATAAATTTTCTTCTCAATGAAAATGCGCTCCAAAGAGGAAAAATGCCATTGTTCTTGAAGCTCTTTAAGTCGGATTTCCAGCTCCGCCTTCAATACTTGCTTTGTAGCCTCCGTAGACCTTTGTAAAATCTCCGATACTCCAATAAACAGCGGGGTATCCTCATGAATACTACAAGATAAAGGCGCAATACTAACCTCAGAGTTGGTGAAGGCATACAATGCGTCAATGGTCTTATCTGGGCTTATACCGTTGGGCAAATGCACCAATATCTCCACATTTTCTGCCGTATTATCTTCAATCTTTTTAATCTTGATTTTACCCTTATCGTTTGCCTTAAGAATAGAATCTATCAAACTTTGGGTAGTTGTACTATACGGGATCTCAGTAATGACCAAAGTATTTTTATCCAATTGAGATATTTTGGCACGAACACGCACTCTTGAGCCTCTCTTGCCGTTGTTGTAGTTCGAAAAATCTGCTTGTCCTCCGGTGGGAAAATCCGGAACTAATTTAAAGGGCTTACCCTGCAGAACCTTTACCGACGCATCAATGAGTTCGTTGAAATTGTGCGGTAATATTTTAGTACTCAGTCCAACGGCAATTCCTTCCACACCCATTGCCAAAAGCATAGGAAATTTCATGGGCAGATGCAAAGGCTCATTAGCTCTACCGTCATAAGAAAGTTGCCATTCAGTAACCTTAGGGCTATAGGCCACGTGGAGAGCAAACTTTGTGAGACGCGCTTCTATATACCTGGGCGCCGCTGCACCGTCACCGGTGAGAATATTACCCCAATTCCCTTGACAATCAATGAGTAAATCCTTTTGACCCATCTGCACAAGAGCATCACCTATTGATGCATCACCGTGTGGATGGAAACGCATGGTCTGTCCAATGATATTGGCCACCTTATGATAGCGTCCATCGTCCATTTCCTTCATTGCATGAAGCAAACGTCTCTGTACGGGTTTTAATCCGTCATTTAATGATGGAACTGCTCGTTCAAGGATTACATAAGAGGCATAATCTAAAAAGTAGTCTTCATACATCCCGGAAACACGAGTAATACGCGTTCCTTCATCATAAGCAGCATCCGATTGCATTTCCGGATCTAAACCATCCATTTGTGGATCTATTTCTTCGCTCATTAATTCAGAAATTCTTCTTCAAGGTTTTTTTCAACCCTTAAATTCTCAATGATAAACTCTTGACGCTTTGGTGTATTTTTACCCATGTAAAATGTCAACAAGTCTTCCGATCTGTAATCTTTACTAATCATCACAGGTTCCAAGCGTATATCTTGGCCAATGAAGTATTTAAATTCATCCGGACTTATTTCACCTAACCCCTTGAATCGGGTAATTTCAGGTTTAGGACCTAAAGCACCTATGGCGTCATTCTTCTCTTCATTAGAATAGCAATACTTGGTCTGTTTCTTATTCCTAACACGAAACAATGGTGTTTGTAAAATGTATAAGTGTCCTTCTTTGACTAGCTCAGGGAAGAATTGCAAAAAGAAAGTAATGAGCAGTAAACGGATGTGCATACCGTCAACATCTGCATCCGTGGCAATTACTACATTGTTATACCTCAAATCGTCAAGCCCTTCTTCAATATTTAGGGCCGCTTGTAATAAGTTAAACTCTTCGTTTTCGTAAACCACTTTTTTGGTTAATCCAAAACTATTTAGAGGCTTTCCTTTTAAGGAAAATACTGCTTGTGTATTCACGTCGCGGCTCTTAGTTATTGAACCTGAAGCACTATCACCCTCTGTGATAAAGAGTGTAGATTCAAGCCTTCTGTCTCCTTTCGGACTTGCTTTTTTATCGTTCAAATGAACTCGGCAATCTCTAAGCTTCTTATTGTGAAGCGATGCTTTTTTGGCTCTTTCTCTTGCTAATTTTCGAATTCCTTGTAAATCCTTGCGCTCTCGTTCTGCCCGCTGAATCTTTTTGAGAATGGCTTCTGCAACAGCTGCATTTCTATGCAAGTAATTGTCTAACTCTTTCTTCATGAAATTAATCACGAAGGTTCTCACTTGAATTTCGCCTGGTGCCATTTCTAAAGAGCCCAATTTGGTCTTGGTTTGGGATTCAAACACCGGTTCCATAACTTTCAATGAAATCGCGCCTATAACGCAACTTCTGACGTCAGAAGCGTCAAAATTCTTACCATAAAAATCACGCATAGTTGCCACCAGCGCCTCTCGGAAGGCATTTTGATGCGTACCCCCTTGTGTAGTATGCTGTCCGTTGACAAAACTGTAAAATTGTTCTCCCTGCATGCGTTCGCTATGCGTCAGAGCCACTTCAATATCATCACCTTTAAGATGTATGATATCATGAATGGTATTGCCGTCTAAATTGTCTTGAAGCAAATCTTTCAGACCGTTTTCACTGTAGAACTTTTCGCCATTCAAATACAACGTGAGCCCAGGATTTAGGTAGGCGTAATTCCAAAGCATTTTTTCTACATACTCAAGTATATATCGGTAATTGATAAATATTTCGGAATCAGGACGGAATGAAACCTTGGTTCCTTTACGCTGACTGCTCTCAATAATTGCATCGTCCTCCGTTAGCTTTCCGTATTCAAATTTGGCGCGCTTGGTTTGACCATCTCGAAATGCCTGAACTACAAATTCTGTTGAAAGCGCATTAACGGCTTTGGCTCCCACGCCATTGAGACCTACTGATTTTTTAAACGCTTTGCTATCATACTTGGCACCGGTGTTGATTTTAGAAACCACATCAACCACCTTTCCTAAGGGAATTCCCCTACCGTAATCACGAACCACCACTTGACCATCAGAAATTTTTACTTCAATAGTCTTACCGGCACCCATTACGAATTCGTCAATGGAATTATCCAACACCTCCTTTAGAAGAATGTAAATACCGTCATCTGGACTTTTTCCATCGCCCAATTTCCCGATATACATCCCAGGTCGTAAACGGATGTGCTCATCCCACTCTAATGAGCGTATATTGGCCTCAGTATAGTTCGATTGTTGTGACATTTTAGCTGAAATCGTTAGCTCCCTAAAATAAAGAGATGCAAGTCGATAACAAGGCGGTTAGGCAGGTTTATTTGCACAGGTTTTACACATTAAAACGGAAGTGCATCACATCACCATCTTGAACCAAGTATTCTTTCCCTTCTACGCGCATTTTACCAGCCTCTTTTACCGCATTTTCAGAACCATATTGATCGTAGTCGTTGAATGAAATTACTTCGGCACGGATAAAACCGTTTTCAAAATCTGTGTGAATCACCCCAGCAGCTTGCGGTGCGGTACAATCGCGTTTGATAGTCCATGCCCTTACCTCTTTTACCCCAGCGGTAAAATAGGTCTGTAATTCAAGTAGATTATATGCCGCACGAATCACACGATTCACCCCGGCATCTTCCAATCCTAGTTCCTCAAGAAACAGTTGTTTTTCCTCATAGGTCTCTAACTCAGCAATGTCACTTTCTGTACTTACCGCAATGTGTAAACAACCGGCATTTTCTTCGGCTGCCATCACGCGGACTCTTTCCACATGATTATTTCCTTCCCGAGCAGCACCCTCCTCTACATTACACAAATACAAAACAGGCTTGTCCGTTAGTAGCTGCATTTCTTTCAAGAGTTCACTCTCGCGTTCGGTTCGCTCGAATCCTCGTACGTTTTTGCTTTCCATTAAAAAAGCACATAATCGCTCCAGAGTCTCTACATTCAGTTTTGCCTCTTTTTCGCCACTTTTCGCCATTTTTTTGGCTTTTTCGAGCCTTTTTTCAACAGTTTCAAGGTCTTTTAGCTGCAATTCTATATCAATCGTCTCTTTATCTCGAATGGGATCTATGGAACCATCAACATGAGTAACATTTTCATTTTCAAAACATCTTAGGACATGAATGATGGCATTGGTTTCACGGATATTGCCAAGAAACTGGTTGCCCAGCCCTTCTCCTTTTGAAGCGCCACGAACAAGGCCCGCAATATCTACGATTTCAACATTAGCTGCCTGTACCTTCTCAGGATTCACCAATTCAGCCAGTCGCTCTAATCTATGATCCGGTACTGTGACCTGACCTACATTGGGTTCGATTGTGCAAAAAGGATAATTCGCAGCCTGTGCTTTCGCACTGGATAAACAATTGAATAATGTACTTTTTCCTACGTTTGGTAAACCAACTATTCCACACTTCATTTCGTAATGCTTTAAGGCCGCAAATATAATTGGAATCTTTGTTAGCAACGTGTGTATATATGAGAATACATTATTTCAATTAACCCTGTAGAATTGGCCTATTTTAGTACCTCTAAACAACAAGAAATAAAGATGTCACACGATAACCTTCAAGCCGTCGTTAGTCAAGTAAGAAGAGACATTGTAAGAATGGTACATGCTGTTAATTCTGGTCATCCCGGAGGATCACTCGGTTGTGTTGAGTACTTGGTTTCATTGTACTTTAAACACATGAATCACCATCCTAAAGACTTTAAGATGGATGGCATTGGTGAGGATATTTTCTTTCTATCCAATGGACATATAAGCCCAGTTATTTATTCTGTTTTGGCTCGGGCTGGGTATTTTGAGATTAGTGAATTAAACACATTCAGAAAATTAAACTCACGTCTGCAGGGTCATCCAACCACACACGAAGGATTAGAAGGCATACGAATTGCATCTGGTTCACTTGGACAAGGGTTGAGTGTCGCTATAGGTGCAGCCACCGCTAAAAAACTCAATAAGGATAGTAGCATTGTCTATACTTTGCACGGTGACGGAGAACTTCAAGAAGGTCAAATTTGGGAAGCTGTAATGTATGCCTCCGCCAAAAGCGTTGATAATTTGATTGCAGCGGTAGATGTAAATGAAAAACAGATAGACGGTTCTACAAATGATGTGTTAGCAATGGGTTCAATCGGCGCGAAATTTAAAGCCTTTGATTGGGAAGTCATTCATGTAAAGCAAGGCAATAATCTTGATGCTATTGACAAAGCACTTACCCAAGCAAAGGGGAAACTTGGCAATGGTAAGCCTATATGCCTGTTACTGCAAACTGAGATGGGTAACGGTGTTGATTTTATGATGGGGACACATAAATGGCATGGAGTTGCGCCTAATGATGAACAACTTTTGAGTGCGCTATCTCAGAACGAAGAAACCCTAGGAGACTATTAACCCCTACCCATTGAAAAAACTATTTCTCTACATAGCATTTTTATCTTGTACAATACTCTTTGCGCAAAGCAAGGATAATGAACAACGACCGCCGTTAACCCGAATTTTATTTGTTTTTGATGGAAGCCAAAGTATGTATGGGCGCTGGGAAACTGGAGCGAAGATTGACGTTGCTCAGCGTTTAATGGGGCAAATGTTGGATAGTTTGCAAGACATTCAAGCCGCTGGAAATTTTCAACTTGCCTTGAGGGTTTATGGACATCAAAAGCCCGTCCCTCCACAGGATTGTTCTGATACGCGCCTAGAAGTGCCTTTTGGTAAGGGAAATATTTATAAAATTAAGCGCGTTCTAAAAAGCATTACACCCCGCGGTACTACGCCAATCGCCGGTTCTTTGATGAAGGCAGCCAACGACTTCACTCCTTGCGAAGATTGTAGAAACATTATTATTCTTATCACGGATGGAGTTGAAGCTTGTGACGGTGATCCTTGCATCGTTAGCAAACGGCTACAAAAAGAAGGCATTGTTTTAAAGCCTTTTGTCATTGGAATTGGCTTGGATGAGGACTTCAAAAGTAGTTTTGAATGTGTTGGCACCTACTTTGATGCAGCTGACGAAAACACTTTTAAAAATGTTTTAGGTGTTGTCATCTCCCAGGCATTAGATAATACCACTGCGCAAATTAACCTATTAGATATTCACGGGAAACCCACGGAAACAGATGTACCCGTTCTTCTATATGACCATACTTCCGGGAAGATAAAAGAAAACATTATTCACACCTTGAACTACAAAGGGCTACCTGACACCCTTGTTCTTGACCCTTTAATAGTTTATGATATGGTTGTCCACACTATTCCACCAGTCCGTGTGGATAGCATTGTTATTCACAGTGGGGCGCATACGCATATTGGGGCGAGTACACCGCAAGGAGAATTAGTACTTAAAGCTTCGCCCCGAATTGCAAAGAATATTGCTTGCATTATCAAACCTCAAAATCAAGAAACTATTCTTCACGTTCAAGACTTTGGGACCTCTCAAAGTTACCTTAGTGGCACCTACGACTTAGAAATTTTAACCTTGCCTCGTATTATTCAAAAGGGCATACACATCAAGGCAAGTGCTTCTACTACCATTGCGGTTCCACCGCCTGGAATGGTAACTATCCAAACTGGAGTAAGTGGTTATGGCGCCGTATTCGTTCAGAGAGAAACAGGATATGAATGGGTTGTTGATCTCAGTGAAAGTAGCGAACGTCAGGTTTTTCAACTTCAACCGGGACAATATAAAGTAGTGTTCCGAAGCAAATTTGCTCAAGAAACAGGTTACAGTAAAAACAAAGAATTCAGAGTGAGTCCAGGCTCATCAACCATAGTGAAAATCAACTAAAATGAAAAAATACAGCGATACAGGAAGTAAGGATACACGTTCTGGTTTTGGAGCCGGTTTGGAAGAATTAGGCAATACCAATGAAAATGTGGTCGCCCTCTGCGCTGACCTTACAGGTTCGCTTAAAATGAATGCATTTGCCGAACAGCATCCAGACCGCTTCTTTCAAGTGGGAATTGCAGAAGCCAATATGATGGGGATCGCAGCAGGCCTAACTATTGGCGGAAAAATTCCGTTCACAGGAACATTTGCGAATTTCTCAACTGGCCGGGTTTATGACCAGATTCGTCAAAGCATTGCATACAGCGGTAAAAATGTAAAAATTTGCGCTTCACATGCTGGTTTAACCCTTGGAGAGGACGGAGCCACACACCAAATCCTTGAGGACCTTGGCTTAATGAAAATGTTGCCGCATATGGTGGTGATTAACCCTTGTGACTACAACCAAACTAAAGCTGCAACTATTGCAATTGCTGATTACGACGGTCCTGTTTATTTAAGATTTGGCCGTCCAAAAGTGGCTAATTTCACGGAAGTTGATGCCCCTTTTGTAATTGGTAAAGGAGATCTCTTGACAGAAGGAAGTGATGTGACTATTGTTGCAACCGGACATTTGGTTTGGGAGTCACTGCAAGCTGCAGAAAAACTTGATTCCGTAGGTATAAGTGCTGAAGTAATAAATATGGCAACCGTTAAACCGCTAGACGAGAGCATTGTTTTAAAATCTATTAAAAAAACAGGGTGTGTAGTAACCGCCGAAGAGCATAACCGTTTTGGCGGATTGGGAGAAAGTATTGCTCAAACTCTAGTAACCAACAATCCTGTTCCCCAAGAATTCGTGGCGGTTAACGATAGTTTTGGAGAAAGTGGAACTCCAGCGCAATTAATGGATAAGTACGGATTAAATGCTGATGCAATAGTTTCTGCAGCTCAAAAAGTAATTAAAAGAAAAAAATGATTTAAACCTTTCTTATCTTCCTCTAATCTAAAGGTAATCATGGAGGAACCCAAAGACATAAAAAGCCTCCTATTGCGCCAGCAATGGGAGGCTTCTTTTTATCAGATTGTTGAACAGTACAGCGAGCGTCTCCTTTATTGTGCTATAAGTATTCTTAAAAGCGAAACACAAGCCCAAGACGCACTTCAAGAAGGAATGATTAGTATTTGGAAAAATCTTCACAGATTTGAAGGAAAAAGTCATCCGTTTACATGGTGTTATTCCATTGTACGAAATGCAGCATTGACTGAACTAAAAAGAGAGAATCGTCATAAAAGTAGTGATGTTGATTCGCTATCTCATGCCGCGATTAGCCCTGTAGATCTTAAGTGGGACGGTAATGAAATCAGTAAAAAGGTCCAAGAAGTCCTAGCCAAGCTTCCTGAAAAACAGCAAATGGTTTTTGAACTTCGTTATTATCAAGATTTGAGTTTCAAAGA
>JAYOSU010000009.1:34007-48623 GCA_038139395.1 Cryomorphaceae bacterium
TTGACACGGACTCTTTAGAAATCAATGATTTAGAACTTGATACTGATATTTATTTGGACTATTACAACAACTTAGATTACTTGGAATTATGAAGAACGCACTAATCTTTACACTTCTTTTAAGCTCCTTAGCAGCTGTTGCCCAGCCTAAGACCACTAATGATACTGAAGCGTTAGAAAAGAAAAAGGAAAAAATAGAAGCCATGAAGGCGGCCTATTTAACCAATGAATTGGAACTCACAGTTGAGGAAAGTCAGGCATTCTGGCCTATTTATAATGAGCTGCAGGATAAAGAGATTGAACTGCGCTCCAATCAATTAAAAACTTTTAAAGGTTTAGATGATGATGAGATGTCAGATGAGGATATTGAAAAAATGATTTATTCAATGGCTGACGCAGGAATAAACATTGCCAAGCTTCGTAAAAGCTATTTAGACGACTTTATTGAAGTAATCGGTGCGAATAAAACCGCCAGACTTATGCGTGCTGAAAAGGAGTTTGGTCGCAGAATGATGGCACGAATGAAGGGCAGCAAGGGACCTCAACAGAGAGGCAAAAAAAATGGAGAACGTCCTATTAGATAGACATGATTTAAAAGTTTAATTGGGATTACGCCCTGTGCATTTGATGCACGGGGCTTTTTTTGCTTTTCTACAGTACAAGGACAACGTATCTTAGCTAACTGCATGGAGAAAGATATAAAATCACTTTTCTTATCGAACGTTGCGCAAGTAGTTGGCAGCCCTAGCGCATTAGTTATTGACCGGGCTGAAGGTAATTATTTGTACGACCCTGAAGGTAAAGCCTACCTCGACTTCATTTCCGGAATTTCTGTGGCCAACCTTGGACACGGTCACCCCAAAGTCGTGGCATCCGTTCTCGAGCAGGTGAAAAAGCACATGCATGTGATGGTCTATGGAGAATTTGCTATAGGAACGCAAGGAAAATTAGCCCAAAAAACTTTAGAAAAACTCCATCCTTGTATGGACCGCGTCTACTTTGTGAACAGCGGTACTGAGGCTATTGAAGCTTCCATGAAGATTGCCAAGAAATATACCGGCCGCAGCGGGTTCATCAGTTTTAAAAACAGCTACCACGGTTCTACGCATGGTTCTCTGAGCATTCAAGGATCAGATAAATACAAAGGCGGTTATTATCCGCTTCTGCCGGATACCCACCAAGCGAACTTTAATGACTTCGCTGTGCTTAAGCAAATTACTACCAAGACTGCTGGAGTTGTCATTGAATGTATCCAAGCAGGTAGCGGATATATACCTGCAAAACCTGAATGGATTCAGGCAGTTCGCGCTCGTTGCTCAGAAGTTGGAGCCCTGATGATCTTGGATGAAATTCAAACTGGAATGGGTAGAACAGGTAATTGGTTTGCTCATTTAGATTATGGGTTCTGTCCAGATATTCTGTGTTTAGCGAAAGCTTACGGCGGTGGCCTGCCTCTAGGCGCATTTGTAGCTCCGGAACGATTGATGAATGTGATTCAATCCGATCCTATCCTAGGGCACATCACCACCTTTGGCGGCAACCCGGTGAGTTGCGCAGCCTCTTTGGGAGTTTTTGAGGTTCTTGAAACTTCCCCTGAGCTTATGGAAGGTATTCCAGGAAAAGAGCTGCTCATTCGGGATGTACTTGTTCATCCAAGTATTGAAAAGATTAGCGGTAAGGGGCTTATGTACTGCCTTTGGCTCAAGCCTAAAATAGACAGTTTTGCCGTCATTGCTCGATTGGAAGAAGAAGGACTGATTACCAACAGCTTCTTGTTTGCAGAAAATGCCATTCGTATCACACCACCGCTCACCATTACCAAGGAAGAACTTGATAAAGGATTGAGGCTTATTCTTCGCGTGATTGAGGAATTTAGTAAATAGAACTAAGCATTACGTTTTTATAATCGATTGAAATCTAAAAAATAAAAAAACCCTCGGCTCTCGCCGAGGGTTTATATAAAATCTTCAAATATCCCTTAAGCTTCTCCCGTAGGTCCGCCAAAATTTAAGGGCACCTGTGGCGACTCGGGCGTCCTCACACTTCCGAAATTTTGTTCAAAGCGTGCAACATTATCACCTAAAGCACCCAACAAACGCTTTGCGTGTTCTGGGGTTAAAATAATGCGCGATTGAACTTTAGCCTTTGGAACTCCTGGCATCATCTGAATGAAATCTAGAATGAATTCTGTTGGGCTATGGTTAATCGCCACGAGGTTACTATATACCCCCTGAGCCATTTCCTCACTCAATTCAATATTAATTTGTCCTTCTTTCTTTTCCTCTGCCATGATTTCTAACCTCTCTTATTCAATGTCTACACTTAACGTTTCTTGCATCTGCGCATATTCTTCTTTGGAACCTACCACAGTGGATCGGTATTTCTTAAGACCTGTTCCTGCTGGAATCAAATGACCAACAATTACATTTTCTTTCAATCCTTCAAGCGTATCTTCTTTAGCGTTTACAGCTGCTTCGTTCAGTACTTTGGTAGTTTCTTGGAAGGACGCCGCCGAAATGAACGATTTAGTTTGTAATGAAGCTCTTGTAATACCTTGCAAAACCGGTGCAGCTGTCGCTGGACGAGCATCACGTGCAGTGACTAATGCCTTATCCTCGCGAGTCAAAATACTGTTTTCATCACGTAAATCTCTCGAGCTGATAATTTGACCAACTTTTAAGTTTTCGCTTTCACCAGCATCTTCAACCACTTTCATTCCAAAAATGTTATCATTTTCCTCTATGAAATCGACTGCATGAACAAGATTCCCTTCAAGGAATAGTGTATCACCTGTATCCTCAATCATCACCTTACGCATCATCTGACGCACAATAACCTCAAAGTGCTTGTCATTAATTTTCACCCCTTGAAGTCTGTATACCTCTTGGATTTCATTAACCAAGTAAGACTGAACAGCGGTTGGACCTTTGATAGCTAAGATATCATTAGGTGTAATTGCACCATCTGAAAGTGGAGTACCCGCTTTCACGAAATCGTTTTCCTGTACGAGAATCTGCTTACTCAAATTAATCAAGTACTTCTTCACCTCGCCGGTACGACTCTCAATGATAATTTCACGGTTACCGCGCTTAATCTTACCATAGCTCACAATACCATCTATTGCTGCAACAACAGCTGGATTAGATGGATTACGTGCCTCAAATAATTCAGTTACACGTGGAAGACCACCGGTAATATCACCCGCTTTCGCACTCTTACGTGCAATCTTCACAAGGATCTTACCCGCTGCAATTTCCTCACCTTCTTCTACCATCAAATGCGCACCAACGGGCAATGTGTAATGTTTTACTTCATTACCATCAGCATCCATCACTTGGATAGTTGGAATTAGTTTACGATTACGGTTCTCTGATATCACTTTATCTTGGAAACCTGTCTGCTCGTCAATCTCAACTTTATAGGTGGTTCCCTGAATAATATCCTTGTAAGCAATCTTACCAGGAGCTTCAGCAATAATTACAGCATTGTACGGATCCCAAAGTACAATCTCAGCGTTTTTCTTCACCTTTTGACCTTGCTTCACCTTTAATATACCACCGTAAGGAATATTGTTTGTCATTACTGTACGACCAGTTTTCACATCTACTAGACGCATCTCACCAGTACGACCGATAACGATTTTCTCGCCATTCTCGCCATCTACAGTACGAACATCTTCTAATTCGATTTTACCGTCAAACTTGGCTAGGATTTTATTTTCTTCTGATACGTTACCCGCAGTACCTCCAACGTGGAATGTACGTAGTGTAAGCTGCGTACCTGGTTCTCCAATCGATTGCGCTGCAATAACACCAACAGAATCACCCTGCTGAGCCCCTTTATTGGTAGCAAGGTTTGTTCCGTAACATTTCTCACAAATACCGCGCTTAGTTGCACAAGTTAATGGAGAGCGTACCTCTACAACTTCTATTGGAGAAGCATCAATTCTATTGGCAATCTCTTCAGTAATCAATTCTCCTGATTCAATATAAACCTCATCTGTCAATGGATCAACCACATCATTTAAAGAAACTCTACCAATGATACGCTCTGCAAGCGATTCAACGATTTCTTCACTTTTCTTCAAAGCAGTTACCTCTAAGCCACGAAGCGTTCCACAGTCTACTTCATTGACCACCACGTCTTGTGCAACATCATGCAAACGACGTGTCAGGTAACCGGCATCTGCCGTTTTCAATGCAGTATCTGCAAGACCTTTACGAGCACCGTGAGTAGAAATAAAGTACTCAAGAATGGATAATCCCTCCTTAAAGTTAGAGATAATCGGGTTTTCAATGATTTCTCCACCTGCAGAGCCTGATTTTTGTGGCTTAGCCATCAAACCACGCATCCCAGAAAGCTGACGAATCTGCTCCTTTGATCCACGTGCTCCAGAATCAAGCATCATATAAATTGGATTGAAACCTTGACGATCATTAATCAAGGTACTCATAGCTTCCTGCGTCAATCGAGCGTTTGTATTGGTCCAAACGTCAATTACCTGATTGTATCGTTCGTTATTGGTAATTAAACCCATGTTGTACGATGCAAAAATACCATCAACCTCTTCAGCTGCTTCGGAAATCAATTTCTCCTTGGCATCTGGTATTCTAATATCATTTAACGAGAACGATAGACCACCTCGGAAAGCGCGTCCATATCCCATAGACTTAATATCATCCAAGAATTTAGCTGTAGCAGGTACATCTGTTTTTTTCAAAACATCTGCGATAATTCCACGAAGTGCTTTCTTAGTTAATACGGTATTGATAAATGAAACCTGCTCTGGTACAGCCTGATTGAATAGTACACGACCTACAGTAGTCTCAATGAACTCCATATTCATAGATCCATCCTCTTGCTCTACGCGACCTTTGATCTTGATTTGAGCATGCAAGTCTACCGCACCTTCATTTAAGGCAATCTCAACTTCTTCAGGTGAATAGAATACCATTCCCTCACCTCTTACAGGCATGTCTTTGGTATTCTTCATTGACTTAGTCATATAGTATAGACCTAGGACCATATCCTGCGAAGGAACTGCAATAGGAGAACCGTTTGCTGGGTTCAAAATGTTGTGTGACGCCAACATTAATACCTGTGCTTCTAAGATAGCAGCTGGGCCTAATGGAAGGTGCACCGCCATCTGATCACCATCGAAATCCGCATTAAATGCCGTACACGCTAAAGGATGCAACTGGATTGCTTTACCCTCAATGAGTTTAGGCTGGAACGCTTGAATACCCAAGCGGTGAAGTGTTGGTGCACGGTTTAATAATACCGGGTGACCTTTCATCACATTCTCAAGAATATCCCAAACTACAGGATCACGGCGATCTATGATTTTCTTACCCGACTTAACCGTTTTTACAATCCCTCTTTCAATCAACTTTCGTACGATGAAAGGTTTGTACAGCTCAGCAGCCATGTTTTTAGGAAGACCACATTCATGTAGCTTCAATTCTGGACCTACTACGATTACAGAACGTGCAGAATAATCAACACGCTTACCCAATAGGTTCTGACGGAAACGACCTTGCTTACCTTTCAATGAATCCGAAAGCGATTTCAATGGTCGATTGCTCTCTGTCTTAACAGCAGATGACTTGCGAGTATTATCAAACAAACTATCCACAGACTCTTGAAGCATACGCTTCTCGTTTCTCAAGATTACCTCAGGCGCCTTGATTTCAAGTAGACGCTTGAGACGGTTGTTACGTATAATCACACGA
Source organism: Cryomorphaceae bacterium (assembly GCA_038139395.1). Lineage (GTDB taxonomy): Bacteria > Bacteroidota > Bacteroidia > Flavobacteriales > Schleiferiaceae > UBA10364. The sequence continues at coordinate 39,739 of JAYOSU010000009.1, forward strand.
CGGTATAAGTCGTTCAAATCCGAGGTCGCAAAGCGACCACCATCTAGTGGTACCAGAGGACGCAGTTCCGGTGGGATTACTGGAATAACGCTCATTACCATCCACTCTGGATTATTTTCAATACGAGAGTTTGCATCGCGCAAGCTTTCTACAACTTGCAGGCGCTTTAAAGCCTCTTGCTTACGTTGCTGAGAAGTTTCTGTATTTGCTTTATGACGCAATTGGTAGGACAACTCATCCAAATCTAGGGTACCCAATAATGCTTGTACAGCTTCGGCTCCCATCTTTGCAATGAATTTGTTAGGATCTGAATCTTCCAAGTACTGGTTTTCTATTGGCAAACGCTCCATAGCATCCAAGTACTCGTCTTCCGTTAAGAATTGCATGCGTTCTAGAGGATTCCCCTCGTTATCTACCGCATTACCTGCCTGAATTACCACATAACGCTCGTAGTAAATCACCATATCTAATTTCTTAGATGGCAAGCCCAATAAATAACCTATTTTATTCGGTAACGAACGGAAGTACCAAATATGAACAACAGGTACCACCAATGAGATGTGACCTACTCTATCACGACGTACTTTTTTCTCAGTAACCTCAACACCACATCTGTCACAAACAATTCCTTTGTAACGGATTCTTTTGTATTTACCACAGGCACATTCGTAATCCTTAACAGGACCAAAAATGCGCTCACAGAAAAGACCATCACGCTCCGGCTTGTGTGTACGGTAGTTGATTGTTTCTGGTTTTAAAACCTCTCCATGACTGTTTTCAAGGATGGTTTCTGGGGCAGTTAACGAGATTGTAATCTTGTTAAATGCGCTGTTTTGATTTTTATCGCTTTTTCTAAGAGCCATAATGCGATTGTATTAAAACCTGAGGTTACAAGCTCAGGGAATATTCATATTAGTCCAACGTTACTTTCAATCCTAGTCCTTTCAATTCATGCAGCAATACATTGAATGATTCAGGAATTCCTGGAGTCGGCATGCGCTCTCCTTTCACAATAGCCTCGTAAGTCTTCGCACGTCCTATAACGTCATCAGACTTAACTGTGAGGATTTCTCGTAAAATATTGGCTGCACCGAAGGCCTCTAGAGCCCAAACCTCCATCTCTCCAAAACGCTGACCACCAAACTGAGCCTTACCGCCCAAAGGTTGTTGCGTAATTAATGAATACGGACCAATTGATCTAGCATGCATTTTGTCGTCTACCATGTGACCAAGCTTCAACATGTAGATTATACCCACTGTTGCTCTTTGATCAAATGGTTCACCCGTACCTCCGTCGTACAATTGTGTATGACCAAATTCAGGAAGTCCAGCTTCGCTCACGTACGAAGTAATATCATCTAATGAAGCGCCGTCAAAAATTGGGGTAGCAAAGTTCTTATCCAGTTTTCTACCTGCCCAACCTAGCACCGTTTCATATATCTGACCAATGTTCATACGTGATGGAACACCAAGTGGATTCAAGACAATATCAACAGGAGTACCGTCCTCTAAGAAAGGCATATCTTCATCACGAACAATACGAGCAACTATACCCTTGTTACCGTGACGACCCGCCATCTTATCACCAACTTTCAGCTTGCGCTTTTTAGCAATATAAACCTTGGCTAATTTGACAATACCTGCTGGAAGTTCATCACCAACAGTAATTGCAAATCGTTTCCGGCGATACGCCCCTTGGATGTCATTTACACGAATCTTGTAATTGTGTATGAGCGTGTCAATCTTATCATTACGAACATCGTCCGTAGTCCATTTACCTCCTACAATACGGCTGTAGTCCTCAATTGCGTTCAATGCTTTTAGCGTAAACTTCACACCTTTAGGTATAACGTCTTCGTTTAAGTCATTAATAACTCCTTGAGAGGTCTTGCCTTGGACAAGGTTTGATAATTTGGAAACAAAAACTGACTTTAATTCAGCTAATTCTGCCGCCATTTCCAAATCAAGCTGACCAATTTCCTCTTTATCTTCAGCTCGTTGACGCTTGTCTTTAACTAATCGAGTAAAAAGTTTCTTGTCAATGACAACCCCGTTTAATGAAGGAGACGCCTTCAATGAAGCATCCTTCACATCACCTGCTTTGTCACCAAATATGGCGCGCAAGAGCTTTTCTTCAGGAGAAGGATCACTTTCACCTTTGGGAGTAATCTTACCTATTAGAATATCACCAGGCTTAATTTCAGCTCCAACACGAATAATTCCGTTCTCGTCTAAATCCTTGGTAGCCTCTTCACTTACGTTCGGAATATCTGCTGTCAATTCCTCGGCACCCAATTTGGTATCGCGCACTTCAAGCGAATATTCATCTATATGAATGGAAGTAAAGATATCCTCACGAACAACTCTTTCAGAAATTACAATTGCATCCTCAAAGTTATAGCCTTTCCAAGGCATGAAGGAAACAAGCATGTTACGTCCAAGAGCAAGTTCTCCTTTCTGCGTTGCATAACCTTCACAAAGTACTTGACCAACATCTACTCTATCGCCTTTTTTAACAATAGGCTTTAGGTTAATTGTTGTTCCTTGATTGGTTTTTTGGAATTTCACCAAGTGATAAGACTTCACATCTTCTTCAAAACTTACGGCACGCTCCTCTTCGTTGCGGTCGTAGCGAATCTGAATTTGCATGGAGTCTACATATTCCACAGTACCAGTACCTTCCGAGTTGATCAAAACACGAGAATCACTAGCTACTTGTCTTTCTAGACCGGTTCCAACAATTGGCGCTTCAGGACGAAGTAGAGGTACTGCCTGACGCATCATATTAGAACCCATCAATGCACGGTTGGCATCGTCGTGCTCCAAGAAAGGAATAAGAGATGCAGAAATAGAAGCAATCTGGTTCGGCGCAACATCCATGTAATCAATGGTGGCTGGCTCAACAACTGGGAAGTCTCCCTCCTCGCGAACTTTTACTTTCTCATTAATGAATGTTCCGTCTGGGCTGATTGGAGCATTCGCCTGAGCAATTACTTTCGCTTCTTCCTCTTCTGCACTTAGATAATTAGGTGCCTCATCAACAACCACCTTACCATCTCTTACGTGGCGATAAGGAGTCTCAATGAATCCCATTGAATTCACTTTGGCATAAACACAAAGCGAGGAAATCAAACCGATATTAGGACCTTCAGGTGTTTCAATTGGACATAAACGTCCGTAGTGCGTGTAGTGAACATCACGCACCTCAAATCCTGCACGTTCTCTTGATAATCCACCCGGTCCCAAGGCTGAAAGGCGACGTTTATGCGTGATTTCAGACAATGGATTCGTTTGATCCATGAACTGACTCAGTTGATTCGTACCAAAGAAGGAATTTATAACTGATGACAGTGTTTTCGCATTAATCAAATCGATTGGGGTAAATACCTCGTTATCACGAACGTTCATACGCTCGCGAATAGTTCTAGCCATCCGAGCAAGTCCTACACCAAATTGATTAGCCATCTGTTCGCCAACTGTACGAACACGACGGTTACTTAGGTGATCAATATCATCAATTTCTGCTTTCGAGTTAATCAACTCAATCAAGCGCTTGATGATTTCAATAATATCGCCTTTTGTAAGAACCTGTGAATCCTCTTCCGAACCTTCGTATAGCTTCTTGTTCAGGCGGTAGCGACCAACCTCTCCCAACGAATAACGCTGCTCAGAGAAAAATAATTTATCAATAATACCTCGCGCTGTTTCCTCATCAGGCGGTTCAGCATTACGAAGTTGACGATAGATATGTTCTACAGCCTCCTTCTCAGTATTTGTAGGATCTTTTTGTAGGGTATTGTGAATGATCGCAAAATCAGAAGATGCTATATCCTCTTTGTGAAGAAGGATTGTACTTACCTCGGCATCTATGATTTCTTCCGTGTGCTCTTTATCTAGGATTGTATCGCGATCAAGAATCACCTCATTTCTTTCGATTGACACCACCTCGCCGGTATCCTCATCAACAAAATCCTCGATCCAAGTTTTCAAAACTCTAGCAGCCAGTTTACGTCCTATAGAACGCTTTAAAGCAGCTTTGCTCACTTTGACCTCTTCTGCTAAGTCAAAGATTTCTAAAATATCCTTGTCTCTTTCGTAGCCAATCGAACGTAAAAGCGTAGTTACAGGTAACTTTTTCTTTCTATCAATGTAGGCATACATTACTTGATTGATATCCGTTGCGAATTCAATCCAAGATCCTTTGAACGGAATAATACGGGCTGAATAAAGTTTAGTTCCGTTCGCGTGATACGATTGACCAAAGAAAACACCAGGTGAACGGTGTAATTGGCTCACTATAATACGCTCAGCACCATTAACGATAAAGGTACCCCGAGGAGACATATATGGAATTGTTCCTAAATATACGTCTTGAACAATCGTTTCAAAATCTTCATGTTCCGGGTCTGTACAATACAGTTTAAGGCGCGCTTTTAGCGGCACACAGAATGTCAAGCCACGCTCGATACATTCGCGCTCCGAATAACGTGGAGGATCTACGAAGTAGTCCAAAAATTCAAGAACAAAGTTGTTTCTTGAATCTGAAATTGGAAAATTTTCCGCAAATACGCGGTGAAGACCCTCTTCAGATCTTTCAGATGGCTTCGTCTCTATTTGGAAGAAGTCCATAAAACTCTTCAACTGAATATCTAAAAAGTCGGGAAAAGCCGTCTTAATAGCCGTTGAAGAAAAGTTGATTCGCTCCTGTGGAGCATTAATTTGGTTTACCATTTCAGCCCAAAATGTTAATTAAACACAAAAAGGTTTAGATCTAAGGGGACCGCCCCAAAGACCTAAACCGGATAACCTAGCAGTAGATCAATTACTTGATCTCAACTTCAGCACCAGCTTCTTCAAGCTGCGCTTTCAACGCTTCTGCTTCGTCTTTAGATACGCCCTCTTTCAATGCAGCAGGTGCGCTATCTACTTTTTCTTTAGCCTCTTTCAAGCCTAAACCAGTCATTTCTTTAACAAGCTTAACTACAGCAAGTTTAGAACCACCAGCAGCTTTTAAGACAACGTCGAACTCAGTTTGCTCGTCACCACCACCGGCGTCGCCACCTGCTGCAGGACCAGCAACTGCTACTGCAGCAGCAGCAGGCTCGATGCCATGTTCTTCTTTCAAGTAATCTGCCAATTCAGATACTTCTTTCACTGTCAAGTTTACTAGAGCATCGCCCAATTCTTTGATATCAGCCATTTTTAGTAAAATTTAAAAAGTTTAATTCTTAATTAATTATCAATAAAGGAATTACGCGTTGCGTCCTTCCAAAGTTTTTAGGATACCGGCAATATTGCCACTAGCACTCTGAAGTGCAGAAACAACGTTTTTCGCAGGGCTTTGTAGTAATGCTATAACGTCTCCAATCAATTCCTCCTTAGACTTGATTGCCGTCAACATTTCTAAATTATCATCACCTACGTAAACGCTCTCTTCAATCCAAGCGCCTTTCAAAACTGGTTTATCGTTCTTTTTGCGGAACTCTTTAATGAGTTTAGCAGGAGCGTTTCCAGCCTCTGAAAGCATTATACTAGTATTCCCTTTCAATACATCATAAAGACCGTCAAAGTCCTTTTCTGATGCATCCATAGCTTTTTTGAGCAACGTATTCTTTACGACCGTTAGCTTGATTCCTTTTCCAAAACTTGCTCTGCGCAAGCTAGAAGTTGTATCAGCATCCAAAGCCGCGATATCCGCCAAATAAATAGTCGGAGTATCATTCAAAACTGTCGTTAGCTCTTCAATTTGAGTAAGTTTATCTTCTCTTGTCATGTTACTGTTCTCTTAAGATTATGAAACTGACTTAGCATCTACAGAAATACCTGGAGACATTGTGGAAGACATATAGACACTTTTCATATAAGTACCTTTAGCCGAACTCGGCTTAAGCTTATTGAGTGTTCTAATTAGTTCCTCCGCATTCTCTTGGATTTTAGCTGCATCAAATGACACCTTACCCACAGCTGCATGTACAATTCCGTAACGATCAACTTTAAAGTCAATCTTTCCGGCTTTCACTTCACCCACAGCTTTTGCTACGTCCATAGTAACGGTACCGGATTTTGGATTCGGCATGAGGCCGCGAGGACCTAATACACGACCCAAAGGACCAATTTTACCCATTACTGAAGGCATTGTAACGATCACATCAATGTCCGTCCAACCACCTTTTATTTTCTCGATGAATTCATCAAGGCCCGCGTAATCAGCACCTGCTGCTTTTGCTTCTTCCACCTTGTCTGGTGTAACTAAAGCCAAAACACGTACGCTCTTACCAGTTCCGTGTGGAAGACTCACTACTCCGCGAACCATTTGGTTTGCTTTTCGAGGATCAACACCTAAACGGACTGCCAAGTTAACAGATGCATCAAACTTAGTGCAGTTTACCTCCTTTACCAAGGTCGCTGCTTCGCCAATTGAGTATACTTTACCCTTTTCAAGTTTAGCGAGCGCGTTTTTCATGTTTTTAGTCAATTTTGCCATTGATTCAAACTTTAAATTAAAACGGCTTCTCGCCCATAACAGTTATACCCATACTTCTTGCAGTACCAGCAATCATAGACATTGCTGATTCAACAGTAAAACAGTTTAAATCAACCATTTTATCTTCTGCAATCTTGCGAACAGCATCCCAAGTAACTTTAGCAACTTTACTACGGTTAGGCTCCGATGACCCCTTCTTAATCTTTGCAGCTTCCAATAATTGAACTGCGGCGGGTGGTGTCTTAACAATGAAGTCGAAGCTCTTATCTGTATAAACAGAAATCACTACCGGCAACACTTGACCCATTTTATCCTGTGAACGAGCGTTAAACTGTTTACAGAATTCCATGATATTGACACCCGCAGCACCCAATGCTGGACCTACAGGAGGAGAAGGGTTAGCTTGGCCACCACGGACCTGAAGCTTTACTACTTTACTAACCTCTTTTGCCATTTCTTGTTATTACTATTTAGCGTTGTTGTTGTGGCCGTTTCTCTAGTTGGAAGCATGAAAAACGAACCTATATATAGTCTCACATCTATATCAATTATAACTTCTCCACTTCCGTGAAGCTCAATTCAACAGGAGTCTTACGACCAAAGATTTTTACAGTAACCTCTAGCTTCTGCTTCTCCTCGTTGATTTTTTCAATGGTCGCATCAAAAGTGCTAAATGGACCATTAATCACTTTTACTGTTTCACCCACTGTAAATGGAATCATCAGCATCGCGGCATTTTCAGCCTGCTTGTCTACTTCACCTAGAAGTCTACTTACTTCCGCACCCCGCATGGGCGACGGATCTCCACCTTTCACATTAGATAAAAATCCAACCACATTCGGTAGATTCTTTATCATGTGGCTAACTTCTCCGGTCAATGTTGTCTCAACATACATGTAACCGGGAGTTCTCGTTTTTTCCTTAATGACTTTTTTGCCGTTTCGCACTTGAACGACTTTTTCCATAGGAATTACTATTCGACCTACTAAATCGCTCATTCCAGCATGAGCCATTTCGTTTTCGATATAAGTTTTGGTTTTATGCTCTTGGCCACTTATTGTGCGCAACACATACCATTTCATTCCAGTATCTGACATCTTATCCGAAGATTGAATACACAAACTCAAGTATAGTTGAGATTGCTTTGTCCATACCAAATACCACGAGTGAAAAGATGATAGTTCCTACTATAACTAAGACTGTACTTTTTTGCAATTCACTTAATGAAGGCCACGTCGCTTTCACTGCGAATTCATTCCATGAATCTTGAAGTGATGTTATGATTTTGCTCATCTTTTTTTATCTCTTAGCACGGGCACAAGGATTCGAACCCTGATCAACGGTTTTGGAGACCGCTATTCTACCATTGAACTATGCCCGTATGTAGGCAGAAAGGCACCTCCCTTTGGGAGGCACCTTTTACTACCTAAATTATATCAATTGAGTTATTCTTACTCAATGATTTTAGTTACCTGACCCGCACCAACTGTACGACCACCTTCACGGATTGCAAAACGCAAACCAGTGTTAACAGCAACATTAGCGATCAATTCAACAGTAATTGTAAGGTTATCACCTGGCATTACCATTTCTACTCCGTCTGGAAGTTGAATTTCTCCCGTAACATCTGTTGTACGCAAGTAAAACTGAGGACGGTAATTGTTGTGGAAAGGAGTGTGACGACCACCTTCTTCTTTCTTCAAGATATAGACCTCAGCAGTAAACTTCTTGTGCGGAGTAATAGAACCTGGCTTACAAATAACCATACCACGACGGATTTGAGTTTTCTCAATACCACGTAATAAGATTCCTACGTTATCCCCAGCTTCACCTGTATCCAAAATTTTACGGAACATTTCAACACCAGTAATTGTTGAAGTCAGTTTTTCATCACCAAAACCTATGATTTCTACTGCTTCACCAGTGTTTGCAACACCCGTTTCAATACGACCCGTAGCAACTGTTCCACGACCTGTGATTGAGAATACATCCTCAATAGGCATTAGGAATGGTTTTTCGCGATCACGTACGGGCTCCTCGATCCATGCATCTACTGCACTCATCAATTCCATTACGGTATCAACCCACTTCTGCTCGCCATTCAATCCACCTAGAGCTGATCCAGCAATAACAGGAGTGTTATCACCATCATACTCGTAGAAAGAAAGAAGATCACGAACTTCCATGTCTACTAATTCCATTAATTCTTCGTCATCAACCATGTCCGCCTTGTTCAAGAACACAACGATACGTGGAATACCAACCTGACGTCCTAAAAGGATGTGCTCACGTGTTTGTGGCATTGGGCCATCAGTAGCTGCTACTACCAAAATAGCACCATCCATTTGAGCAGCACCAGTTACCATGTTCTTCACGTAATCCGCGTGACCTGGACAGTCAA
>JAYOSU010000010.1:0-1665 GCA_038139395.1 Cryomorphaceae bacterium
CTTCTCTTTGGGTTAAAACTCCTGTTCTAGAATAATAGGTCCATGTACTGTCTTTATTCTGAGCATCATACAGGCCTTCTGCTTGTAATTCACCCGAACGATGGAACATACGGGCATAACCTACACCCGTGCTTCCACGGTAAGAAATTTGAGACATCATTCCCCCATCTCGTTCAAAATAATAGGTGAACGTACCAACGGGAAGATCGTCTTTGAAGGTACCTGAATACCTAATTTTTCCACTTTCGTACTTTTTTACCCATTTACCTTGTTTTTTACCCGAGGCATCTGTGTAATTCGCCTGAGCAAAAACCGGTAGAGAAAAGAATAAAATCAATAGAGTGTTGATGTATTTCATAATGCAAATTTAGGCACTTACCACAAGTGAACCGGTAAGGATTGAATGAGTTCCACACCAAAATAAGTAGGACTGTAACTGCCCCCTGGAAAGTACTTCTTGCGAAGATTCATTTTTATGGAGGATAAGGGACCTATTTTCCTTTCCACCTGCAAACCAGGCGCAATCATAATGCCAGAACCAACCTCAATTCCACCACCACCGGCTATCCCTGTAGTTGCATCCAATCCATACTTCATATTTCCTTGATTTCTAAGTAAGGTAACACTGAAAAGTCCTTCTGCATAGGCCCCGTAACCGCCGCTTGCCGCCCACAAAGTGTGACCGTAGGCATCTAGTGTGTACATCGTATTGGTCCAAGCTTCTATCCCTATTCCCATTGAAATTCCTGACATGGGATTGTACGGAAAATTATTCCTATCTATACCGTATGAGCGCTGTTGTCCCCCGCCCGCTAAAACTTTTAAAGCAACCTTTTTGGAAGGTTCATTGTATGTTGAAACCACTCCACCCCTATGGAACCCAAAAGAAGAGTTGAAGTCGAAATGCCTGCTGTAAGACACGAAGGGAATAGAAGCTTTATCTGTCAAGGCAGTCCATTGTCCTACGCTAAACTGATGTTGTCTAAATTGAATTCCTGTGTTGAACATAGATGAAATTCCACCGCCAGTGTGTACGCCACCGCCACCGCCTGATCCCAGGTGAAATCGTAAGAATAATCGCTGTGAAAGTATATTGTATCTAACACCCATGGAATAATTCATATATCCGTCTATATTCCCCATAGCCCCTGCCCCAAGTTGAAGTTCAGCCCCTAAAGTATGATTGGTATTTAGGTACTGACCCACGCGAACACCTGCATACACACTTTTCACTGATTCTGTATTGCGACCGGCGTCTTCGGCCCCTAGAAACCAAAGACCTGTAACAACTTCAAAAAATGTCGGATAGAACCATTTATTTTGTTTTTGCCAGTCGTAAGGCATGAAGTGTGTATAACCAAAAGCCGCATGGTTCGAGGTTATTGAACCGCTTGGAAAGTTAATGTGGTGGAGACCCAACTCAAACACGCCCAATTTACTTTTATGAGCCAATCCGGCAAAGCCTCGATACATTAATCCATCTCCATCTGGGGCGCCAGCTCCACCTCCAGAGGCTATTGAGCCCCCAAGGTGTAAATGAAGGTGAGGCACAACATTTTGATAGAGGCTCCCGGTAAATCCAAATGCGTAAAAACCACCATAGTTTCCTAAAACGGCACTTTGCATCTCTAGTCCTGCGCTCATCGCTGTTCTTTTTGAAGCACC